>NZ_JBIUYR010000010.1:0-344711 GCF_044744625.1 Streptomyces sp. NPDC087270
TGGGTTGATAGGCCGGATGTGGAAGCCTCGTGAGGGGTGGAGCTGACCGGTACTAATAGGCCGAGGGCTTGTCCATGTGTGCTCGCGTCCACTGTGTAGTTCTGAAACAACCAGCAACCACACACCCGTCTAGCTGTAGGGCTGGGTTGGTGTGTGGGACAGTTTCATAGTGTTTCGGTGGTCATAGCGTTAGGGAAACGCCCGGTTACATTCCGAACCCGGAAGCTAAGCCTTTCAGCGCCGATGGTACTGCAGGGGGGACCCTGTGGGAGAGTAGGACACCGCCGAACAATTTTTCAGCTCGGGTCCCCCGATTAATTCGGGGGACCCGAGCTTTTTTGCGTTCAGCACCCCTGTACGGTGAGCCCGTGCAGTACGACCTGGTGATCTTCGACAACGACGGCGTCCTGGTGGACAGCGAGCCGATCTCCAACCGCATCCTCGCGGACTGCCTCACCGCGGCCGGACACCCCACCACCTACGAGGACTCCCTCCGCGACTTCATGGGAGCCGCACCGCACCGTATCCACGATGTGGTGCGCGAGCGGTCGGGTGCGGAGTTGCCTGCCGACTTCGACGCGGCCTATCACGCGCAGGTCTTCGCCGCGTTCGAGCGGGAGCTGGAGCCGGTGGACGGCGTGGCGGTCGTCCTGGAGAAGCTGGCGGCGGAAGGGGTGCCGTACTGCCTGGCGTCGTCCGGGGGGCATGAACGGATTCGGGTCGCCCTGCGGAAGACCGGGCTGTACGCACGGTTCGGGGAGGAGCGGATCTTCTCCGCGCAGGACGTGGGGCGTGGCAAGCCGGCGCCCGACCTGTTCCTGCACGCCGCACGTGAGATGGGGGTCGCCCCCGACCGGTGTGCCGTGGTGGAGGACAGCCGGCTGGGTGTGGCGGCGGCGCTCGCGGCCAGGATGGACGTGTACGGGTACACCGCGATGACGCCGGCCGAGAAGCTCGTGGGGGCGACGGCGCTCTTCCACACCATGGCGGAGCTCCCCGGCCTGCTGTCCGGCTGACCGTTCCGGCGGCGCGGGCGGCGGCAGGCGCGGCGGTCCGCACCGCACTCGGCGAGGAATCGTTTCCCCGGCCCCTACTCATCCGTAGCTTTCGCGCTTAGCCTGCTCGCTTATGGATGTCGCTCGCCCGCAGGCCCTGCGGCAAGGCCGAGCCGCCCTCGCGGTCAGCTTCTTCGCGCAGGGCGTGCTGTTCGCGTTGCTCGTGACCCGTATCCCCGCGATCCAGGACCGCTACGGGATCAGCGACGGGCTGCTGCCGGTGTTCCTGGCGGCCGTGCCGATCCTGGCGGGCATCGGGAGCGTGCTGACCGAGCAGCTGGTGAAGCGGGTACGGCCGAGCGTGGTGCTGCGCTGGGTGCAGCCGACGGTGGGGCTGGTGCTGGCCGGCCTGGGTGCCGGGGACCGGCTGTGGGTGGCGGCGGTGACGTTGGCGCTGTTCGGGGTGTGCGTCGGCGGGCTCGACGCGTCCATGAACATGCTGGGCGTGAGCCTCCAACGGGCCTGGGGGCAGAGCATCATGCTGGGTTTCCACGCCGCCTACAGCCTGGGCGGCATCGTGGGGGCGTCACTGGCCTGGTCGGGCGCGCACTGGCACTTCGCGCTGTTCTCGCTGTACGCGCCCGCGGCGCTGGTGCTGATCCCGCTGGCACTGACCGCGAGCCGCTGGTACCGCGACCAGCAGCCCGACGACGCGGCCGTGGCCGCCGCCTCCGGTGCCCAGGGCGCCCAGGCGCCCGACGGTGCCCGTGGCGCGGCCGGTGAGGGCCTGGCGGTGCCGTACGGCCCCGAGCCGCCCGCGTCGGCGACCGCGGGCCTTCCAGCCGCGTCCGGGGTGTCCGGGGTGTCCGCCGCGTCCGACCCGGCCGGCGCGTACCCGGCCGTGCCCCGGGCCGTCCAGCAGGTCGCCATGCGGATGCTGCTGCCGCTGTGCCTGGTGATGGCGTTCGCGTACATCGGCGACTCGACGGTCTCCAACTGGAGCGCGAAGTACTTGCAGGACACCCTGCACAGTTCGGACCAGCTCTCCACGGTGCCGTACGCGGTGTACATGGTGACGACGCTGATCGGGCGGTCGGTCGGTGACCTCGGGGTGCGGCGGTTCGGGGCGGTCGCGGTAGTGCGGCTGGGCACCGTGGGGGCGGTGGCCGGGTTCGCGGTGGTGGCGGTGGCGCCGGGGCCCTGGGTGGGCATGCTCGGCTTCATGCTGCTCGGGCTCGGGTTGTGCGTGGTCGTGCCGCAGACCTTCGCCGCGGCCGGGCGGATGTTCCCCGACGCGTCGGACACGGCGATCGCACGGCTGAACATCTTCAACTACGTCGGGTTCCTGGTCGGGTCGCCGCTGGTGGGCGCGCTCGGCGACGCGTGGAGCTACCGCGGCGCCATGGTCGTACCGATGGTGCTGGTGGCGGCGACGCTGGTGTACGCGCGGTCATTCGCGGCCGGGCCCGCCGGGTACGGTGTCGGCCATGAGCGGCCGCGCACAGTTGATGTGGGATGACCAGGAGACGGCGTACGACTTCGGGGCCGGGCACCCGATGGACCCCGTGCGGCTCAAGCTGACCTGGGCCCTGGTGCGGGCGTTCGGCCTGGACGCGGGGTTGAAGGTGGTGGCGGCGCCGCCGGCCGGGGACTCGACGTTGGAACTGGTGCACCGGGCGGACTACCTGGCGGCCGTGCGCCGGGCCTCGGCGGACCCGCGGGCCGCGCAGGCCGGCGCGGAGGCGGGGTACGGGATCGGCAGCGTCGACAACCCGGCGTTCGCCGCGATGCACGACGCGTCCGCGCTGATCGCGGGGCAGTCGGTGGGTGCGGCCGAGGCGGTGTGGCGGGGCGAGGTCGAGCACGCGGTGAACTTCGCCGGCGGGCTGCACCACGCGATGCCGGGCCAGGCGGCGGGCTTCTGCGTCTACAACGACGCGGCGCTCGCGGTGGCGCGGCTGCTGGAGTTGGGCGCGGAGCGGGTGGTGTACGTGGACACGGACGTACATCACGGGGATGGCGTGCAGACGGTGTTCTGGGACGATCCGCGGGTGCTGACGATCTCGCTGCACGAGACGCCGCGCACGCTCTTCCCGTATGCCAGCGGGTGGCCGGAGGAGACCGGCGGGGCGGCGGCGGAGGGCGGCGCGGTGAACGTGGCGCTGCCGGCCGGGACCGGGGACGCGGGCTGGCTGCGGGCGTTCCACGCGGTGGTGCCGGAGTTGGTGGCGGCGTTCCGGCCGCAGGTGCTGGTGTCGCAGCACGGCGTGGACACCCATGTGGAGGACCCGCTGGCGCATCTCGCGGTGTCGCTCGACGCGCAGCGGGTGGTCGCGGAGGCGTGCCACCGGCTGGCGCACGAGCACGCGCAGGGGCGCTGGTTGGCGCTGGGCGGCGGCGGTTACGCCGTGGCGGACGTGGTGCCGCGGGCGTGGACGCATCTGGTGGCGATCGCGGCGGGGACGCCGGTCGCGCCGCAGACGCTCGTGCCGCAGGAGTGGCAGGAGCAGGCGTACGCGCTGACCCGGACGTCGGTGTCGGCGCGGATGACGGACGGGGCGGCGGCGCGCTGGACGGAGTTCGACGACGGCGGGTACGACCCGGCGTCGCGGCTGGACCAGGCGGTGCTGGCGACGCGGCGGGCGGTCTTCCCGCTGCACGGGCTGCTGCCGTAGCCGCGGTCGCGGCCCGGTGCCGGGACCCGGCGCCCCACCCGTGGGAGTGATTTCGGAGGGTTCGTCATGCGCCGGGCGCACGACGTGGGCAGGATCGGCCGGGTGGTGAGTGTGGGTGCGCTGCGCGCACATCTGGTGGCGGTGGGGCTCGCGGGCCGGGTGGGCACCGCGCGGGAGCAGAGCCTGGTGAACTACGGGCTGTTCGCGGCGCGTGATCCTCGGCAGACCTGCGGGCTGGAACCCGACGGCGAGTGGGGGCGGGCGGAGTTGCTGCGGTTGATGGCCGACCGGTGCGGGGTGTCGGCCGATCCGGGGCAGACGTCGGGGCCGGACGCGATCGATCCGGACCGCACGGTGGCGGCGCTGGACGCCTTCGCGGAACGCCTGGCACGGGCGGCGCACGACCGCGTACCCGTCCTGTTGGGCACAGGACATCCACATCGCCTCCTTGGTTTCTACGCAACTTTGGCCGCCGCTCTGTCGGCGGCCGGGTGCCAAGTGCTCACCCCGCCCTACGCTCGCTGCATGCGTATGTCCACACACTTCGGCGTACGCGCACACCGCCTCGGCTACGTCGGAGGGGTGGCTCTGGTGCGTTCGGAGGGGGCGGAGCGCGGGGCGCACACGCACTCGCCGCTGCCGGTCCGGGCGGCGCTCGCGGCGGCTGCCGAACAGACCGGGATATTGCCGAAACTGGTGGTCGGAGACCATGGATTCGTCTGCGGGGCAGGGCAGTTGGGCATCGAGGCGATCGGCCTGGGGGACTGCGACGACCCCGCGGTTTTCGTCGCGGAAGCGGAGGGCAGGGTGTCGGTGGCCGTACCACTCGACGACACCGCTCGCTCGGACTACTACCGGCCGGTCACCCGCTACGTGTTGAAGAGTGCGTGGCTCGCACAGTAGTCAACCCTTCGCAACTCCTCTTCCCCACTCGCATCATCCGCCCCTAATCTGAGGGGGAGCGCACATGCCTGTTTGGAGTCGCCGGAGGGGAAGCCGGTGGCCGTCATGTGCGGAAGGTTCAGGTGTGTCATGGCTGTAACTGAAAGTCGGCCTCTCAACGAGGTCGTGTTCCTCACCGTCGCCGAAGTCGCGGCGGTAATGAGGGTGTCGAAGATGACCGTGTACCGGCTGGTGCACAGCGGTCATCTGCCGGCGATTCGCGTGGGTCGGTCCTTCCGGGTTCCGGAGCAGGCCGTGCACGAGTACCTGCGGGAATCCTATGTGGGGGTGGAGTCTGCCTGAGCTGCCCGAGGCGGCCCGGTAACGGGCCGGTGACGGACCGCGTGGGCCTCGATTACGTTCGTCCGCTCGGGGCGGGTAGGCTTGGCCGACGTAGGTCGTGTGGGCTCGGACGCCCCGCACCGAGTGAAACCGAAGCGAGGGTTGTCGTGGGCTCTGTCATCAAGAAGCGGCGTAAGCGTATGGCGAAGAAGAAGCACCGCAAGCTTCTGAAGCGGACGCGTGTTCAGCGCCGTAACAAGAAGTAAGCGAGCTTTTTGCCGCTCTCCTGCCCCCTTCCTCCGCCTGATTCAGGGTGGTCGAAGGGGGCAGTGGCATGTACGGGGGCCGGTCGGGGCGCGGGGGCGTTTCGTCACCGTCGCGCAACAGCGGCGGGGTACGGTGACAGCATTCCCCGAGGAAGGCGCTGAACGTGGGCAAGGTGGTGCTCGTCACCGGAGTCGCGCGGCAGCTCAGCGGGCGGTTCGTCCGGCGTGTGCAGCGTGAGCCCGAGGTCGACCGGGTGGTCGCGGTCGACGCGGTGCCGCCGGAGCACGACCTGGGGGACGCGCAGTTCGTGCGGGCCGACATTCGGCAGCCGATGATCGGCAAGGTGCTGGCGCGGCACTCCGTGGACACCGTGGTGCACCTGGACGTCAGCGGCACCCCGCTGGGCTCCGGCGGCCGCACCCAGGCCAAGGAGACCAACGTCATCGGCACGATGCAGCTGCTGGGCGCGTGCCAGAAGGCGCCGACCGTCCGGCGGCTGGTGGTGAAGTCCACCACGAGCGTCTACGGTTCCGCGCCGCGCGACCCGGCGGTGTTCAGCGAGACCACCCCGGTCAAGTCGCTGCCCAGCGGCGGCTTCGCGAAGGACGCGGTCGAGGTCGAGGGGTACGTCCGCGGCTTCGCCCGGCGCCGGCCCGACGTGGCGGTGGCGGTGCTGCGGTTCGCGAACATCCTCGGCCCGCGGGCGGACACCCCGCTCGCGGAGTTCTTCGACCTGCCGGTGCTGCCCACCGTGTTCGGGTACGACCCCAGGTTGCAGTTCGTGCACGAGGACGACGTCAACGAGGTGCTGGTGGTCGCGGCCACGGAGGCGCGGCGCGGGACGCTCAACAGCGGCACGTTCAACATCGCGGGCGACGGGGTGCTGCTGCTGTCGCAGACCGCGCGGCGGCTGGGCCGTCCGACCGTGCCGGTGCTGCTGCCCGCGGTGACGTGGGTGGGCCGGATGCTGCGGACCGCGGGCGTGACGGACTTCTCCAGCGAGCAGATCCGGCTGCTCACCCACGGCCGGGTGGTCGACACCCGGCAGATGCGGGAGACGCTGGGCTTCCACGCCGCGTTCACCACTGCGGAAACGTTCCACGACTTCGCCCGCACCCGGCAGCCCGGCCTGCTGCCGCCCGCACGGGTGGCGGCCGCGGTCGACGAGGTGGCGGCCAAGGTGCGGCGTACAGAGCCGGCGCGATGACGGTGGACGTGGCGGCGGTGGACGCGGTGACGGCGGATGCGGTGGACGCGGTGACGGCGGTGGACGGCGTGGGATCGATGCGGGGGCCGGAGCGGCAGAAGGAGCGGCAGCCATGACGGACGCGAAGGTCATTCCGTTCGGGGATGACGCCCGTCGCCGCGGCAGTGGTGGCGGCAGTGGTGGCGCAGGAGCCGGGGCGCGGCGGTCGCGGAGCCGGGAGCGCAAGGCGGGCCCGCCGGGGGCGGGCCAGACGGCCGAGGGACGCGCCCAGGCGCCGCTGGCGGCCGTACCGGAGGAGGGCCCGGGGATTCCGGCGCAGGCGGACGGGTCGGAGCCGGCAGGGCCGGGGGAGGGCCCGCACGGCGGCACCGCGGCCGAGGGGTCCGCGGCCGGCACGAGCGGTGCCGGCGACTCCGGAGGCCCGGGGTCCGATCAGGGCGCACCGCTGGCCGCGGCGCTCGGCGCGGTCGCCGACCGGCTGCTCGGCGGGCCGTGGGAGCGGAAGGTCGCGGCCGGGCTGTCGTTCCTGCGCCGGCGGGTGACCGGGGACTACGACGTCGACGAGTTCGGTTTCGACGCCGACCTCACCGACCAGGTGCTGCTGTCGCTGCTGCGCCCGCTGTACGAGGGGTACTTCCGGGTCGAGGTCAAGGGCATCGAGAACATCCCCGCGGAGGGCGGCGCCCTGGTGGTGTCGAACCACTCCGGGACGCTGCCGTTCGACGCGCTGATGACCCAGGTCGCCGTGCACGACCACCACCCGGCCGGGCGGCACCTGCGGCTGCTGGCCGCGGACCTGGTGTTCGTGCTGCCGGTCATCAACGAGCTGGCGCGCAAGGCCGGGCACACCCTGGCCTGCTCGGAGGACGCGCAACTGCTGCTGGAGCGGGGCGAGGTGGTCGGGGTGATGCCCGAGGGCTTCAAGGGCCTGGGGAAGCCCTTCTCCGAGCGGTACAAGCTCCAGAGGTTCGGGCGGGGCGGGTTCGTGGCGACGGCCCTGAAGACGAAGGTGCCGATCGTGCCGTGCTCGGTGGTGGGCGCGGAGGAGATCTACCCGATGGTGGGCAACTCCCGCACGCTCTCCCGCGTCCTCGGCGTCCCGTACTTCCCGCTCACGCCGACCTTCCCCTGGCTCGGCCCGCTCGGACTGGTTCCGCTGCCGACCAAGTGGACGATCCAGTTCGGCGAGCCGATCCCCACGGAGTCGTATCCGCCGGAGGCCGCGGACGACCCGATGCTCGTCTTCAACCTGACCGACCAGGTCCGCGAGACCATCCAGCACACGCTGTACGAGCTGCTGGTGGAGCGGCGGTCGGTGTTCTTCTGAGGGCTGCCGTAGGGGAGCGCAGCCCTATGTGAGCCTGCCGCACGGAGATCGGGGGCGGGTGGTCCGGGTGGACCGTCCGCCCCCGACGCGTGCCGTGATGCGTGCCGTCAGCCCTGGTCGTCGCTGCTGGTCAGGCCGAGACCGGGGAGGAGACCGGGGAGCAGCGGGGGCAGCTCGACGGAGTGGTGCGGCGAGCTGGGGGTCTCCGTCGGGGTCGCCCCGGGGATGCCGGGGAGGGTGGGCTGCGTGTCGAGCAGCTTGCCGGAGCCGCCGATGAGACCGTCGGGAGCGCTGTCGGAGGGCGAGGGGCTGGGGCTCTGCCCGCTGTCCTCGCCTGCGGTGCCCTTCGTCGTGGTCGTCGCCGACGGGCTGCCCGAGGGACCGCTGCCGGGGATGCCGCCGTCGTGACCGGTCCCGGAGCCGTCCGCGCCGTGGGTGGCGGGTGTGCCGGGGCGGTCCTTCTGCGGCAGGGACAGCGGCGCGACCTCTGCGTCTATGGCGTCGAAGAGCGAGGTCACCTGGTCGGAGACGTCGGTGAGCTGGCTGGGCAGCTTGCCGCTCAGGTCGGCCCAGCCCTGCCGGTGGCTCTCCGCGAAGGTGTTCAGCAGCTCCATCGGCTGGAGCGAGCCGTCCTTCTGGTAGGCCGCGGTGAGCAGGCGGTGCCCCTCGGACACCTCCTGGTGCATCCCGGAGAGCGCCTTGCGCACCTCGCCGACCGACTCGCTGTCGAGCTGGCCGCCGCGCCCGCGGTCCATCAGCCGGCGGGCCTCCTGCATGCGGGTGGACGCCATGTCGAGGTAGACCTTGCCCCGGGAGGAGTCGCTGCCCGCCATGTCCAGCTTGATGTCCTCCATGCTGCGCTTGAGGCCGTAGAGGCTGTCACCGGGCAGGGCGTTGGTGCTCGCCGCCGCGACGCCGCCGAAGGCACCGGCGGCGACTCCCATGGTGAGCCCGCCGACCGCGATCCGGCGTGACAGCCGGGAGCGTGGGGCGAGCTTGCGCAGCGCGGCCGCGGGTGCTCGCCTGGGGCTCTCGCCGCGTTGCTCGGGCACCCGGGCGGTGGCGCGGAAGCTGCCGTCGGCGATGGCCTGCTCCATGGCGGCGATCAGCTGGGCGCGCTGCACCGTTTTCTGCTCGGGGTCCATCGCGGGGCGGGGCCGCCGGCCGAGCACCTCGGCGAGCGCGACCATCGAGACCTGCTCGGGGTCGGCGTGCCGGTCGGCGGCATGGGAGCCGTGCGCGCCGCCGTGGCCGCCGTGCTCGCCATGGCTGCCCGTACCGGCACCCGCGCCGGAACCGCGGGCACCGGACCCGTGGCCGTCGGCACCGCCGTCCGTACCGGTACCGGCGCCGTGCCCACCGGTGGTCTCCTCGCGGCCGCCGTCAAGCCCGGCGTCCTCGACCGCCTGGGCGAAGGCGTTCGCCCGACGGTGTGCCGTTGCCTGTCCGATCACGGGCGGCACCTCCTCTCGTCTCCACACTCGACTCCTCCCGCCGTCTGGAAGGTTGCCCTCTCCCAGGCCGTCCACCCGATCGGGTGAAAAACGGTGAGCGGCGTGCGGCGCGGAAGTGTCTGCATGTGTTGCAACGAGTGCCGGTCCGGTTGGGTTACGCAGGTCTGATGATCGGGCAGGGTGAACCGTACGCGGTGCTCATCTGGCGTCTTCGGGCAGCAGGCGGGCCAGGGTGCGCACCGCGCGGTACTGGAGCGTCTTGATGGCGCCCTCGTTCTTCCCCATCACCCGGGCGGTCTCGGCCACCGACAGGCCCTGCAGGAAGCGCAGGGTGATGCACTCCTGCTGCTGCGGGTTGAGCTTGCGGACGGCGGTGAGCAGCGCCTCGTTGGAGAGCTGTTCCAGGACCGATTCCTCGGGGCTGCGGGCCACCTCGTTGGCGTCCAGCATTTCGCCGGTGGTCACTTCGAGTCGGAACCTGCTCGACTTGAAGTGGTCGGCGACCAGGTTGCGGGCGATCGTGACCAGCCACGCGCCGAAGTCGCGGCCCTGCCAGGTGAAGGTGCCGATACGGCGCAGGGCGCGCAGAAAGGTCTCGCTGGTCAGGTCCTCGGCGGTGGCCTTGGAGCCGACCCGGTAGTAGATGTACCGGTAGACGGTGTCGCTGTAGTGGTCGTAGAGCCGCCCGAAGGCCTCGGTCTCGCCGCTCTGCGCGGCTTCGACCAGGTCCATCATGCGGCCGCTGTCGGTGTCCGACGCGGGCCGGCGGGCGTGGGCGCCCTTGTCGGCGGCGCTCTGGCCGCGCTGCGGGCTGCTGTTGCGGGTGCGTCTGCCTGCGGCGGTGCTGACTTCGGCCAGGGCGTAAGCCGAGCCGGGGACGGTGGGACCGGACGTGGCGAGGGCGGGCACGGCGAACGCGGGGACACGCGGCAACTGGTCGGAGACCAGAGCGCGCAGCGCAGCCAGGCCGGAGGTGACAACCCCGTCGTGTGGGTACACGGGACTCCCAGAGGCAGAACTTCCATCACGTGCAGTACGGGACCGTTCACCCGTCGTGGCGACGTGTGGGTACCGGAATGCGTCTGAGGAGAATAACGCTTCGTACAGGCGACGCTACACCGAGTTGTGGAATTCGCCGTTTCCGGCACTTCCTGTGCGGAATCGTGATCGACCAATTATCGAACAGGGCACCCGAGTTGACCACTTGCAGTCGTGAAGCGCTCGTGTGAAGCGCGTGTTGTGCTCGTGTCGAAGTCGGCGAAGCGAGCCGCGTGTTCGACGGAGCGAGCCATGCGGGGTGGCCGCGGTCGGCCGCGCCGGGGCGTACGCGGGCGGACCGTGAGGGGGCGGGTCGAACGAGGGCGGGTCGAACGGCGGCGGGCCGTACGGGAGCGGGGTCCGGGTCTCCGCGGTCGGGCCGGGCGGCGCGGGTTGGTGCGGTTGGTGCGGGCTCGCCGTCAGCGGTAGCGCCGGCGCACGGCCACCGCCGCCAGCACCCCACCGGTCACCGCGCCCATGCCGGCGGCCGCGGGAATCCCGATCTTCGCGGCCTTGCGCCCCGTGCGGTAGTCGCGCAGCCGCCATCCCTCGGCCCGCGCGTGCTTGCGCAGCGCGCTGTCGGGGTTGACCGCGTACGGGTGTCCGACCAGCGAGAGCATCGGGATGTCGTTGGTGGAGTCGCTGTAGGCCGCGCACCGCGACAGGTCGAGGTCCTCGGCCGTCGCCAGCGCCCGTACCGCCTCGGCCTTGGCCGGGCCGTGCAGGGGTTCGCCGACCAGCCGGCCGGTGTAGACGCCGTCGACGGACTCGGCGACGGTGCCCAGCGCCCCGGTCAGGCCGAGCCGGCGGGCGATGATCGTGGCGGTCTCCACGGGCGCGGCCGTGACCAGCCAGACCCGCTGCCCGGCGTCGAGGTGGGCCTGGGCGAGCGCGCGGGTGCCGGGCCAGATCTTGCCGGCCATGTACTCGTCGTAGATCTCCTCGCCGATGCTCATCAGCTCCTCGACCCGGTGCCCCTTGACGATGGACAGCGCGCTGTCGCGGGCGTCCTGCATGTGCTCGGGGTCCTCGGAGCCGGCCAGCCGGAAGTACGCCTGCTGCCAGGCGAACCGGAGCAGGTCGCGCTTGTCGAAGAACTTCCGCTTGTACAGCCCGCGGCCGAAGTGGAAGAGCGCGGCGCCCTGCATCACGGTGTTGTCGAGGTCGAAGAAGGCGGCGGCCCGCGGGTCGCCCGCCACCGGGAACTGCGGCTCCTCGGTTTCGGCCGCCGCGTCGCCGGACCGCGCCTCGCTGCCGAGCGCGGCCTCCGCGGCGGCCTCTCCTGCCAGCACGCTCCGCTCGGTGGCGGACTGCTTACGGGGGGTGAGCCATTTGAGAGCGGCCATGTCGCGAGCATAACCAGATCGGGGGGCGGGTCGGCTGCGGCCGGGATGCGGGCGCGTGAACGGCGCGGGACACAATGGCGGGTATGACGACGACCCCGAAGACGGTGACCTTGATCGGCAAGCCCGGCTGCCACTTGTGCGACGACGCCCGAGCCGTGATCGAGAAGGTCGCCGCGGAGACGGGCGCGGCCGTGGCCGAGCAGGACATCACCCAGGACGCCGAGTTGTACGACCGCTACTGGGAGCAGATCCCGGTGGTGCTGGTCGACGGCGAGCAGCACACCTTCTGGCGGGTCGACGAGCGGCGGCTGCGCGCGGCGCTGGCCTGAGCGGGCGCTGAGCCCGACCCCGCGCCCACCTGACCCGACCTGGCCCGACCCGGCGCTCACCTCACCTGGCGCACGGCCCCGGCCGCCCGACCCGGCGCTCGGACACGTGAATCCGTGCACGAACCCCGGGGCATTTTGAGCGGATTGCCTACGGAGCCGCGTATTCGATTACCATCAGGGGCGTTTTGTACACCCGGGGGCGATGCGTGAGGAGTGTGGGCACGTGCTTCCGGGCCGGAGTCAGGGTTCGTACGGCTATGCCGTCGTGGACTTGGAGGCGACCGGCTCGTCCTCGCACCGGCACCGGGTGGTGGAGTTGGCGGTGCTGCTGCTGGACCCGGACCTGGTGCCGCAGGGCGAGTTCACCACGCTGATCGACCCGCAGGGACCGGTCGGCCCCACCCACATCCACGGCATCGAGCCGGAGCACCTGAGCGGGGCGCCGCGGTTCTCCGCGATCGCCGCCCGGCTGCTGGCGCTGCTGCGCGGCCGGGTGCTGGTCGGCCACAACGTCGGCTGTGACCGGGCCTTTCTGGTCGCGGAGTACGCGCGGCTGGGCCTGCGGCTGCCCGCGGTGCCCGAGGTGTGCACGATGCGGATCGCGGCGGCGGCCGGCGGCGGCCCCGCGCCGTACGGGCTGTCGCTGCGGGCCCGCGCCGCCGCGATCGGGCTCACCGACTGGAGTCCGCACACCGCGCTCGGTGACGCCCGCGCCACGGCGGCGCTGCTGGCCCACCACGCCCCGCAACTGCCCGGCCTGTCCGAGCTGCTGGCGACCGCGGCCGGGCTGCGGTGGCCGGAGCCGTCCGACCTGCCGGCGGCGGCGGACGGCCTGTGGGTTCGGCGCAGCAACGATTCGGCACGGCGAACAGTGCCGAATGTCCGGCATGGGCATGCGTGATGCCCATCACTTCCGCCGGGCAAATCGGACACCATCTTTGTGCACGCGTTCACAAAGACATAGCCTGGCGTCCACGGGGCGTCCCCAAAGACCGTGGTCGCCCTCAGCCCAGCTCTACCCGCAGGAGCACCGTGGCAACTGGCCGAACACACCGACCGGCGACCCGCGGCCGAGGAATTCCCGAGGCCACCGTCGCCAGGCTTCCGCTGTATCTGCGGGCACTGACAGCACTCTCGGAGCGCTCCGTGCCCACCGTCTCCTCGGAAGAACTCGCCGCCGCCGCCGGAGTCAACTCCGCGAAGCTGCGCAAGGACTTCTCCTACCTCGGCTCCTACGGGACGCGCGGGGTCGGATACGACGTGGAGTACCTCGTCTACCAGATCAGCCGGGAACTCGGCCTCACCCAGGACTGGCCGGTCGTCATCGTCGGTATCGGCAACCTCGGCGCCGCGCTCGCCAACTACGGCGGGTTCGCCTCCCGGGGCTTCCGGGTCGCCGCGCTGCTGGACGCCGACGCGGGCCTGGCCGGGCGCCTGGTCGCGGGCCTGCCGGTGCGGCACATCGACGAACTCGAGGCGATCGTCGCGGACAACCAGGTGTCCATCGGGGTGATCGCGACCCCGGCCGGCGCCGCCCAGGAGGTCACCGACCGCCTCGTCGCGGCCGGCGTCACCTCGATCCTCAACTTCGCCCCGACCGTGCTGTCGGTGCCCGACGGGGTCGACGTGCGCAAGGTCGACCTCTCCATCGAACTGCAGATCCTCGCCTTCCACGAGCAGCGCAAGGCCGGTGAGGAACGCCAGGACCCGGACGGTGACGTACCCGCCGTGATGCCGGCATGAGCGAGCGCAGCGAGAGCACCCTCGGAAGGTGCGCCCCGGCCGCGGGCCGGCCCGAGCACAGCGGGAGGCGCGCATGAGCCTCCTTGTCGTCGGGCTGAGTCACCGCACCGCGCCGGTCAGCGTCCTCGAGCGCGCCGCGCTGCCCGAGGGCGCGCGCGCCAAGCTGCTCCAGGACACGGTGGCCTGCGAACCGGCCACCGAGGCCGCGGTGCTGGCCACCTGCAACCGCATAGAGCTGTACGCCGACGTCGACAAGTTCCACGCCGGGGTGGCCGAACTGACCACGCTGCTCGCCCAGCACAGCTCCGCCGGCCTGGACGAGCTGACCCCGCACCTGTACGTGCACTACGAGGACCGGGCCGTCCACCACCTGCTGTCGGTGGCCTGCGGGCTGGACTCCATGGTGGTCGGCGAGGGCCAGATCCTCGGCCAGATCAAGGACGCCCTCGCCCTCGGCCAGCAGCAGCACACCGCCGGCCGCCTGCTCAACGACCTGTTCCAGCAGGCGCTGCGAGTCGGCAAGCGGGCCCACTCCGAGACCGGCATCGACCGCGCCGGACAGTCCCTGGTCACCTTCGGACTGTCCCAACTGGCCCCCGCCACCGGCCCGCTCGACGGCCGCAGCGCCCTGGTGGTCGGCGCCGGATCGATGTCCTCGCTCGCCGCGGCGACCCTCGCCCGGGCCGGCGTCCGCGAGTTGGCGATCGCCAACCGCACCGTCGAACGCGCCCAGCGGCTGGCCCGCGCGCTCGCCGACCAGCACCCCGGCCTGGGCACCCGCGCCCTCACCATCGCCGACGTGCCCGACGCCGTCGCGCAGGCCGACCTCGTGGTGTCCTGCACCGGCGCCACCGGCCTGGTGCTGACCGCCGACGACCTGGGGACCGCCGTCGCCCGCCGCACCGGCGAAGGACCGCTGGCCGTACTGGACCTGGCGATGCCGCGGGACGTGGACTCGGCCGCCCACCAGCTCGACGGCCTGCACTTCGCGGACATCGAGTCGCTCGCCGCGGCCTCCGCCGACGCCCCGATGGCCGCCGACGTGGACCAGGTGCGGGCGATCGTCTCCCAGGAGGTCGCCGCCTTCGGCGCGGCCCAGCGGGCGGCCCGGATCACCCCCACCGTGGTGGCGCTGCGCGCGATGGCGGCCGACGTCGTGGCGGGTGAACTTTCCCGACTCGACGGTAGGCTGCCCGATCTGGACGACAAGCAGCGCGCCGAGATCACCCAGACGGTACGCCGTGTGGTGGACAAACTCCTGCACGCTCCGACCGTGCGGGTCAAGCAGCTTGCCGGTGAGCCCGGCGGCGCCGGGTACGCCGACGCGCTGCGTGAACTCTTCGACCTCGACCCGCAGGCGGTCGCCGCCGTCAGCCGGGCCGACACCCGGCCGCCGACCCGGGTGGCACAGAACCGAATCGAGGCGGGCAATGAGTAACCCTGCGGGGCCGGGACCGGAAACGGTGCGGCCGTCGGCCGCGGCCCCCGGACCGATCGGCGCCGGTGCCGCCACCGCGGAGGCGGGCCCGGCAACGGACCGGCCCGCGCCGGCCGCTGACGTGCGCGCGCCCCACCGCGACTCCGCCCCCGGCGGGCGACCGCTGCGGCTGGGCACCCGCCGCAGCAAGCTCGCGATGGCGCAGTCCGGCATGGTCGCCGACCAGGTACGGCAGTTGACCGGCCGGCCGGTCGAGCTCGTGGAGATCACCACCTACGGCGACGTCTCCAAGGAGAGCCTGGCCCGCATCGGCGGCACCGGGGTGTTCGTCTCCGCGCTGCGCGACGCGCTGCTCACCGGCGGGATCGACTTCGCCGTGCACAGCCTCAAGGACCTGCCCACCGCCGAGCCCGACGACCTGGTCCTGGCCGCGATCCCGGTCCGCGAGGATCCCCGCGACGCGCTGGTGGCCCGTGACGGCCTCACCTTCGCCGAGCTGCCGCCCGGCGCCAAGGTCGGCACCGGCTCGCCGCGCCGCATGGCGCAGCTCAACGCGTGGGCACGGTCACACGATCTGGACATCGAGACGGTCCCGATCCGTGGCAACGTTGACACCCGAATCGGGTACGTTACTTCAGGCACGCTCGACGCGGTCGTGCTGGCCGCCGCCGGGCTGAACCGTATCGGCAGGCTCGCCGAGGCGAGCGAGCTGATCGACACCAGCGTCAGCCTGCCCGCTCCCGGACAGGGGGCACTGGCCGTCGAGTGCGCCGCCTCCAACCAGGAGTTGGCCGCACAGCTCGCCGAACTCGACGACCCGTTCACCCGGGCCGCCGTGACCGCCGAGCGATCCCTGCTCGCCGCCCTTGAGGCCGGTTGCTCCGCCCCCGTGGGCGCGCTGGCCGACCTCGTGGCCGACGGGCAGTTTACCGAGCTGCGCCTGCGCGGCGTCGTCGGCACCACCGACGGCACCTCGCTGGTGCAGATGTCCACCACCGGTCCCGTACCGGCGTCGGACGACGAGGCGCGGGCCGTTGGCCGCGAACTCGCCGTGGCGATGCTCGCCAAGGGTGCGGCCGGTCTTATGGGGGAGCGCACATCTTGAACCCCGCCGCCGTCGCTACAACCAACCCGGCCGGCACCGCCGCCGGTCCGGCCGTACCAGCAGCCGGGCACGTGACCTTCCTCGGTGCCGGGCCCGGTGACCCGGGCCTGCTGACTCTGCGCGCCGTCGAGGCACTCGCCCTCGCCGACGTGCTCGTCGGCGCCGGACACGTGCTCGACGTCGTCCGCGGCCACGCCCGCGCCGACGTGGGCACGGCCGAACCCGCCGTCAACGGTGAGGTGTTGGACACCGCCGACGCCGCCGCTGCTGCCTCACAGCTTGTCATGTCGTCCGCGCGCACCGGTAAGCGGGTGGTACGCGCGGTGGCCGGCGACCCCGGTCTGGACGCGTCCACGGCCGAGGAGATGCTGGCCTGCGCCCACGCGGGCATCCCGTTCGAGGTCGTCCCCGGCGTCGCCGCCGCCCTCGGCGTGCCCGCGTACGCCGGCGTGCCGCTCAGCGGCGACGTCCGGTTCGTGGACGCGGCCACCGCCTCCGACCAGTGCTGGGGCGAGGTCGGCGCGAGCTCCGCGACGCTGGTGGTCTCCACCACGCTGCAGACCGTCGCCGCGGCCGCCGCCGAACTCGTCGCCGCCGGGCGCAAGCCCGACACCGCGCTGACCGTCACCGTGGCCGGCACCACCACCCGGCAGCGCACCTGGAGCGCCACCCTGGCGACCATCGCGGCCGAGCTGAAGGCGACCAAGGCGCTGCCGACGCCCGAGGGGCCGATCGCCGCGATAGCCGTGGTCGGCGAGCCCACCGCGTACCGGCGGCAGCTGTCCTGGTTCGAGACCAAGCCGCTGTTCGGCTGGCGGGTCCTGGTGCCGCGCACCAAGGAGCAGGCCGCCTCCCTGTCGGACCAGCTGCGCTCCTACGGCGCGGTCCCGCACGAGGTGCCGACCATCGCGGTCGAACCCCCGCGCACCCCGCAGCAGATGGAGCGCGCGGTCAAGGGCCTGGTCACCGGTCGCTACGAATGGATCGCGTTCACCTCGGTCAACGCGGTCAAGGCGGTCCGGGAGAAGTTCGAGGAGTACGGCCTGGACGCCCGGGCGTTCGCCGGGATAAAGGTCGCCGCCGTCGGCGAGCAGACCGCGCAGGCGCTGGTCGAGTTCGGCGTCAAGCCGGACCTGGTGCCCAGCGGTGAGCAGTCCGCCGCCGGGCTGCTGGAGGACTGGCCGCCCTACGATCCGGTCTTCGACCCGATCGACCGGGTGTTCCTGCCGCGCGCCGACATCGCCACCGAGACGCTCGTCGCCGGTCTGGTGGAACTCGGCTGGGAGGTCGACGACGTCACCGCCTACCGCACGGTGCGCGCCTCGCCCCCGCCGGCCGAGACCCGCGAGGCGATCAAGGGCGGCGGCTTCGACGCGGTGCTGTTCACCTCGTCCTCCACGGTGCGCAACCTCGTCGGGATCGCCGGCAAGCCGCACAACGTGACCGTCATCGCCTGTATCGGCCCCGCGACCGCGAAGACGGCGGAGGAGCACGGGCTGCGGGTGGACGTGATGGCTCCCGAGCCGTCCGTGCACGCGCTCGCGCAGGCGCTCGCGGAGTTCGGGCGGGCACGACGTGCCGCGGCCGAGGAGGCGGGCGATCCTGTCACGCGGCCCAGCGAGCGTCGGCCGGGTGCCCGGCGCCGCTCCCGGGTCTGACGGGACCCTCCGGGTGGATGGTCCCGTCGGTTCCGGGACCACCCACCAGTGGGCGGTCCCGGAACCGGCGTGCGGGGGCACGCCGGAGGGTCAGGGCCGCCCCGGGAGCACCGACTTTGCGTCGGGAAGAGCACCCTGCGTACGGGCGTACCGTGGAAAGCCTGGTACAGATCCGCACCCTTCTCCTGAAAGGCGGCGCAGCCGATGAGCAGCCGATACGGCGAGTTCCCTGGAGCGCGGCCCAGGCGCCTCCGGACGACCCCCGCGATGCGCCGCCTGGTTGCCGAGACACGCCTGAACCCGGCGGAGCTGATCCTCCCGATGTTCGTGCGGGAGGGCGTCAGTGAGCCGGTCGAGGTCTCCTCGATGCCGGGAGTGGTCCAGCACACCCGTGACAGCCTCCGCAAGGCCGCCGTGGAGGCGGCCACCGCCGGTGTCGGCGGGCTGATGCTCTACGGCGTGCCCGAGACCAAGGACGCGGTGGGCAGCGCCGGTACCGACCCGGACGGCATCCTCCAGCAGGCGATCCGTGACGTGGTGGCCGAGGTCGGGGACGCGGCCGTGGTGATGTCCGACCTGTGCCTGGACGAGTACACCGACCACGGCCACTGCGGCGTGCTGGACGACCAGGGCCGGGTCGACAACGACGCGACGCTGGAACGTTACGCCGAGATGGCCCGGGTGCAGGCCGACGCCGGCGTCCATGTGGTCGGCGCGTCCGGGATGATGGACGGCCAGGTCGGTGTGACGCGCGACGCACTCGACGAGATAGGCCGCCAGGACGTGGCGATCCTCGCCTACACCGCCAAGTACGCCTCCGTGTTCTACGGTCCCTTCCGCGAGGCGGTCAACTCCTCGCTCCAGGGCGACCGAAAGACGTACCAGCAGGACCCGGCGAACTTCCGGGAGTCGATGCGCGAACTGGCGCTCGACCTCGCGGAGGGCGCGGACATGGTGATGGTCAAGCCCGCGTTGCCGTATCTTGACGTGCTGAGGAAGGTCGCGGACACCGTCGACGTGCCGGTCGCGGCGTACCAGATCTCCGGTGAGTACGCGATGGTCGAGGCCGCGGCCGCGAACGGCTGGATCGACCGGGAGCGTGCGATCCTGGAGACGCTGACGTCGATCCGGCGGGCGGGTGCGAACCTGATCCTGACCTACTGGGCCACGGAAGTCGCCCAGCGGCTGTAGCGGCCGCGGTGGTCGTACGGCCCGAGCGGCCGCGGGACCGCGGCGGTCATGACGGCCGCCGGGCGCGTGTTGAGGAAAGGGGAGGGGTCCGATGAGCCGGGGCATACCCTCGTGGGCAACGGTGAGCGGGCTGACCGCTGCGGCGATGGCCGCGGTGTCGGTGCTCGCGATCCAGGCCAGCGGATCGTCCCCGAGTGGCAAGCCGACCGCCGCCGGGCCCACCCCGCACCCCACCGCGACCAAGCAGCATGCCCCGCAGGCCCCGCCGCCGGTGCCCCCGCACTCGGACACCGGCAAGCGGATCGTCTACTCGCTCTCCCAGAACCGCGTGTGGGTGGTGCCGCGCTCCGGCCCGACCTCCACCTTCCTGGTGCAGCCGGGTACGGTGCCGGCCCAGGTGGGCACCCACTACGTGACCCGCCGCAAGCCCACTGGTGTGGGTACCGACGGCACGAACATCGAGAACATCGTGTACTTCGAGTACACCGCCGAGACCTGGGTGGCCTTCTCCGCCCCGGTCAACGACAAGGTGACGGCGCCCTCCTCCTCGCTGCACACCGGCGCCATCCGTGCCCACCGCGCCGACGAGACGAAGATCTGGAACAACACGGTCATCGGGTCCACGGTCGTCGTCCTGAAGTGAGCGCGCGCCCGGCCGGCCCGCCTCAGTCCCACCAGAAGGTCCAGACCCCCTCGTCCACCAGGGACTTGGCGTAGGCGCGCAGGGTGCCGGGGCCCTGGGTGATGTTGTCCGGGCAGAAGGAGAGGTGCTCGGCGGCGACGGCCTCGGCCTCCTCGACGGTGGTCGGCGGGGCGGCGACGGTGGCGGTCAGCGTGGCGAAGCCGAGGGCGACCACGCGCAGGCCGAAACGGTCCTCCCAGGAGCGCAGCACCGCGCACAGCCGGGCGACGTCGTGCTCGTGGTTGACCGGGCCGGTCCAGCCGATGGCGGCGGGTACGTCGGCGCTCCGGCGGGCGTACACCAGGGCCGCGCGCGGGTCCCGCAGGCGGCCGGAGCCGGTGAGCGCCGCGGTGAGTTCGGCGGCGACCGCGTCGGGCCGGCCGGCGGCGGCCTCGGCGGAGGTGAGCAGCTTCGGGGCGAGGCCGGGGAAGGCGGGGCCGAACGGGGCGACCAGGTCGCGCAGTTCGTCGTCCCACTCCGCGTCCGCCGGGTCGTCGTCGCGGTCCGCGGGGCCGGCGTCCGCGTCCTCGGCCGTGTCGTCGTCGCGGTCCGCGGATACGTCTGCGTCCGCGGGTACGTCTGCGTCTGAGTCCGTGTCCGTGTCCGCGGCTTCGGCGCACAGCGGCCAGGCGTGGGCCAGGACCTCTTCGGCGTCATGGTGGCCCGGATACGACATCGCGCCGGGGTCCAACTCCCAGGTGGCGACGTCCTCCATGCCGGGTATCCCCCCGGACTCCAGCAGCACCGGCAGCAGGCCCACCGCCCGGGCCGCCGCCGGCTCCGGCCAACCGCCGGGCCCTGCCGGGGTGTCAGCGTGCCAGAGCAGCGGCTCGTGCCAGGTCCCGTCGCAGGTGGTGTCGACCAGTCGCCCCGGCGGCAGCCGCAGGCCGAGAGCGGCACCGCTGAGGTCGTCCGTGAGCCGGGGGAGGGGGTTCGGAAGCATCGCCATGCCGAGACTCTAGGACCGGGCCGCGACAGCGTCCGCACCGCGGTCCTCGGCGCCCGCCCGGGCCCGACCCGCACCGCGGTCCCCGGCGCGCACCGAGGACCGCGGGGCACGGTCCTACAGGCGCTCGGGGCTGCGGATGCCCAGCAGTTCCAGGCCCTTGCTCAGGGTGCGGCCGGTCAGTTCGCACAGCAGCAGGCGGTTCTCCACCTGCGCCGGGCCGCCGTCCGCGGTCAGCACCGGGCACTGCTCGTAGAACGTGGTGAACAGCGAGGCGAGTTGGAAGAGGTACGACGCCAGCCGGTGCGGCTCGTAGCTCTCCGCGACCTCCGCGAGGCTGTCCCCGAACGCGTCCAGGTGCAGCCCCAGCGCGCGCTCGGCCGGCTCCAGGGCCAGCTCCGGGTGGGCGACGGGCCGCTGGTCGGCGCCGGCCTTCCGGAAGATGGACCGGGTCCGGGCGTACGCGTACTGGAGGTAGACGCTGGTGTCGCCGTTGAGCGAGACCATCCGGTCCAGGTCGAAGATGTAGTCCCGGCCCAGCGAGGTGGACAGGTCGGCGTACTTGACCGCGCCGATGCCGACCTGCCGGCCGTTGTCCACGATCTCCTGCTCGGACAGGCCGATCTTCTCGCCCTTCTCCCGCACCACCGCGGTGGCCCGCTCGACGGCCTCGTCGAGCAGATCCTCCAGCTTCACGCTGGCACCGGCCCGGGTCTTGAACGGCTTGCCGTCCGCGCCCAGCACGGTGCCGAACGGGAGGTGCCGCGCCACCACGCCGTCGGTGAGCCAGCCGGCCCGCCGGGCGGTCTCGAAGACCATCCGGAAGTGCAGCGACTGCCGCACGTCCACGACGTAGAGCAGGGTGTCGGCGTGCAGGTCGCCGGTGCGGTTCCGGATCGCGGACAGGTCGGTGGCCGCGTACCCGAAGCCGCCGTCCGACTTGCGGACGATCAGCGGGACCAGCTCGCCGTCCTTGCCCTTGATGTCGTCGAAGAAGACGCACAGCGCGCCCTCCGAGCGCACCGCCACGCCGGACTTCTCCAGCAGCTCGCAGGTCTCGACCAGCATGTCGTTGTACCCGGACTCGCCGACGATGTCCTCGTCGGCGATCTCGATGTCCAGCTTGTCGTAGACCGAGAAGAAGTAGATCTTCGACTCGTCGACGAACCGCTGCCAGGTCGCCAGCGTCTCGGGGTCGCCCGCCTGGAGGTCGACCACCCGGCGCCGGCCCCGCTCCTTGAACGCCTCGTCGGCGTCGAAGAGGGCGCGCGACGCTTTGTACAGCCGGTCGAGCCGGGACATGGACGCCTCGCCCGAGTCCGCGTCGGCGCCCTCGGTGTGGTCCAGCGCGTGCGGGTGCTCCAGCAGGTACTGGATCATCATGCCGAACTGGGTGCCCCAGTCGCCGATGTGGTGGCGCCGTACCACCCGCTCGCCCGCGAACTCCAGGATCTTCACGATCGCGTCGCCGATCACCGAGGAGCGCAGGTGGCCGACGTGCATCTCCTTCGCCACATTCGGCTGTGCGTAGTCGACGACGGTGGTGCCGGGGGCGGCCTTCTCGGGCACGCCGAGCCGGTCGTCCGCCACGCGCAGGGCGAGGTTCGCGGTGATCGCGGAGTCGGGCACGCTGATGTTCAGGAAGCCGGGGCCGGAGACCTCGACCTGGCCGACCACCTCGTCGGTGGGCAGCGCGGCGAGCACGGCCGCGGCCAGCTCCCGCGGATTGGCCTTCGCCCGCTTGGCCAGACCCAGCACGCCGTTGGCCTGGAAGTCCGCCCGGTCGCTACGTCGCAGCAGCGGGTCGGCGTCGACGGCCGACGGCACCGCGGCCGCGAGGGCGGCGGAGACGCGCTGCTGGAGCGAAGCGGAGAGGGAAGCGACCGAGGCCATGGAGGTGCCGTTCCGTGTGTTGGGGAGATCGGACGTGCTACGGCGAGGTAGCAGCATCATTGTCCCATGGGCCCCGCGACCGGCTCACCCGGTTATCCACAGGCCGCACGGTCGCCGTCGGGTTATCCACAGGCGGGATTATCCGCTGGCGAGCGGAGGCGCCAGGTCTGGGAGAATGAACGTGCCGGGCCGCTCCGGCCGCCGGGGCCCAGGCCCCGGGAAAAACCATCGGAACCCCCCCAGGAAGAAGAGGACCGTGGCTGCAAGCACCGAGGCCGACTGGGTCTCCCGTTTCGCGGACGACGTCATCGCCGAGGCGGAGCGCCGCGCCCCCGGGAAACCCGTTGTCGTCGCGTCCGGGCTCAGCCCCTCCGGCCCGATCCACCTGGGAAACCTGCGGGAGGTCATGACCCCCCACCTGGTGGCCGACGAGATCCGCCGCCGCGGCATCGAGGTGCGCCACCTGATCTCCTGGGACGACTACGACCGGTACCGCAAGGTGCCCAAGGGCATCCCCGGGATCGACGACTCGTGGGCCGAGCACATCGGCAAGCCGCTGACGTCGGTGCCCGCCCCCGCCGGCTCCGCGTACCCGAACTGGGCGGAGCACTTCAAGGCCGCGATGACCGACGCGCTCGCCGTCCTCGGCGTGGAGTACGACGGCATCAGCCAGACCGCGCAGTACACCGCGGGCGCCTACCGCGACCAGGTGCTGCACGCGATGCGGCACCGCGCCGACATCGACGCCATCCTCGCGCAGTACCGCACGAAGAAGCCCGCGCCCGCCGCCAAGCAGGGCCAGAAGCCGGTGGACGACGCGGAGCTGGCAGCGGCCGAGGGCTCGGGAGCCGCCGCGGAGGACGACGGCAGCGGCACCGGTGCCGAGTACTACCCCTACAAGCCGTACTGCGCGCAGTGCGGCAAGGACCTCACCACCGTCACCGGATACGACGACGAGACCACCGAGCTGACCTACACCTGCGCCTGCGGCCACTCCGAGACGGTCCGGCTCAGCGAGTTCAACCGCGGCAAGCTGGTCTGGAAGGTCGACTGGCCGATGCGCTGGGCGTACGAAGGGGTGGTCTTCGAGCCGTCCGGCGTCGACCACTCCTCGCCCGGGTCGTCCTTCCAGGTCGGCGGGCAGATCGTCGGACCGATCTTCGGCGGGAAGCAGCCGATCGGGCCGATGTACGCGTTCGTCGGCATCTCGGGGATGGCGAAGATGTCCTCCTCCAAGGGCGGCGTGCCCACCCCGGGAGACGCGCTGAGGATCATGGAGCCGCAGATCCTGCGCTGGCTCTACGCCCGCCGCCGTCCCAACCAGTCCTTCAAGATCGCCTTCGACCAGGAGATCCAGCGGCTGTACGACGAGTGGGACGCGCTGTCCCGCAAGGTCGCCGACGGCACCGTGCTGCCCGCCGACGCCGCCGCGTACGGCCGGGCGGTCGGCACCGCCCGCGGCGAACTCCCGCACACCGTCCGCCCGCTGCCGTACCGCACCCTCGCCTCGGTCGCCGACGTGACCGCGGGCGCCGAGGCCCAGACGCTGCGCATCCTCTCCGAGCTGGACCCGGAGCACCCGCTCACCTCGCTCGACGAGGTGCGGCCCCGCTTGGACCGCGCCGAGGACTGGATCTCGACCTACGTCCCGGCCGAGCAGCGGACCGTGGTCCGCGACCAGCCGGACACCGACCGTCTCGCCGCACTCGACGACGCCGACCTCGGCGCGCTGAAGCTGCTGCTCGACGGGCTGGAGTCGCACTGGTCGCTGGACGGCCTGACCACCCTCGTCTACGCGGTGCCGAAGATCCGGGCCGGCCTCGCGCCCGACGCCAAGCCGACGCCCGAACTCAAGGTGGCCCAGCGGTCGTTCTTCGTGCTGCTCTACGAACTGCTGGTCGGCCGGGACACCGGTCCGCGGCTGCCCACCCTGCTGCTGGCCGTGGGCCAGGACCGGGTGCGTTCGCTGCTGGGCGGTGCCTGACCGGCCCCAGCGGGACAAGTGCCGGGCGGTGCCGGCCGGTGGGGGACCTGGCGTGGTCCCCGCCGGCCGGCGCCCGCCGGGATGACGTGACGGGCTGTCGAGTCCGCTTCCGGCGCTCACGGTCGGCGGCGCTCGGGGCGGGGGCCGGCCCGTCGGCCGCTATCGGGGTGCCCGCGATCCGCGAGGCGCGGCGCCGTACGCCCGGTGGCCTGGCCGCGTGCGACAACTGCGGTCGCCGAACGACGCGTTGACGTTCGACGCGCGCCGGCCGCAGGGGCTGAAGGGAAGCCGGCCGCCCGGGCGGCGTCCCGGCCCCGGACTCGTGGGGCGGCACGCCCCGGGGGACTACGGGATGTACTCGGTCTCCGCCTCGGACGTGTAGCGGTAGCGCAACTCGCGGTGCGCGGCGATGAGTTCGCGCAGCTCGGGCGCGTTGCCGCCGTATGCCTCCTCCAGCAGCCGGGCGAGCTGGCGGGCGTTGGGGAAGGTGCCATGCTCCCGCACGTACTGGCGGTAGGCGGCGAAGTAGGCGTCCTCGACCGGCACGTCGTCGGGCAGGCGCAGGGTGCCGGAGGGGTAGGTCGCGAGATCGGCCTCCGGCTCCGGTTCGGCCGCCGGCTCGGGCGCCGGGGCGGCGGTCCGCTGCTCGGCCGGGCCGGGTTCCTCGGAGCGCTGCCCGGGGAGGGAGACGCCGTTCGCCTCACCCGAACCGTTGACCGGGTTGGCGCCGTTGCCGCTGCTCATGCCGTTGACCGCGTCGCCGTCCGTGCCCACGCTGCCCAACGGGCGGGTGCGGTTGGGCCCGGCGGGCACCATCACCTGGGGCTGCGGCTGCTGGTGGGCCGGGCCCTGCCCCGGGAACTCCTCGCCGGGGAAGTCCTGCCCCGGCACCTGCTGTCCCGGCACCTGCTGCGGCATCTCCTGCGGCGCGTACGCCTGCTGCGGATCGGCGTATCCTGCCGGGCCGTAGGGGTAGGGGTACGGATGTCCCTGGGCCTGGGCGGCCTGCTGCGCGGCGAACCAGGGGCTGTCGTGCGGCGCGCCCTGCCAGTCCTGCTGGTAGGCCTGCTCCTGGAGCTGGCGTTCGTACATCTGCCGCTCGTACTCCTGCGCCTGGGCCAGTGCCAGGTCGAAGTCCTGGTCCAGCTCGCTCGCGGGGCCGGCCGGCCGCGCGGGCCGAGCCGCCACGGCCGCCACCTGGTCGCCGCTGCGCTCACCCGCCTGCTCGCCAGTGGCCTGCCCGGCGGCCGGCTCGGCAGCCTGCCCGGTGGCCGGCTCGCCCGTGGCCGGAGCGCTCGCCCCTGACGTGGCCGCCGTCAACTGCTTGGCCGCAGGCTGGAGTTCGATGCCCGCCGCCTCCAGGCCCGCGTCCGCGGTCTCGGACAGCGGTACGCCGTAGCGGGCCAGCCGCAGCGGCATGATGGCCTCGATCGGGGCCCTGCGCCGCCACGCGACGCCGTAGCGGGCGCGCAGCCGGGCGCGGTAGACCAGCCGGTCCTGCTCGCGCCGGATGACCTCTTCGTAGGAGCGCAGCTCCCACAGCTTCATCCGCCGCCACAGCCGGAAGGTCGGCACCGGGGCGAGCAGCCAGCGGGTCAGCCGCACGCCCTCCATGTGCTTGTCGGCGGTGATGTCGGCGATCCGGCCGATCGCGTGCCGGGCGGCCTCGACCGCCACCACGAACAGCACCGGGATGATCGCGTGCATGCCGACGCCGAGCGGGTCGGGCCAGGCCGCGGCGCCGTTGAAGGCGATGGTGGCCGCGGTGAGCAGCCAGGCGGTCTGCCGCAGCAGCGGGAAAGGGATGCGCAGCCACGTCAGCAGCAGGTCGAGCGAGAGCAGCACCACGATGCCGGCGTCCACGCCGATCGGGAAGACGTTCGCGAACCAGCCGAAGCCCTTGTGCAGGGCGAGCGTGCGCACAGCGGCGTACGAACCGGCGAAACCGATTCCGGCGATCACCACGGCACCGGAGACGACGATACCTATCAGTATCCGGTGAGTCCGGGTCAAACGTATCGCGGCCACCCGCGACCCTCCTGCTGGTCGGCACCTGTCCCGTGAACTGGCCGACCCAGACTGCCACATGCGGGTGGCGTCGGGAGGATCGGTTGACGCCGGAGTCGACTCGCGGTCGGACAAACGTACGGATACGGGGCCCATGAGGCCGAGTTGTTACGCGCTGCGGAGGGCGGCGGGCCGAGGCGGGCCGCGGCGGCGTTGCGGCAGCGTCGCCGCGGCGGCGTCGGAGGGGAGTCGGAAGCGGAGGGGAGTCGGAAGCGGAGGGGAGACGGAAGCGGCGTGGAAGCGGCGTTACGCGTTGGCCGCCGCGACCGAGGCGACCACGTCCTTCGCGGCGCGCTGGGCGTCGCTGTTCACGGTCTTCGCGCTCGGGTTCTTCTTGCCCTCCAGGCCGGCGCCGTCGTACTCCACGATCAGGACGACGTTGCCGGTGCGGACCACCACCGAGTCGTTCTGCGACTTGACCTTCGAGACGATCGTCCAGCCGCTGATCGAGCGGGCCTCGTCGCCGAGCCCGGTCACGCCGGTGGCGGAGGTGCCCGCGGTCTTCTCCACGGCGGAGACCTCGTCGGTGAACCGCTTGTGCGCCTGGAGGTCGGCCGCGCCCAGCTCGGGGGAGGAGTCGTAGCGCTCCAGGGTGACCGAGAGCCAGCGGTACTGGAAGCCGTCCTTGCCGTTGCCGGTCCACGAGCAGCCGCTGCGGGAGTTGCCGGTGTCTGCGGTGTCCGTCGCCGTGCCGCCGCTGTGCTTGGCCTTCGGGACCAGCTTGCTGATCGTGTCCTTGGTGATCGTCTTGCAGGACGACGGCAGCGTCTTGAAGCGCGCGGGCGCGATCGGCGGTGTGGTGGTGGCGCTCGGGGTCGGCGCGGCCGAGCCGTTCTTCCCTCCGGAGCCGGAACTCGCGGTGGAGCCGGAGGCGGAGTGGGACGAGCCGCCGGAGCCCGAGGAGCAGCCGGCCACCAGCAGGGCGGGCACGGTCGCGCAGGCGAGCAGCACGGCCAGGCGGCGCTTGGAGGGGCGTCGACGTCGTTCCATGGTCTCGGGTTCCTTCGGCAGCGGAGGCGGTCGGCCGGTTCGGCCCACCACCCTAAGGGGTCGCGGTGGACCCCTGGCCCGCGCGCCGGTTCAGCCCTCGACCTTGTGCTGGAGGTCGCTCGCCACCTTCTCGGCGCCCTTCTGCAGGTCAGCGCTCTTCGGTGGCTGTGCGTCGGTGGGCGACGACTGCGTGTAGGTGACGGTCGCCAGGACGTTCGCGGTGCGGAAAACCAGCGTCACCGTGCGGCTCGAGCCCTTTCCGGGCTTCTTCGCCACGTCGTTGATGAATGCGGCGTTTCCCACACCGGACAGCAGCCGCGGGGCGAGATCGGGGCTGCCCGTGTTCGCGTCGTTCGCCGCGTTCGACCCGATTGCGTCGTTCGAGGAGCCGGTCGAGGACGGAGTGCCCGAGCCGGACGAGGAGTTGCCGCCCGCGCCGCTGGTCGCGCTGCTGCCGCTGGTGCCCGCGCTCCCGTTCGACCCGCTGTTCGCGGTCCCGGTCGACGACGAGGTGGTCGGGGTCGTCGGGCTCGTGGTCGACGGCGAGCCGCCGGGCGGGGTCGACGGGATCGACGCCGCCTGGGCCCGCTTGTCGAAGTCCGACGACGCCTGCGCCTCATCGCTGACCGACGGGTCGTACGACACCACCCGGACCAGGCTCAGGCTCAGCGAGCGGGAGGTGCCGTCGGCCGCCTTCACCTTCCACGAGCAGCCCACCAGCCGGTCGGTGTCGTACGTCAGGGACTCCGCGCCCGAGTAGTCCTGCAGGCCCGGCACCAGCTTCTTCAGCGAGTCCGTGTCCACGGACGTGCAGGGCTGCGGCAGCGTGCGGTACTTGCCCGGGGGAGCGGACGAGACGCTGCCGCCCGTGACCGGCCCGGTCTTCCCGTCGCCGTCCGCGCCGTCCGACGAGCCGGAGCCGGTGCACGCGCCCAGGGTGGCGACCGCGACCGCGGTCAGCACGGCCCCGGCGGCGAGCGGCAGCCTTCGTGTCGACGGCAACGTGGACCGCACCGGCCGGACCCCTTTCGTCATTCCTCGCGGGTAATTCCTTGGCGCATACGAGCGAGCCTTGGACACAATGTCTATCGCACCCGGGACCGAAACCGCCCGTCGGGGCGGTGCGCCGGACGGCCCGCGCAAGCCCGCCGGTACGACCCGATCGTCACGCCGTACGCGCCCCCACGGGCTGTGCGGAGCGTGTCCTCGCTCCCTTTCTTCGTATTGTCGCTCAATTATCCGTACCGCCATCGGGGGGAATCCATGTCGTACACCGAGCTGCCGGGCGTCCGCGTACCGATCCGGATGTGGGCCGACCCCGCGTCCGTCGAACAGGGCGCCATGCAGCAGCTGCGCAATGTCTCCTCGCTGCCCTGGATCAAGGGCCTCGCGGTCATGCCCGACGTCCACTACGGCAAGGGCGCGACCGTCGGCTCGGTCATCGCGATGCACGGCGCGGTCTGCCCGGCCGCGGTCGGTGTCGACATCGGCTGCGGGATGAGCGCGGTCAGGACCTCGCTGCGGGCGGGCGACCTCCCCGGCGACCTCTCCCGGCTGCGTACCAAGATCGAGCAGGCCATCCCGGTCGGCCGCGGCCTGCACGCCGACCCGGTCGACCCGGGCGCGATCCACGGGTTCCGCACCGCGGGCTGGTCCGACTTCTGGACCCGTTTCGACGGCCTCGCCGACGACGTGAAGTTCCGCGCCGAACGCGCCGCCCAGCAGATGGGCACGCTGGGTGGCGGGAATCACTACATCGAAGTCTCGCTCGATGCCGACGAAGCGCTCTGGCTGACCCTGCATTCCGGTTCCCGGAACATCGGCAAGGAACTCGCCGAGCACCACATCGGGATCGCCCAGGGCCTGTCCCACAACAAGGGCCTGGTCGACCGTGACCTCGCGGTCTTCGTCGCCGACACCCCGCAGATGGCCGCCTACCGCAGCGACCTCTACTGGGCGCAGGAGTACGCGAAGTGGAACCGGGCCGTGATGATGACCCTGCTCCGCGAGGTCGTCCGCAAGGAGTTCAAGAAGGCCAAGCCGGTCTTCGAGCCCGAGATCTCCTGCCACCACAACTACGTCGCCGAGGAGCGCTACGACGGCATGGACCTGCTCGTCACCCGCAAGGGCGCGATCCGCGCGGGCAGCGGCGAGTACGGCATCATCCCCGGCTCCATGGGCACCGCGACGTACATCGTGCGCGGCCTCGGCAACACGGCGGCGTTCAACTCCGCGTCCCACGGCGCAGGCCGCCGGATGAGCCGCGGCGCGGCCAAGAAGCGCTTCACCACCCGCGACCTGGCGGAGCAGACCCGCGGCGTCGAGTGCCGCAAGGACTCCGGCGTCGTGGACGAGATCCCCAGCGCCTACAAGCCGATCGAGCAGGTGATGGACCAGCAGCGCGACCTGGTCGAGGTGGTGGCGAAGCTCAAGCAGGTCGTCTGCGTCAAGGGCTGAGCCGGGCGGGGGCGAGCCGAGGCCCGTGCCCGGCTGGTGCGCCCGGGTGCCGGGCCGGTGCACGCCGGCCCGGGCTGCGGCGAGTTCAGAGGTTTCCTTGAGGTGGGGTGGGGGTGGGGGTGGGTACTGTCCCGGGCACAGGGGCCGGGGTGTGGGGCCCACCGGGGGAAACGCGAGGGGGACGCGGTATGGACGCGATGTTCTATGGGGTGCCCGCGCTGATCGGGCTGGTGGCGCTGGCGGTGGCGATCGGGAGCGTGCGGCGGGCGCTGGAGTTGCGGGCGGCGTGGCGCAGCGGGCTGACCGCCGAGGGGCGGTGCCTGCGGGCGTACACCACGCACAGCGAGGACAGCACCACCCACCACCACGTGTACGCCTTCACCACGAGGGACGGGCGCGAGGTCCGGTTCGAGGAGCGGAACGGGCCGACGACCCGGGTGGCGGGCGACCACGTCACCGTGCACTACACGGCGGCGCGGCCGGAGAAGGCGACGGCGGCCGCGCCGGGGGGCGTGAAGAACGCGGCGGGCGCGGTCGCGGTGGTGGCGTTCTGCGGGGTGATGATCGCGTTCTGCGCGGTGTTCGCGATCACGGTGCCCACGTAGCCGCGGCCGGAGCCGCGCGGCGTGCCGCGCGGCTCACTGCTCCCGGTGGACCTTGGTGTTGCTGGCCTGGGCGCGCGGTCGCAGCACCAGGAGGTCGACGTTGACGTGGGAGGGGCGGGTGACGGCCCAGGCGACGGTGTCCGCGACGTCGTCGGCGGTGAGGGGTTCGGCCACGCCGGCGTAGACGGCCTCGGCGCGGGCGGCGTCGCCGTGGAAGCGGGTGAGCGCGAACTCCTCGGTCCTGACCATGCCGGGGGCGATCTCGATCACCCGCACCGGCTTGCCGTTGAGCTCCAGGCGCAGCGTCTCGGCGATGACGTGGGCACCGTGCTTCGCCGCCACGTAACCGCCGCCGCCTTCGTACGTGCCCAGGCCCGCGGTCGAGGAGAGCACCACGACGGTGCCGTCACCGGAGCCGGTCAGCGCGGGCAGCAGGGCCTGGGTGACGTTGAGCACGCCGAGCACGTTGACCTCGTACATGGTGCGCCACTCGGCGGGGTCGGCGGTGGCGACCGGGTCGGTGCCGAGCGCGCCGCCCGCGTTGTTCACCAGGACGTGCAGCGGGGGCAGGGCGTCCAGGGAGGCGGCGAAGGCGTCGACGGCGGCGCGGTCGGTGACGTCGAGGGCGTGCACGGAGGCGCTGCGGCCTTCGGCGGTCAACTCCTTGGCGAGCGCGTCCAGTCGGTCGGTGCGGCGGGCGGCGAGTGCGACGTGGTAGCCGGCCTCGGCGAGCCTGCGGGCGGTCGCGGCGCCGATGCCGCTGCTCGCACCGGTGACCACTGCGGTACGGGAACTCATGTCGGGCTGCCTTTCGGACGGTCCTGCTGCTGAGGCCGGTTGAGCCGGTTGAGCCGGTCGAACCGGGTCGAGTCGGTCGAACCGGGTCGAGCCGCTTGACGGGCTCCGGACGCGCCGGACGGCTCGGCTCCTACCTGTTCAGCATAGGTGCGGCCGTACCGCCGGCGCTCAGGAGTCCGCGTTCAGCGCCCGCAGCATGATCTTCTGGTCGAAGGCGAGCAGGGCGACCGTCGTCGCGCACATCAGCAGCGCGAAGGCGACGTGCGCGGCCGGCGAGGTCGCCTCGACGCCGACCAGGCCGAGCACGAAGTGGACGCCGACGCGCAGCGCGATCAGGCCGACGGCGAGCTTGCGGGTCTTCCTGCCGCGCAGGATCGCCTTCGCCATCTTCAGCCGGCCGCGCAGCACGGTCCTGGCCAGCACCACGTTCACCGCGACCGCGACCACGATGACGATCCAGCCGTGCGGGTCGCTCTTGACGATGTCGTACGAGGCGCCGATCAGGCCCTCGAAGGCGAAGAACCAGACCGGGACGGGCTGGTAGCCACCGGTGGCGGTGCCGGTCTTGGCGTCGGCACCGCCCTTCGCGCCGGTGCCCGTGCCGATGCCCGTGCCGATGCCGGTGCCGTTGCCAGTGCCGGCGGGGGCGCCGCTCCGCGGGGACGGCCAGGTCGTGGTCTGCGTGACTGCCTCGGTGGTTGCCATGGACTCAGCTTCGCGTCCGCGGGGGTGCCGGCGGCAGAGCCGGACGTCCGGGGTCGGCGATGACATCTGTCATGTCCGGCCCCGCCGTTCGTCACCCCTCGGCCGCCCGGCGGGCGGCGAGCACGGTGTGCCGCAGCAGCAGCGCCGTGGTGATCGGGCCGACCCCGCCGGGCACCGGCGACACCGCGCCCGCCACCGTCGCGGCCGACGCGTCCACGTCGCCGGCCAGCCCGCCCTCCGGCGTCGGGTTGGTGCCGACGTCGACCACGACCGCGCCCTGGCGCAGGTGTTCCGCGGTGATCAGCCCGATCCGGCCGGCCGCCGCGACCACGATGTCCGCCTGCCGGGTGACCGCCGGCAGGTCGGCGGTGCGGGAGTGGGCGACGGTCACCGTGGCGTCCCGGTCCAGCAGCAGGTGCGCCAGCGGCTTGCCGACCACCGTGGAGCGGCCGACGACGGTGACCGTACGACCGGAGAGCGGGACGTCGTGGAAGTCCAGGAGCTGGACGACGGCTTCGGCGGTGGCGGGGGCGAAGGCGGGCAGTCCGGCGGCGAGCCGGCCCAGGCTCAGCGGGTTCGCGCCGTCGACGTCCTTGGCCGGGTCGAGGGCCGCGGCCAGTTCCGCGGCGACCGCGCCCTTGGGCAGCGGGGTCTGGAGGATGACGCCGTGCACGGACCGGTCCGCGCTCAGCCGCTCCAACTCCTCCCGGATGAGCGCGGGTTGGCTGTCGGCGGGCAGCGTCACGAGGTCGCAGGCCAGCCCGGCCTTCTCGGCGGCGCGGGCGATGGAGCGTACGTACCAGGCGGTCGACTCGTCCTCGGTGGCGACCACCACGGCCAGCCGGGGCCGGTTCCCGCCCGCGGCCGACTCGGCGGCGGCAAGGGCGACTTCGGCCCGGATCTCGGCGGCGCGCGGGCGGCCGTCCAGGGCCACCGAAGGCGTGGCGGTCATCGGGCGATCGCCTTGCGTACGGCCTCGGTCACGGCGTGGGCGCGGGCGGCGAGCCGGTCCACGCCCCCGATGGCGATGGTGAGTTCGGCCCGTACCGCCTCGTCCTTGATGCCGCCGAGGTTGATCTCGACGTTCACCCGGGCGGTGGTGGCCGCGGCGCGCGCGGCCTCGGTGGCGGCGGCGATGTCGGTCACGACGTTCGGGTTGCCGAACGGCAGCAGCTCCTCGGCGAGTTCGACCACCCGGGCGGCGACGGCGATCACGTCGGCCGGCGGCCGGGCAGCACCCGCGAGCGCGTCGGCGATGGCCAGCGAGCGGGCCGCCTTCTGCTCGGCCTCGGCCCGCGGCAGCTTGTACGCGTCGGTGACGGCGGTGAAGGCCCGCGCGTCCTCCTGCGCCAACTCCAGCGCCCGCAGCCGCAGTTCATCGGCCGCCGCGGTGATCGCGGCGACCTGCGCGGCATGTGCGGCGTACTTCTCGCCGGTGGTGTAGCGGGCCACCATCGCCAGCAGAGCCGCACCCTGGGCCGCGTGCAGGGCCGCCGCCGCCCCGCCGCCGGGTGCCGGTTCGCGGGCGGCGAGCCGATCCAGATAGCCGCCGATCGTCTGGTCCTGCATACGGGCTCCCACCTCGCGCCTGGCCACTGCCGTCGTCGCCCCGACCCTATCGCCGGAGACCGCAGGAGACCTCCGGGGACCGCCGCGGACGGGCGCGTTCGCGGGTGTGGTCACGGGCGCGTTCGCCGGCGCCTCCACGGCCGTGGTCGACGGCACGCTCAGTGCTGCGAGGAGGCCCGGTAGCCGTCGGCCACCCCGGCGGTGAAGACGATGTCGGAGTCGGTGTGGTCGGTGCGGTAACGCGCTATCTCGCGGTACGCGGGCGAGGCGTACCAGTCCCGCGCCGCCGCCAGGTCGGGGAACTCGATGACGATCAGGTGGCCGGGCCAGGTGCCCTCCACCACGTCCAGCACCGAGTCGTGGACGAGGAAGCGGCCGCCGAAGGGGTCGAGGGTGTCGGAGATCCGGTCGAGGTAGAGGCCGATCTCGGGGTGCGGGGTGACGCTGCGCATGTGGGCGACGGCGTAGGCGGTCATGTGGGGCTCCTCGGGTCGTCCGGTCCTGCCGGGCCGGGGCGGTCGCCCCGGCCGGTGCTCCGGTACGGCAGACGCTACGGAGGGCCGGCGCCGGCGGAATCCGTCACGCTTAGGTAGTCGCGCCCGGTGCGCGGCCCCCGCCGTCCCGCCCCCGCCGCACCCGCACCCGCCGGGCCCGTACGCCACCGCCTCCGCACCCACCGGCCCCGCACCCACCGGCCCCGTACGCCCCGCGCACCGCTCGCGCCTCCCCGCGTCGCCCCGGCGGTCCCATCAGCCCCGCTCGCCCCGCCCGTACGGCCGCAAGTACTCTCGATCGTTCCGCAAGAACCCGACGGACAGGCGTAGTTGTTCGCCAAAGACACGAAATACCTGTGCAGGAATCTTGTGGTGGCGGATCGGGCCGCCCTACTGTCACCTCACCGTTTCGCCCCCTCAAGAGAAACGAGCTAGCGATGTCACGGAGCATCACCGGTGCGGTGGCAAGTGGGCCCGGCAGATCCCGACGAAGAGCGGCGGCCGCCTTCGCCGCGGTGACCGCGGCCGCGGTCGGCCTCGGTGTGCTGGCCGGCGCACCCGCGTACGCGGGCGGCGTCGCCCACGGCGGGGGGCCGGGCGCGGGCCAGGCCGCGGCCGTCACCCGCGCCGCCCTCGACCCCTCGCTCGTCGCGGGCCGGGGCGCCGACCTCGGGTTCGCCGAGCAGGAGGCCGAGGACGCCGCCACCGACGGCACGGTGATCGGCCCGGGCACGGCCGCGTACACCCTGCCCGCCGAGGCGTCCGGCCGCAGTGCGGTGACGCTGAAGCCGGGCCAGTACGTCGAGTTCACGCTGCCGAGCGCGGCCAACGCGATCAGCGTCCGCTACAGCATTCCGGACGCGCCGGCCGGCGGCGGCATCACCTCGCCGCTGGACGTCTCGCTGGCGGCGAAGAGCGGCGGCGGTGTCCAGGGCCGCAAGACGATGACGCTCACCTCGCAGTACGCCTGGCTCTACAACCAGTACCCGTTCTCCAACGACCCCGACGCGGACCTGCTCTACCCCGACCAGTGGATCACCGAGTGCGCGTGCGTGCCGGACCAGACCACGCCGACGCCGACGGTCGCCAAGCCGTTCCGCCCCAACCACTTCTACGACGAGCAGCGGCTGCTGCTCGGCCGCACCTACCAGGCGGGGGAGAAGGTCCGGCTCACGGTGCCGAAGGGCGCCGCGACCACCACGGTCGACCTGATGGACTCGCAGCTGGTGGCCGCGCCGAAGATCGACCTGCCGGCGGCGAACGTGCTGGCCTTCGGCGCCGACCCGACCGGCCGCCGGGACTCCGCGGACGCCATCGACAAGGCGATCGCCTTCGCCAGGCGGGCGCACCTGAAGGTGTACATCCCGCCGGGCACCTTCCAGGTCAACCGGCACATCGTGGTGGACCACGTCACGATCGAGGGCGCCGGCAACTGGTACACGGTCATCAAGGGCCACCAGGTCACGCTGAGCAAGCCCGCTCCTGGGAGCACCTCCCAGCCCGCAGGGCCTGGGGGAGGGTCGCTCCACACCGGCGTCGGCTTCTACGGCAAGGACGCGGCGGACGGCGGCAGCAGCGACGTGCACCTGTCCGGCTTCGCCATCGAGGGCGACGTCCGGGACCGGGTGGACACCGACCAGGTCAACGGGATCGGCGGCGCGCTCAGCGACTCCACCATCTCCGGCCTGTACATCCAGCACACCAAGGCCGGCATGTGGTTCGACGGCCCGATGCACGACCTGACGATCACCGGCAACGAGATCGTGGACCAGACCGCGGACGGCATCAACTTCCACACCGGCGTGACCGATTCGGTGGTGCGGAACAACGTCGTCCGCAACACCGGTGACGACGGGCTGGCGATGTGGTCGGACAAGGTCGAGGACGCGAACGACACCTTCGACCACAACACCGTCCAGACGCCGGTGCTCGCCAACGGCATCGCGATCTACGGCGGCACCGACAACACCGTCTCCGGCAACCTGGTCGCCGACCCGATCCGCGAGGGCAGCGGCATCCAGGTCGGCTCCCGGTTCGGCGCCGAGGCGTTCACCGGCCACCTGTGGATCACCGGCAACACCACGGTGCGGGCAGGCACTTACGACCTGAACTGGAACATCGGGCTCGGCGCGATCTGGTTCTACGCGCTGGAGAAGAACATCAGCGCCGACATCGAGGTGACCGGGGACGACTTCCTCGACAACACCTACAACGCGATCATGCTGGTGAGCGACTTCCCGGTGAAGGACCTCTACTCGATCACCAACGTGCACTTCAAGGACATCAAGGTGGACGGCACCGGCACGTCGGTGCTGAGCGCGCGGGTCGCCGGCGGCGCCACCTTCCAGAACGTGGACGCCCGCAACGTGGGCGCGGTCGGCGTCAACAACTGCGGTTCGTTCAACTTCACGCCCAGCGGCTCGGAGTTCACGCTCACCGACCTCGGCGGCAACGACGGCGGGGGCACCACCGGGGACTGGCTCGCCCCGTGGGAACTGCCCAACACGATCACCTGCGACGACCGTCCCGCGGTGGTGCCGCCGCCGGCCCCCTCGGCATGGTGACGCGCTGAGCGCACGCCTTCGGTGAACCGCGGCCGCCCGGCCCTCCCCCCGGGCGGCCGCGGTCGTGTGGGCCCGGCGGCCGATTGCCGGGGTGCGCCTACGGGTTGCCTACGGGTTGGGGCGGCCGGACCTGGTGTTCACCCAGGCCGGGCCGCCCGCCGCGTGGAAGACGGCCATCGGCAGCGCCCCGAGCGCGGCCGCGACGCAGGCCGCGCCGGGATGGTCGCCGGGGCGGGCCCAGTACAGGCTCAGCCCGGCGACCACGAAGAGCGCCCAGCCCCCGATCGCGTTCGGCACCGGCCCGTTGCCCGTCACGCTCGGGTACGGGCGGCCGGTGATGCCGCTGACGAAGTGCGGCAGCGCGTTCGCGGCCATCAACCCGGCGAACGCGCTGAGCAGGACGGTCTGGGTCATGGCAGTGCTCCTGGAGTCGAGAGCGGGCGGGCCGGTGCGGGTGCGGGTGCCGGTGCGGGTGTCGGTGCCGGACCGCGGCCGGGGTACGGGCCCGGCCGCGGCGCATGGGGGCGCAACACGGTGCAACGCGGCGCAACATGGTACGGAATGGCGTGAAACGGTGTGTCGCGGCACGCCTCGGCCGCACGACGCGGCACGTTTCGTGCAACGCGTGTTGACTCAAACGACGGTAGCGGTCGCCGGCCCTTCGGTCAACGCGTGTAGGCTGAATCTGTGACGCCCCCGGATAAGCCGCCGACCGCCTCCGGCTCGGCCTCCACCTCCCCCTCCGACTCGGCCTCCGTCCCGGCCCGGACGACCACGCGGGCCGAGCGGCGGCGTGCCACCGAGGCCCGTATCCTCGCCGCCGCGCGCCGGCTGTTCGCCGAGGTCGGGTACGAGCGGGCCACCGTACGGGCCATCGCCGCCGCGGCGTACACCGATCCGAGCCTGGTCACGCGCTACTTCGGTTCCAAGGAGGCGCTCTTCCAGCAGGTCGCGCGGATGGCGCCGGACGACGTCTCCGCCGACACGATCGAGGGGATCGCCGAGCAACTGCTGGCCGCGCTCGCCGACAAGCTGTCGGACGAGCCGACCGACGTGATGGCGGTGCTGCGGTCGATGTTCACCCGTCCCGAGGCGGTGGTGGAGGCCCGCGAGGCGATGCTGGAGCAGCAGCGGCGCACCGCCGAGCGGATCGACGGGGAGGCCCCCGACCTGCGGGCGGGGCTGGTCGGCGCGATCACGATCGGCTCGGTCGTCGGGCGGCACCTGCTTGGGCTCGACGGGTTGCGGGACGCCTCGCCGGAGCAGGTCGTCGCGATGCTGCGGCCGGCCTTCCACGAACTGCTCGGCGTCCCGAACCCCCCGAGCGCCCCGAACCCCCCGAGCCCTCCGGCCGCCCCGAACTCCCCGGCCGCCCCGCCCGGTTAGCCGAAGGACCCTCGCCCGGTTCCGGGGCGCGGCTCACTCCGGGGCGCGCTCCGCGCCGGCCTTCAGGGAGGCGGCCTCGGTGTCGACCATGCGGCGGATCGTGGCGGCGCCGAGGCGGCCGAGGAGGGCGCCGGCCGGGCCTTCCATGGCGAAGGTGAGGACGACCTCGCAGCGGTCCGCGCCGTCGGGGCGGACGACGTGGTCGGCCCACTGCCGGACGCCGCCGGCGCTGCGGCTCCAGCGGAAGCGGCGGCCGGGCTCGACGGTGTCGACGGTGTACGTGGTGGGGCGGCGGCCCGGTTGGGTGAGGGTGACCGGCGTGCCGACGGCGAGTTCGGCCGCGCCGTGGACCTCGGCCGCGGTGACCGTGGGGGTCCACCGCGGCCAGCCGCCGAGGTCGGCCAGCAGCGCCCACACCGTCCGCGCCGACGCGTCCACCCGTATCTGCGTCTCGTACCGCATGCCCGCCTCCCGGGGTCCGGCTGCCTTGACCATCTGGTCAAGTCGCTCGCCCCCACCCTAGCCCTTGCGGTCACGTAGGGTGAGGGATGTGAGCGCGAAGGACGAGTTGACCGGCGCCGTGCTCGATCACCTGCTGAGCGACGCCGGCCGGGAGGGGTTCGACGGGAGCCTGCGCTCGCTCGCCGGGGCGATCGGGGTCGGCCACTCGCTGCTGCTGTACCACTTCGGTTCGCGCGAGGGCCTGCTGGTCGCGGTGCACGAGGCGTGCGAGCGGCGCGAGCGGGCGCACCTCGCGGCCTTCGGCGCCGAGGACGCCGATCCGGCTACGACGATGCGCCGGATGTGGCGGCACCTCGCCGAGCCCCGGATGTGGCCGCTGTACCGCGTCGGGTTCGCGCTGCGGGCCCGCCGGCCCGGCGTGGACGAGACCCGCGAGCCGTGGATCGACGAACTGCTGCCGCTGGTAAGGGCGGTGGGCGTCCCCGCCGGCCGGGCCCGGGCCGAGGCGCTGCTGTGGCTGGCCACCAGCCGCGGCCTGCTGTCGGAACTCACCACGGGCGCCGACCCGTTGGCGGTCGACGCCGCGGCCGAGGCGTTCTTCGCGCACTACGCGACGGCGGCGCGCGAGCGCTGATCCGGGGCCTGCGCCCGCCGACTGCGCCGCCGACTCGCCTGCCCCGGAAGGGTGTTGTGCGTGTCCAGGACGTTGCGGTGATCCGCCAGCGGCAAACCGGGCGAAGGGGGCGAAGCGCGCCGCCGGACGAAGGGGCCGGGACGGGCCCCAGGGGGAGGTGCTACGGCCAGACCAGGCAGTAGAGCTGGTGGCCGGACTCCTCGCAGCGGCGGGCGAAATCCTGCCATTCGTGCAGCATCTGGTAGATCACGAACGCGTCGCGCGGGCCGCGCCGGTCGGGCACCGTGGACCAGATGAAGGCGGCGGCGCCCAACGACTCCTCGTTGGCGGTGCGCAGCGGGTCGACCACGGACGCCGGCAGCCGGACCACGGCGTAATCCGGGTGCAGGACGACGAGTTCGAGCGGCGGGACCTTCGACGGAGGTATGCCCTCGATGCCGGTGAGCACCATCGCGGCCATCGTCTCCGGCTTGACCTTGGTGTACATGCCCTGGCCGAGTTCGTCCCCCCCGAGTTCCTCCGGGCGCATGGAGATCGGGACGCGGGCCGCCGTGGCCCCGTCGGGCGCGCCGAAGTACTTGTAGGTCACCCCCACTCGGCCACCCCTGCTCCTGCCCTCTGCGGTCGGTCGCTGTTCCGGGCGGTCGGCCCCGGAGTCGTTGTTCTCCTGCGGTACGCGATCGGCGGGCCGGCGTCGCCGGCCGGTGGGACGGGGGTTTTCGGGCTCGCGATCGCCCGGCACGTCGCCCGGTTCACCACCGCGCTGCTGCATTCCACTACCCGACCATCCGTCGACCCAACCATGCAACCCGATCATCGTCTCAGATACGAGGTCGAGACGTTGCGGCGCAACGCCCGTCGTTTGAGAGCATGTGCCTGTGAGCTATCCGTACGAAGCACCAGTGTCCCAGGAACTCTTCGACCGCGCGGCGGCCGTGACCCCAGGTGGCGTGAACTCCCCGGTGCGGGCGTTCCGCGCGGTGGGCGGCACGCCGCGGTTCATGGTCTCCGGTGCGGGCCCGTACCTGACCGACGCCGACGGGCGCGAGTACGTCGACCTCGTCTGCTCGTGGGGACCGATGATTCTCGGCCACGCGCACCCGGAGGTGATCGCGGCCGTGCAGGCGGCGGTGGTCGGGGGCACCTCCTTCGGTACGCCCACCGAGGGCGAGGTCGCGCTCGCCGAGGCGATGGTGGCGCGGGTCGAACCGCTGGACCAGGTGCGCCTGGTGTCGTCGGGCACCGAGGCCACGATGTCGGCGATCCGGCTGGCCCGCGGCTTCACCGGCCGCGCGAAGGTGGTGAAGTTCGCCGGCTGCTACCACGGTCATGTGGACGCGCTGCTGGCCGCCGCCGGTTCCGGGGTGGCCACCTTCGGGTTGCCGGACACCCCCGGGGTGACCGGCGCGCAGGCCGGCGACACCATCGTGCTGCCGTACAACGACATCGAGGCCGTACGGGCCGCGTTCGCCGCGCACCCGGGAGAGATCGCCTGCGTCATCACCGAGGCGTCGCCGGGCAACATGGGCGTCGTGCCGCCGCGGGACGGCTTCAACGCGCGGCTCAAGGAACTGTGCACGGCCGAGGGCGCCCTCTACATCTCCGACGAGGTGATGACCGGCTTCCGGGTCAGCGCGGCCGGCTGGTACGGCATCGACGGGGTGCGCCCGGACCTGCTGACCTTCGGCAAGGTGATGGGCGGCGGCTTCCCGACCGCGGCCTTCGGCGGGCGCGCCGACGTGATGGCCGCGCTCGCCCCGGCCGGGCCGGTCTACCAGGCCGGCACGCTCTCCGGTAACCCGGTCGCCACCGCCGCCGGGCTGGCCCAACTCCGCCTGCTGGACGCGGCCGCGTACGCCCGGCTCGACGCGGTCTCCGCGCAGATCCGCGAACTGGTGAGCGCCGCGCTGGACAAGGAGGGCGTCGCGCACCGGGTGCAGACCGCGGGCAGCATGTTCTCCGTCTTCTTCACCGACGCCGAGGTACGGGACTTCGACGACGCGAAGAAGCAGGAGGCGTACCGTTTCACCGCTTTCTTCCACGCGATGCTGGCGCAGGGCGTCTACCTGCCGCCGTCCGCGTTCGAATCCTGGTTCGTGTCGACCGCACACGACGAGCAGGCGGTGCAGCGGATCGCCGCGGCGCTGCCCGCCGCCGCACGTGCCGCAGCGGAGGCCCACGCATGAGTGCCGATCCCACCGAGCTGACCGTCGTGCACCTGATGCGCCACGGCGAGGTGCACAACCCCGAGGGGGTGCTGTACGGGCGGCGGCCCGGCTACCACCTCTCCGAACTCGGCCGGCAGATGGCCGACCGGGTCGCCGGGCACCTGTCGGGGCGTGACATCCGCCACGTCGTCGCGTCCCCGCTGGAGCGGGCCCAGGAGACCGCGGCGCCGATCGCGAAGGCGTTCTCGCTGGACATCGCGACCGACCCGCGGCTGATCGAGGCGGCGAACATCTTCGAGGGCAAGACCTTCGGGGTCGGCGACGGCGCGCTGAGCCGGCCGGCGAACTGGAAGTACCTCACCAATCCGTTCCGGCCGAGCTGGGGGGAGCCGTACGTCGACCAGGTGGTGCGGATGATGGCGGCGCTGGGCGCGGCGCGGGACGCCGCGCGCGGGCACGAGGCGGTGTGCGTCAGCCACCAGTTGCCGATCTGGATCGTGCGGTCCTACGCGGAGCGGCGCAGGTTGTGGCACGACCCGCGGAAGCGGCAGTGCACGCTGGCGAGCGTGACCAGCTTCACGTTCCAGGGCGACGAGATCATCTCCGTCGGCTACAGCGAGCCGGCGATCGACCTGGTCCCGGCGAGGTTGCGGGCGGGCGCGAAGCCGGTACGGGGCTCGGTGGGCGCGTAGGCGCGTAGCCGGCAGGCGGGTAGGCGCACCCTGGGTCCGTCACGGAAGAGGGTGCGCACGTAGGTAAGGGGCGCTGGGAGGTATTCCCCGCGCCCCTTTTCGCTGCCCTTTTCCGTCAGGGCACCGTGCCCCTTTGCTTGGCACCCTTCTCGCGCATATGCCAGCTCCAGGCCTCTTTTAAGGTGATCTGTTTAGCCCATAAGTGGGCTATTCGGCGGAGAGCCCCCGTTTCCCCATGACCGTGAGGAAGTGGTGAGGGGCAACGACGCGGACGCAGAACGCAGACGCAGAACGCAGACGCCGAGAGACGGGGATCGCATGAGTGCCATGACCCGAAGGGCCCTGTTGACCACCACCGCCGGAGCCGCCGCGGGTGTCGCCATGGCGGGCTGCAGCGCCAAGGAGGGGGGCACCTCGGGTTCCGCCCCGAGCGCCCGCAAGACGGGGGAGCACTCCGGCGCGAGTGGCGCGAAGGCCCCGTCGACGACCGTGCGGCTGATCGGCGACGGCTCCACCGCCGACACCGGCCCGCAGCCCGGCCAGCCCGTGGTGGACCGGCTGGAGCCGGGCCAGACGCCCCCGCAGTTCGTGGTCTTCTCCTGGGACGGCGCCGGCGAGATCGGCAACGGCCTCTTCCCCCGCTTCCGCAAGCTCGCCGACGACCACGGCGCCAAGATGACCTTCAACCTCTCCGGCCTCTACCTGCTGCCGGAGGGCAAGAAGCTGCAGTACGCGCCGCCGAACAGCCCGCTCGGCGCCTCCGACATCGGGTACCTCGCCGACGACCACATCAAGATGACGCTCGACAACCTGCGGCAGGCGTGGAACGCCGGCCACGAGATCGCGACCCACTTCAACGGCCACTTCTGCGCCGGCGCCGGCAGCGTCGGCCGCTGGACCCCGGCGGACTGGAAGAGCGAGATCGACCAGGCCGTGTCGTTCGTCACCCAGTGGAAGACGAACACCGGCTGGCACGACGACGAGCCGCTGCCGTTCGACTACGAGAAGACTCTGATGGGCGGCCGCACCCCCTGCCTGCTCGGCCAGGACAGCCTGCTGCCCACCGCGGCCGCGCTCGGCTGGCGCTACGACACCAGCAACCCCGGCGGCAACCAGACCTGGCCGGACAAGATGCAGGGCCTGTGGAACTTCCCGCTCCAGCTCATCCCGTTCCCGGGGCACACGTTCGAGGTCCTGTCGATGGACTACAACATGCTCGCCAACCAGTCCCACGCCGCCACCAAGTCCGACCCGCGCAACTACCCGTACTGGCGCAGCCAGGCGACCGCCTCGTACGTCGCCGGGTTCCAGCGCGCCTACGAGACGAACCGCGCGCCCTTCTACATCGGCAACCACTTCGAGGACTGGAACGGCGGCATCTACATGGACGCCGTCGAGGGTGCCTTCCAGCACATCGCCTCGCTCGGCTACAAGGACGTGCGGCTGGTCTCCTTCCAGCAGCTCAGCGACTGGCTGGACGCCCAGGACCCGGCGATGCTGGCCAAGCTGCGCGAGCTGGAGGTCGGCGGGCAGCCGCCCGGCGGCTGGAAGGAGTTCACCGGGCAGGTGCCGGCCTCCGACGCGACCGGGGCCGCCCCCGCGACCGGAGCCGCGCCCTCGGTGCCGGCGGCGACCTGACCCTCGCATCCTTACTTGGGGCAATTGCCGTCTTTGGGGTTGACGGTGGGGGGGTGCGGAAGATCGTCCGAGGGCCCATGCGAAACTTTTCACATGAGTTCTCCGTGCGCCTTCGGTCGCCGCCTGCTCCGTCGCGCCGCCGCGCCGGCCGGAGCCGTGGCGCTGGCGCTGACGCTCGCCGCATGCAGTTCGTCCACGTCGTCGTCCGGCGCCGGCAACTCCAACTTCGTCGGTGGCAACGGCGACATCACGATGGTCAAGGCCGCCCAGCGCAAGCCCGCCCCGGAACTGTCCGGCAAGACCGTGGCCGGCGCCACCACCAGCCTCGCCGCGTACAAGGGCAAGGTCGTCGTGGTCAACATCTGGGGGTCGTGGTGTGCGCCCTGCCGGGCCGAGGCGCCCAACCTGGCCAAGGTCGCCACGGCCGAGGCGGGCAAGGGCGTCCAGTTCCTCGGCATCAACACCCGTGACCTGGACCGCTCCAACGCCGCCCGGTTCGACAAGCGCTTCGGCATCACCTACCCGAGCCTGTACGACCCGTACGGCAAGCTGATCCTGAAGTTCCCCAAGGGCAGTCTCAACCCGCAGAGCCTGCCGGCCACCCTCGTGATCGACCGGCAGGGCCGGGTCGCGGGGCGGGCGCTGGCCGCGCTCACCGAGGACCAGCTGCACAAGCTGATCGACCCCGTCGCCGCGGAGAAGTGACGTGGCGGGCGGCACTCTCCTCCTGGCCGGCAGCGCGGACACGGTGACGTCCGGAGCGCTCATCGCGGCCATACCGATCGCGATGTTCGCCGGGCTGATCTCCTTCGCCTCGCCCTGCGTCCTGCCGCTCGTGCCCGGCTACCTCTCCTACGTGACCGGCGTCACTGGCAGCGACCTCGGCGAGGCCCGGCGCGGGCGGATGTTCGCCGGGTCGCTGCTGTTCGTGCTCGGCTTCAGCGCGGTGTTCGTCTCCGGCGGTGCCCTGTTCGGCAACTTCGGCTCCGACCTCCAGGAGCACCGGCAGCTGCTGACCCGGATCTTCGGCTCGCTCACCATCGTGCTCGGGCTCGCCTTCATGGGCATCCTCGGCGGCATCACCCAGCGGGAGTTCCGCTTCCACTACCGGCCCGGGGTCGGGCTGGCCGGCGCCCCGCTGATCGGCGCCATGTTCGGGCTGGGCTGGACGCCCTGCGTCGGACCGACGCTCGGCGCGGTGCAGTCGCTGGCCTTCAGCAACGCCAGCGCCGGGCGCGGCGCGCTGCTGATGGTCTTCTACTGCCTGGGCCTCGGGGTGCCCTTCATCGTGGCCGCGCTGGCCTTCCGCCGTACGCTGGGCGCCTTCGGGTGGGTCAAGCGGCACTACGCGTGGGTCATGCGGATCGGCGGCGGCATGCTCGTCGCCGTCGGGGTGCTGCTCGTCACCGGCGTGTGGGACCACATCACCTACCAGATGCAGATCTGGTCCAGCGGCTTCTCCACAGGGGTCTGAACCGTGAGCATCACGCACAAGCCAAGCGACGGCCGTGTCCCCGGCCAGGGCCCCGGGCCGGACGCCGGCCGGGACCGCGACGTCCGGGAGGACCGGGACCCCGGCATCCAGGAAGAGGGGACCGGCGGCGAGGACGGCCTCGGTGCCGCGGGCGCGCAGCTGTCCACCCAGCCGGTGGACACCCTGGCCAGCGGGCCCTCGCTCGGCGTGCTCGGCTGGCTGCGCTGGATGTGGCGGCAGCTCACCTCGATGCGGATCGCGCTGATCCTGCTCTTCATGCTGTCGCTGGCCGCGATCCCCGGCTCGCTGATCCCGCAGCACAGCGACGAGCTGAAGGTCGCGGCGTTCAAGAAGGCGCACCCGGACATCAGCCCGCTGTACTCCAAGCTGGACCTGTTCCACGTCTACGGCTCGCCGTGGTTCTCGGCGATCTACATACTGCTGTTCATCTCGCTGGCCGGCTGCATCGTGCCGCGCAGCTGGCAGTTCGTCGGGCAGCTGCGGGCCAAGCCGCCGGCCGCGCCCCGGCACCTGGTCCGGCTGCCCGCGTACAGCACCTGGCACACCGACGCGAGCCCGGAGCAGGTCGCGCAGGCGGCCCGGAAGGCGCTGCGCGGGCGGCGGTTCCGGGTCAACGCCACCGGCACCTCGGTGGCCGCCGAGAAGGGCTATCTGCGGGAGGCCGGCAACCTCTGCTTCCACGTGGCCCTGTTCGGCCTGCTGATCGGCTTCGCCTGGACCTCGCTGAACGCGGCGTCCGGCGGCAAGCTGGTCGTCGAGGGCCAGGACGGCTTCGTCAACAACCTCACCCAGTACGACGACTTCTCCGGTGGCACGCTCTACGGCGCCGACGACCTCAAGCCGTTCGGCTTCACGCTGGACAGCTTCGACGACCAGTACGCCACCAGCGGCCCGGAGCGCGGCACCGCGCTGAAGTTCCAGGCGAACATCCACTACTGGAGCGGCACCAGCGGCGCGCACACCACGAAGGGCACGATCTCCACCAACCACCCGCTGAACATCGGCGGCGAGAAGGTGTACCTGATCTCGCACGGCTACGCGCCCGTGGTCACCGTCAAGGACGCCCAGGGCAATGTCGCCTACCAGGGCCCGGTGCCGTTCCTGCCGCAGGACGCCAACCTGACCTCGACCGGTGTGATCAAGGTCCCGGACGCGATGGGCAAGAACGGCAAGCCCGACCAGCTCGCGTTCGAGGGCTACTTCACGCCGACCGGTGACACCTCGCGCGGCCCGATGTCGCTCTTCCCCGGCGAACTGCAGCCGATCCTGTGGCTCAACGCCTACCACGGCGACCTCGGCCTGGACTCCGGCATCGCGCAGAACGTCTACCAGCTCGACACCACGCACATGAAGCAGTTCAAGCTGAACACCAAGACCGGTGTGAACGGCGTCGCGCTCGGCCCGGGCGACTCCATGGACCTGCCCGGCGGCGCCGGCACCCTGGAGTTCGACGGGGTCAAGCGCTGGGCCAGCTTCAGCATCTCCCACCAGTCCGGCAACGAGCTGGCACTGGTCAGCGGCATCGTCGCGATCCTCGGCCTGATGGGGTCGCTGTTCATCCAGCGGCGCCGGATCTGGGTGCGGGCGGTGCCGTCCGATGGCGGCACCCTGGTCGAGATGGGCGGCCTCGGCCGCAGCGAGTCGGCCAGGATCGCCGACGAGTTGGGCGAACTCGTCGACCAGCTCCAACCGGCCGCCCCGGTCAGATCCGCCGCCGCGCGGACCGACGACCCCGAGCCGGCCGACGACTCCGCTGCCGATCCGGCCACCGGGTCCGCGTCCGAGCGCCCCTCCGATACCGCCGACGAGGCCACACCCGGGACCGTATCCGGGTCCGGCGCCTCGAACGCCCCCGACGAACCGCAAACCCCGCCCGACGACGAAGGAGCCCGCGCGTGAACCTCGCGGCCGCGGTCAACGAGAACTTCGCGAACTACAGCAACTACCTGATCCGCTCGGCCATGTTCGTGTACGCGCTGGCCTTCCTCGCGCACCTCGCGGAGTGGGTCTTCGGCGGCCGCAGCAAGATCGCCGTGCAGTCGGCCGCGCTCACCCGGGAGGCGGCCCAGGACGCGGCCGTGCCCGCGGTGGCGGTGCGCTCGGCAGGCGGCACCACCACGCTGGAGCGCCCCAAGGTCGTCACCCGCTCCTCCGCCAGCGACCGCGACATCGCGGACGGCCCGGGCGCCGCGGGCGACAACGACAAGGGCGACCTGTACGGCAGGATCGCGATCTCCTTCACCGCCCTGGCGTGGCTGCTGCACGTCAGCGGCGTCGCCTTCCGGGCCGCCTCGGTGCAGCGCGCGCCGTGGGGCAACATGTACGAGTTCTCCACCACGTTCGGCGCGGTGGCGGTCGGCGCGTACCTGCTGCTGCTGGTGCTGAAGAAGAACGTCCGCTGGATCGGGCTCTTCCTGACCACGTCGGTGCTGCTCGACCTGGGCCTGGCGCTGTCGGTGCTCTACACCTCCAGCGAGCAGCTGGTGCCGGCGCTGCACTCGTACTGGCTGTGGATTCACGTGTCCTGCGCGATCATCTCCGGCGCGGTGTTCTACCTCGCGGCCGTCGGCACGCTGCTCTACCTGTTCCGCGACCACTACGAGATGGCGCTGCTGGCCGGGCGGGCGCAGGACAACCGCTGGGGCGACATCATGCGGCGGCTGCCGGCCGCCGCGAGCCTGGACAAGTTCGCGTACCGGATGAACGCGCTGGTCTTCCCGCTGTGGACGTTCACCATCATCGCGGGCGCGATCTGGGCGCAGGCCGCGTGGGGCCACTACTGGGAGTGGGACCCGAAGGAGACCTGGTCGTTCATCACGTGGGTGGTGTACGCCGGTTACCTGCACGCCCGCGCGACCGCCGGGTGGAAGGGCCGCAAGGCCGCGTACCTGGCGCTGGTCGCCTTCGCGTGCTTCCTGTTCAACTACTACGGCGTGAACATCTTCGTGACCGGCAAGCACTCCTACGCCGGGGTGTGACGAAGCTCGCCTCGCGGCGTACCGCTCACCGGGACGGTACGGCTCACTCGCCTTCGGGGGAGGGGGCCGTGCCGTCCCCGCGCTTCTGCCGGTTCAGCTCGGCGAGCGAGCGCAGGAACTCGGGGTTGTCGTCCGGCGGCACCCAGTCCTCCCGCGGTGCCTCGAGCAACTGGCCGTCCAGCGGCCGGCGCTCGGCCGGGCGGGACAGCTCAGGCCCCCACGTGGGCCGGACCGCGCCGCGCGGGCCCGGCACCCGCCGCTTGCCCAGCGCCAGCCAGGCCAGCGGGCCGATCAGGATCTCGCCGAAGAAGAGCACGATCAGCAGCCAGACCACCTTCGGCAGGCCGCGCACCTGCCGGTCCGGCGTGCCGAGGCAGTCCACGAACGCGTATATCCATACCGCGATCACCAGCAGGAACGGCATGTAGCGCGTCATTTCGAGAACCCCGGCACCATGTTGACCAATCCTTGACCCCACCCAGGTTACGTCCTGGCGTCCGGCGTCCGGCGGCCCGGCCGCGTACCGCCGCCACGGGGTGGAAGACTGACCGCATGGCTTACGACGATCTCCGCTCGCTGCTGAGGGCACTGGAGAAGGACGGCGACCTCAAGCGGATCACCGCCGAGGTGGACCCGTACCTCGAAGTCGGGGAGATCACCGACCGGGTGAACAAGGCCGGTGGCCCCGCGCTGCTCTTCGAGAACGTGCGCGGCTCGCTCGCCCCGCTGGCGATGAACGTGTACGGCACCGACCGGCGGCTGCTGAAGGCGCTGGGCCTGACGTCGTACGCCGACATCGGGGAGAAGATCGGCGGGCTGCTCAAACCGGAGCTGCCGCACGGGTTCGTCGGCGTGCGGGAGGCGTTCGGCAAGCTCGCCGGGATGGTGCACGTGCCGCCGAAGAAGGTGAAGGACGGCCCGGTGCAGGAGGTCGTGCTCACCGGCGACGACGTGGACCTGGACCGGCTGCCCGCCCTGTTCACCTGGCCGCAGGACGGCGGGTCCTTCTTCAACCTCGGCCTGACCCACACCAAGGACCCGGTCAGCGGGGTGCGCAACCTCGGCCTGTACCGGCTCCAGCGGCACGACCGGCGCACCATCGGGATGCACTGGCAGATCCACAAGGACAGCCGCAACCACTACCAGGTCGCCCAGCGGCGCGGCGAGCGGCTGCCGGTGGCGATCGCGTTCGGCTGCCCGCCCGCGGTGACCTACGCCTCGACCGCGCCGCTGCCCGGCGACATCGACGAGTACCTGTTCGCCGGGTTCGTGCAGGGCAAGCGGGTGGAGATGGTGGACTGCAAGACGGTGCCGCTCCAGGTGCCCGCGCACGCCGAGGTGGTGCTGGAGGGCTGGCTGGAGCCCGGGAAGACGCTGCCGGAGGGGCCGTTCGGCGACCACACCGGCTTCTACACCCCGCAGGAGCCGTTCCCGGCGCTGACCATCGACTGCGTGACGATGCGGAAGCGGCCGGTGTTCCAGTCGATCGTGGTCGGCCGGCCGCCGACCGAGGACGGGCCGCTGGGGCGGGCCACCGAGCGGTTCTTCCTGCCGCTGCTGAAGATCATCGTGCCGGACATCGTGGACTACCACCTGCCGGAGGCGGGCGGCTTCCACAACTGCGCGATCGTCTCCATCGACAAGAAGTACCCCAAGCACGCGCAGAAGACGATGCACGCGGTGTGGGGCGCCCACATGATGTCGCTCACCAAGCTGATCGTGGTGGTGGACGCCGACTGCGATGTGCACGACCTGCACGAGGTGGCCTGGCGGGCGTTCGGCAACACCGACTACTCCCGCGACCTGACGGTGGTGGAGGGCCCGGTCGACCACCTCGACCACTCGTCGTACCAGCAGTTCTGGGGCGGCAAGGCAGGCATCGACGCGACCCGTAAGCTGCCGGAGGAGGGCTACACCCGTGACGGCGGCTGGCCGGAGATGGTGCTCTCCGACCCGCAGACGGCGGAGCTCGTGACGAAACGGTGGAAGGAGTACGGATGGTGAGCGACGCACGCGAGGCCGCCGGGCGGCTGCCGAAGACGAGACCCGCACTTTCGTGCCGAGCGGGCGGTGGGGGTACCTCCCAGGCGGCAGCGCTGGGAGAGAGCGGAGACGAGCTGTGAGCGCCACGACGCCGGATCTGTTCGAGTCGGAGCCGCGGCCCGACAGCAGGGTGCGGGCCTTTCTGCGGCTGGTGATGATCGAGCACTCGGTCTTCGCGCTGCCGTTCGCGTACATCGCCGCGCTGACCGCGATGTTCCGCGAGAGCCACAGCGTGCACTGGCGCCAACTGCTGCTGGTGACGGTGGCGATGGTGGGCCTGCGGACCTTCGCGATGGCCTGCAACCGGATCATCGACCGGGAGATCGACGCCCGCAACCCGCGCACCGCCAAGCGCGAACTGGTCACCGGCGCGCTGTCGGTGCGCTCGGCGTGGACCGGGGCGCTGGCGGCCGTGGTGGTCTTCCTCGGCGCCGCCGCGCTGCTCAACCCGCTGTGCCTGGCGCTGGCGCCGGTCGCGGTGGTGCCGATGGTGGTCTACCCGTACGGCAAGCGGTTCACCAACTTCCCGCACGCGATCCTGGGTGTCGCGCAGGCGATGGGGCCGATCGGCGCGTGGCTTGCGGTGACCGGCTCCTGGGACTGGCACGCGGTCGTGCTGGGCCTGGCGGTCGGGGTGTGGATCGGCGGGTTCGACCTGATCTTCGGCAGTCAGGACGTGGCCGCGGACCGGGCGCACGGCGTGAAGTCGGTGCCGGCCCGGTTCGGCATCCCGGCGGCGCTGTACGGGGCGCGGGTCTGCCATGTGATCACCACCGCGCTGCTGGTCTGGTACGGCGCCACGACCGGCGCGGGCGGCTTCTGGTGGGTGGGCATGGCGATCGTGGCCGGCGCGTTCGTCTACGAGCACTCGATCGTCAAGCCGCACGACCTGAGCCGCCTGAACCGGGCGTTCTTCACGGTGAACGGCGTCATCGGCATCACGCTCTTCGTCTTCGCGCTCTTCGACCTGATCGCGCGCGGCCTGGGCTGGTAGCGGGCAAACGGACTTGTGAACGGCCCCGGCGGGAGGGTGTGATCCGCCGGGGCCGTCGCCGTCCTGTGTCACGCGTCTCGCGGTCCGCGCCGCACGGCACGCCTCACCGGGCGGGCGTCGTGCGGCGCGGGTGGGGCCGCGCTCAGAACATCGAGTTGTCCGAGCCGTCGCCGCCGAACTGCTTCATGATCGCGCTCACCACGTCCTGCGGGTTGAGCGCGACCGCGCCGCTCGGCGCGGAGATCGGCGCCGCGCTGCCCTTGAACCCGACGGTCAGCGGCAGCGGGCCGGTGGACTGGCTGTCCAACTGGTGGATGTCGAAGGTGATCGACTCGATCTTGCCGTCCTTGATGGCGACGTCGGCCGCGACCTTCTTGTTCGGCACGCCCTCGGCCTTCTGCAGGCTGTCCAGGTCGGACTGCTTCATGCCGGGGATCTGCTTGAGCGCCGGGGTGACGCCCGTGGCCACGTCCTTCGCGAACTGCTGCGCGGGCACGGTGACCGTGATGTGGTCGGCGCCGCCCTTCTTGCCGGCGTCGGCGAAGGTGGCGTCCTTCGTCAGCGCGGCGCGCAGCGAGGTGACGATCTGGTTCTGGGTCTGCGGGTCGAGCGTCGGGGTGGTCGAGCCGGAACCGCTGTCCGCGCCCTGGGCGGCGAGGGCGCTCTTGACGAACGCGCTCCACACCGTCGGGTCGATGCTGACCCACTTGCCCTTGAGCGCCGACCCCACCGAACCGGGCGTGCTGGTCAGGCCGTTGAGGTACTGCTCGTTGAACTGGTTGATGGAGTCGCCGTCGGACTTGCTGGTGTCGAGCTTCTCCAGGCCCTGGATGTCGGCCCGCAGGTAGACCTTCTGGTCGACCATGCGCACCTCGATCAGCTTCTTGCCGCTCGGGCCGTCGGTGGAGAGCAGGAAGCCCGCGGAGGAGCCCTTGGTGGCGTCCGCGCCCTTGCCGAAGCTCTTGCCGAGCAGGTTCAGCGACTGCTGCGAGCTGCCGCCGATCGTGACGTGCAGCGAGGCGAGCAGGTCGGCGTCGGCCTGCGTGAAGCCGTCCTCGTTCTTCATGGCCGAGTAGATCTGGGCGGAGGTGCCGCTGAAGCCCAGGTCGACGGAGACGGTGTTCTGCTTGCCGAGTTTCTGGAAGGCGTCGCTCACCTTTCCCTGGGGCGAGGCGGGGCTGTCCGCACCGCACGCTGCGGACCCGGCGGATATGAGGGCCACCACTCCGGCGGCGGCGAGGCCCTTGCGCATGCTGATGATGACGAACTCCTAGGAAAGGGGTGGGTAAGTGGACGAGCTGGAGCAGAAGCGTAACTGTGCGGGCGCTGTGGAATCACCCGGGTTGTTCAGGGCGAGTTGCCGGCCGGTTGGTTGCCGGAATCCGGCAACCGCTCAGCCGCCGTACGGTGGTTCGCCGGCCCGTACCTCGGCCGGCCGTTCACGGAACAGGTAGGCCGCGGCCACCCCGCCGACGAGGCCGAAGAGATGGCCCTGCCAGGAGACGCCGGTGTGCACCGGCAGCACGCCCCACAGGATGGAGGTGCCGTAGTACGCCCCGACGAGCAGGCCCACCACCAACTCCAGCGCGCGGCGGTCGACGAAGCCGCGCACCAGCAGATAGCTGAACAGGCCGAAGATCAGGCCGGACGCGCCCGCGGTGTTGGTGTGCGCGGGGGAGAACGCCCAGACGCCGAGCCCGTCGATGACGATGACGGCGAAGGCCACGCCCAGGAAGCGGCCGATGCCCCGCAGCGCGGCGATGAAGCCGAGCACCAGCAGCGGCAGGGTGTTGGACGCCACGTGCCCGTAGCCGAAGTGGATGAAAGCCGAGGGGACGATGTCCACCAACTCGCCGGCCCTGCGCGGCTGGACGCCGAGGCTGTCCAGCCGGTGGCCGGTCGTCATGTCGACGACCTCCAGGGCCCACAGCAGCGCCACCCAGGCCACCATCAGCACCGCGGCGGAGGCGAGCCGGTCGCCGGCCGTGGCGGACGTGGTCCGGTCACGGGCGCGCAGCGGTGCGCGCAGCGCCCCCCCGCGGCCGGTGTACGCCGCGATGCGTCCGTACGCCACCGAATCCCCCCAATCCCGCCACGTCCCCACGTGGTTCAGTGCTCTCCAGTGTGCACGACGCCGCCGACACCGTCTGCGGTTCCCGTCCCGCTCGGGCCGATCGGCCGGAACCGTCCGTACCGGGGGAGACCCGGGCGAACCTGCCCGGGTCGGCGCCTTGCGCAGGTCGCGGCTACGCTCGACCGCGTGGAGGACGCGGACCGGGACGAGCTGGACAACGTGGGCGGCAGGGACGGCGTGACGGACGCGGACCCCGGCCGGGGCGCGGGCGCAGGCGCGGGCGTGGGCGGCGGTGCGCCGGGGCGCGGTGGGCGCACCCCGTGGATCGTCGGTGTCTCCGGCGCCTCGGGCACGCCGTACGCGGCGGCGGTGCTGCGCGCGCTGCTGGCCGCCGGCGAGAGCGTGGACCTGGTGGTCAGCCGGGCCGCCCGGCTGACCCTGCTCGACGAGACCGGGGCGGCGGTGCGGGACGCGCACTGGCGGGAGGACCTGGCACGGTGGCTGGCCCGCGGCGCCGACGGCCGTCCGGACGCCTTCGCCCCCGGCCCCGACCTGGCGGCCGTACGGTACTGGCCTGCGGGCGACCTCGCGGCCGGGCCGTCCTCGGGTTCCTATCCGGCCAAGGGCATGCTGATCGTGCCGGCCAGCACCGCGTGCGTGGCCGGGGTGGCGCTGGGCCTGTCCAAGGACCTGTTGCAGCGCGCGGCGAGCGTCACGCTCAAGGAGCGCAGGCCGCTGGTGGTCGCGGTGCGCGAGACCCCGTTGAGCGGTCAGACGCTGCGCCAGCTCACCGCGTTGGCCGACGCGGGCGCGGTGGTGCTGCCCGCCTCACCGGCGTTCTACGCCGGCGGCACCACGGCGCAGGAACTGGTGGACTTCGTGGCCGGGCGGGTGCTGGACGCGGCAGGCGTGCCGCACCGGTTGTACCGGCGGTGGACGGGCGAGCTCGGCGGTGCGTCGGGCGAGCGGGACGGGGCGCCGGGCGGGACACCGCACGGATCTTCCGACGGGACGTCCGACGGGCCTTCCGACGGGTCGTTCGGCGGCATCGAAGTGTAGATGCGCAGGGCAAGAACCGTTTCATGCCTTAGATTCGTGTCCTGACAGCGCAGTCACCAGGCGAACGGGAGGGTCCAATCCGATGGACGCGGTGGACAGGCAGCTCATTCAGGCGTTGCGCGAGAACGGCCGGGCGTCCTACGCCGAGCTGGGCCGGCTCGTCGGTCTGTCCGGGCCGAGCGTCACCGATCGGATCAACCGCCTGGAGCAGGCTGGCGTGATCACCGGTTACCGCGCGACCGTCGCCCCCGCCGCGATGGGCCTGGGGGTGACCGCGCTGGTCGGGCTCCAGCTGTCGGACGCCGCCGACCACGAGGAGGTGGCCCGGCGGCTGTCGGACCTGGACGAGATCGAGGACTGCTGGTTCATCGCGGGCGACGACTCGTACATGCTCAAGGTCCGGGTCGGCGACGTGGACGGGCTCGAACACACCATCCGCAGGCTGTCCGGCACCAAGGGCGTGGCGAGGACCCGTACCACCATCGTGCTCTCCACCAAGTGGGAGAACCGGGTCGGGCACCTTCCCGAAGAGGTGTGACCGGGGCACTTCCGCCGGCTGCGCCGGGAGGTGCCCCCACCGCCGGCCGCGGGTCGGGGGAGTACCGTCGGGTGGGCCGAACCGCGTAGGAGGAGAGACACAGACATGGACGCTGGGCTCAAGCGCGAGCTGGAGGAGAAGGTCCACGCCGGCGAGCGGCTGACCCGTGAGGACGGGGTCGCGCTCTACGAGTCCGACGACCTGGCGTGGCTGGGCGGCCTCGCGCACGAGGTGCGCACCCGCAAGAACGGCGACGTGGTCCACTTCAACGTCAACCGCCACCTGAACATGACGAACGTGTGCACCGCGTCGTGCGCGTACTGCTCCTTCCAGCGCAAGCCGGGCGAGAAGGACGCGTACACGATGCGGATCGAGGAGGCCGTCCGGCTGGCCAAGGCCATGGAGGGCGACAACCTCACCGAGCTGCACATCGTCAACGGCCTGCACCCGACGCTGCCGTGGCGGTACTACCCGCGGTCGCTGAAGGCGCTCAAGGAGGCGCTGCCGCAGGTCTCGCTGAAGGCGTTCACCGCCACCGAGATCCACCACTTCGAGACGATCTCGGGCCTGTCCGCCTCCGACATCCTCGACGAACTGATCGACGCCGGCCTGGAGTCGCTGACCGGCGGCGGCGCCGAGATCTTCGACTGGGAGGTGCGGCAGCACATCGTGGACCACCGCACCCACTGGGAGGACTGGTCCCGCATCCACCGGCTGGCGCACTCCAAGGGCCTCAAGACCCCGGCGACGATGCTCTACGGCCACATCGAGGAGCCCCGGCACCGCGTCGACCACGTGCTGCGGCTACGCGAACTCCAGGACGAGACCGGCGGGTTCCAGGTCTTCATCCCGCTGCGCTACCAGCACGACTTCGTGGACATGAAGGACGGCAAGGTCCGCAACACCCTCCAGGCCCGCACCACCATGGCCACCGGCGCGGAGGCGCTGAAGACCTTCGCGGTGTCCCGGCTGCTGTTCGACAACGTGCCGCACGTGAAGGTGTTCTGGGTGATGCACGGCCTGTCCACGGCCCAACTCGCCCTCAACCACGGCGCCGACGACATGGACGGCTCGGTCGTCGAGTACAAGATCACCCACGACGCGGACGACTACGGCACGCCCAACAAGCTGACCCGCGACGACATCCTCGACCTGATCAGGGACGCGGGCTTCCGTCCGGTCGAGCGCAACACCCGCTACGAGATCCTCCGCGAGTACCCGGGCCCCGACGGCTCCCGCCGGGAGTCGCCGCAGCCCATGCGGGTGTGACGCGGGTGACAGGAAAACGGCGGGCGGCCGCACGCGGGTAATAGGTACTCTGCTGCTATGGCACTTACCTTCGTACTCGATCCGGTGATCGACGACGACCTGCGCGAGGGCATACTCGCGCTGTGGGCGGACGTGAGCAACGCGGGCGGCGCGGTCGGCTTCGTGCCGCCGGTCACCCCCGGGGAGATCGCGCCGTCCCTGGCGGAGTCGCTCGCCGAGGTCGAGGCGGGGCGGCGCCGGCTGCTCGTCGGCCGCGACGAGGACGGTCGGGTCGCCGCGACCGCGTTCCTCACGTACAACTCCCACCGGCTGATGACCCACTGGATCTGGCTCTACACGGTGATGGTCCACCCGCGCCACCAGGGTGCGGGGTACGGCCGGGCGCTGCTGGCCGAGGCCGAGCGGGCCGCGCGCGGGCTCGGCGGGGTCGAGGCGATCCGGCTGACCTGCCGCGGCGGCCTCGGCCTCGAACGCTTCTACGCCTCCTGCGGCTACAAGGAGGTGGGCCGGGTGCCCAACGCGATCCGGGTCGCCCCGGACGACGACCGCGACGACGTCTTCATGCTGCTGCCCCTGTCCTAGGAGCGCGGAGCGGGGAGGCGGGGGTGGGCCGAGGGCCGGGATCGGGGCGTGCTTCACTGGACGCATGCTCCGATACACCGCAATGCGCTTCGGCCTCATCGTCGGCAGCTTCGTGGTCATCTGGGGCCTGGTCCGGCTGCACATCCTGCCGGCCGGGCTCGGGAACTCGAACTACCTGTGGGTCGCCCTGCTCGCGCTGATCGTCTCCGCGCCGCTGAGCTTCGTGCTGCTGCGCGGCGCCCGTGAGCAGGCCGCCGCCCAGGTCTCCAGCCGGGTCGAGCGCACCCGGCTCAACCTGGCCGCCGCCGCGGGCCAGGAGGACGACGCCGACGACGAGGCCCGCGAGGTCACGCACGGCGGGAAGCCGCACGCCGCCTGACCGGCCGGTCCCCGCGACCGACCACTGAGCACGGGGGAGGGTGGCGCCGGTGGGGACCCAGGGCAAGCGCGCGCAGCGCGTGCCGAGGGCGGTCCGCGAGCGGCAGATGCTGGACGCGGCCGTGGCCGTCTTCGCCCGCCGCGGCTACCGCGCCACCTCCATGGACGAGATCGCCGTCGCGGCGGGCGTCAGCAAGCCGCTGGTCTACCTCTACCTCAACTCCAAGGACGAGCTGTTCACCGCGTGCGTACGGCGCGAGGCCCAGGCGCTCAGCGCGGCGGTGCGCGCGTCCGTCGAGACCGGTGCCGCCCCTGACCGCCAACTGTGGTCCGGGCTGCTCGGGTTCTTCCGGTACACCGCCGAGCATCCCGACGGCTGGAACCTTCTCTACGGCCAGGCCCGCAGCGGGGGCGCTCCCTCCGGCGACGAGGTCGCCGCGATGCGGGCGGAGCTCGTCGACTTCGTCACCGCGTTGATCGGTTCCGCCGCGCGCGGGGCGCCCTGCGGGCCGGCGCTGGCCGAACGCGAGGTGCGGGCGCTGGCGCTCGCGCTCGTCGGTGCGGCGGAGTCCCTTGCGGGGTCCTCGCCGGACGGGCTGGAGACGGCCGCGACGTTGATGAACTTCGCGTGGGCCGGGCTCGGCAACCTTCTTGAGGGGAGTCCTTGGGTGCCCTGAGGCCCTGGGGTATCTGACTCCCTGGGGTGCCCCTGACCCTCCGGGGTGCCTCGTTCGCTGCGATACGGGACCTTGCGGTCCGCGGTGGCTTGTCGCGCAGTTCCCCGCGCCCCTGTTGTGGCCGGCCGCCGCGGAAGAGGTGCACCATCCAGGGGCGCGGGGAACTGCGCGGGCAACCCCCCACCGGCAGGTGGTCCCTGAACCGGCAGGCAGGGGCACCCCGGGGGGTCAGCTTGCCCCGGAAACGTGGAGGCCTCGCCGTGAGCGCACCTCGAACCGTGGTCCGGAAGCCGCGAAGGTGACCGTGGAGGGCAGCGGCACCGGAGCGCGGAATTCCGCGCGCACCGTCTCGCTCAAGCCGAGCGCAGCGACACTGCGGGCGACGGTCCACATCCCGTGGGCGATCGCGCGGGGGAAGCCGAGCGGCCGGGCCGTCCAGGCGTGCAGGTGGATCGGGTTGTAGTCGCCGGAGACACGGGCGTGGCGGCGCCCGAGATCGGCCGGCAGCCGCCACTCCTCGACCGCGGGCAGCTCGGCTTCGGGGGCGCGGTCGGCCCGCGGCTCCTGCGGGCGGCCGGTGGCGTGCCGGGCCAGATACGTACTGCGGTCGGTCCACACCGGCTCCCCGCCGAGCAGGGCCTCCGTGACGAACACCACTTCCGTGCCGCGCCGATGCGGCCGCAACTCCTCGGCGTGGACGGCGATCTCGGGCCGGTCCCGGCTGGTGAGGGGCCGCCGCGCGGCGATCTCGATCGAGGTGTGCACCAGGCCCATCAGCGGCAGCGGGAAGTCCCGCGCGGCCATGATGCGCGCGGCGAGCGGGAATCCGAGGATGTGCGGGTAGGTGAGCGGCACCCGGTCGGCCGCGGGGGAGTAGCCGCAGACCTCCGCGTACCGGGCCATCCGCGCCGGGTCGATCCGTACGTCCGGCTCGGTCAGCCGCCGGTGCGGCAGCGCGGCGCCGGCCGAGGGCTTCTTGCCGATGCCGGTCAGCGCGCCGCGCCCCAGGGTGAGCAGCAGCGCCATCTCACGCCCCCAGCAGGGACTGGCCGCAGACGCGGACGACCTGGCCGGTGACGCCGCCGGAGCCGGCCGCCGCGAACCAGGCCACGGTCTCGGCGACGTCCTGCGGCTGCCCGCCCTGGCCGAGCGAGTTCATCCGCCGCCCGGCCTCGCGGATGAACAGCGGTACGGCGGCGGTCATCCGCGTCTCGATGAAGCCGGGGGCGACCGCGTTGACGGTGATGCCGCGCTCGCGCACCTCGGGGGCGGCGGCCAGCGCGCGGACGAAGCCGATGATGCCGGCCTTGGAGGCGGCGTAGTTGGTCTGGCCGACGTTGCCCGCGATGCCGGCGATGGACGCGGTGCCGACGATCCGGCCGTGCGGGCGGACCACGCCGGCCTTCAGCAGGTGGTCGGTGACGCGCAGCACGCTGCCGAGGTTGACCTCGATCACCGCGTCCCAGCCCTCGGCGGCCATGTTGGCGAGCTTGCGGTCGCGGGTGATGCCGGCGTTGTGCACCAGCACGTCCAGGCCGCCGGGCACCGCGGCCGCGATCCGCTCGGCGGCGTCGGGCGCGGTGATGTCCACGGTCAGCGCGGTGCCGCCGATCCGGGCCGCGGTCTCGGCGAGCGCGTCGGCCGCCTGCGGTACGTCCAGGCAGATCACGTGGGCGCCGTCCCTGGCGAGCGTGGCCGCGACCGCCGCGCCGATGCCGCGGGCCGCCCCGGTGACCAGCGCCGTACGCTTGCCGCCCGTCCCCGCGGCCCCGTCCCGGGCGGAGGCCGCGCCGGTCGCCTCGGCATCTCCGGTGGTCGGCCCGCCCACCTCCGGGCCGACCTCGATCACCTGCCCGCTGACGTACGCCGACTTGGGCGAGAGCAGGAACTCCAGCGTGGAGTCGGCGGCGGCGCCGGGCGCGAGCCGGACCAGCTGTACGGTCCTGCCCCGGCCGATCTCCTTGCCGAGCGAGCGGACGAAGCCCTCCAACGCCTGCTGGGCGGCGGCCTGGTGGACGTCGGCGTGGTCCGGCCGGGCGCCGAGCACCACCACCCGGCCGCACGCGGCCAGCGAACGCACCAGCGGGTGAAGGCTGTCGCGGACCGCCCGCAGCCCGGCCGGTTCGGTGACGCCCGTCGCGTCCAGCACCACCGCGGCCGGCCTCGGGTCGCCCGGGGCGGCGGGCGGCGCCGGCTCGCCTGCGGTCAACCGCAGCACGGGGCCGTCGAGTTCGGGGGTCGCGGCCGACCAGCGCCGCAGCGCGGTCGGCTGCGGCAGCCCGAGGCGCCGGGTGAGGAAGCGGCCGGGAGCCGTACCGGTGAAGCCGAGATAGCGGTCGGCCATTGGCCTTCTCCTTACTCTGGAGTAAGTTTACCGCCGGTAAGGCTACTGGTGAGTTGTCGCTCCGGCCAAGAGCCCTCAGGAGTTCCGCATGCATACCGTTCGCCGCGTCGCCGTCATCGCCGGCCACCGCATCCCCTTCGCCCGCTCGGACGGCCCCTACGCCACCGCGTCCAACCAGGACATGCTCACGGCCGCGCTGAACGGCCTGGCCGAGCGCACCGGCCTGGCCGGCGGCGGCGCCCCCGCCGAAGGCCGCGCGACGGTGGGGGAGTTCGCGGCCGGGGCGGTGCTCAAGCACGCCCGCGACTTCAACCTCGCCCGGGAGACCGTGCTCGGCTCCGTCCTCGACCCGACCACCCCCGCCTACGACATCCAGCAGGCGTGCGGCACCGGTCTCCAGGCCGTCTTCGCGGTCGCCGCCAAGATCGCGCTCGGCGTGATCGACTCCGGCATCGCCGGCGGCGCCGACACCACCAGCGACGCGCCGCTCGGCGTCAACGACGAGCTGCGCCGCACCCTGCTCGCCGCCCGCCGCGCGAAGACCCTCGGTGGCCGCGCCCGCGCGCTGGCCGGACTGCGCCCCCGCCACGTCGTGCCCGACATGCCGCGCAACGCCGAGCCGCGCACCGGCCTGTCGATGGGCGAGCACGCCGCCGTCACCGCCGCGCAGTGGGGCATCACGCGGGCCGCGCAGGACGAGTTGGCCGCCGCCAGCCACCGCAACCTCGCCGCCGCCTACGACCGCGGCTTCTTCGCGCCCCTGGTCAGCCCCTATCGCGGCCTGGACCGCGACCAGAACCTGCGGCCCGACTCCACCCCGGAGAAGCTGGCCCGGCTCAAGCCCGTCTACGGCGGGCCCGGCGGCACCATGACCGCGGGCAACTCCACGCCGCTCACCGACGGCGCCGCGGTGGTCCTGCTCGGCTCCGAGGAGTGGGCCGCCGCACACGGGCTGACCCCGCTGGCGTACCTGACCGCGTACGAGACGGCCGCGGTCGACTTCGTCTCCGACCGGCCCGACGCGGACGGGCTGCTCATGGCACCCGCCTACGCCGTGCCGCGGATGCTGGAGCGGGCCGGACTCGGCCTCGGCGACTTCGACTTCTACGAGATCCACGAGGCGTTCGCGTCCCAGGTGCTGGCGACGCTGGCGGCCTGGGAGGACAAGGCGTTCTGTGCGGATCGCCTGCGGCTGGCGGGGCCGCTCGGCACGATCGACCGGGCGCGGCTCAACGTGGCCGGGTCGTCGCTCGCGACCGGGCATCCCTTCGCCGCGACCGGGGCACGGATCGTGGGGACCCTGGCGCAGCTCCTCGCGGAGCGCGGGTCGCCCGGGCGCGGCCTCATCTCGATCTGCGCGGCGGGCGGACAGGGCGTCACCGCGGTGCTCGAACGTCCTTAGCGGGACCGCCCGGGGCGCCCCGTCCCGTGAGTGCCCGGACCTTTCGGTCCGCGGGTGGCTCGTCGCGCAGTTCTCCCCCTGGCCTCGCCGGGAGGTGCCCCCAGCGCCCCTGGGTATGTGCGGCCACCTCCGCGGAAGGACGACGGCAACCCCCAAGGGGCGCAACTCACCCTCACCTCTTCTGGAGCCGCAACCATGTCGATCGAAGCAGGGCAACCGGTGCATCCGGCGCCGCAGTTGGTGACCGAGGAAGGCCGGACCGTGCAGGCGGCCGTACCCCCGTTGGTCGAGGCGCCGAGGAGCGGCAGCTTGGCGGACATCCCGTTCACCAACGCGGCCGAGGCTCCGCGGGACGTCGTGCTGAGCCGGGAGGGCGCGGACGGGACCTGGCGTGACGTGACCGCCGCGGAGTTCTGCGCGGAGGTGACCGCGGTCGCGAAGGGGCTGATCGCGGCCGGACTGCGGCCGGGCGAGCGGTTGGCGATCATGGCGCGGACCAGCTACGCGTGGACGTTGCTGGACTTCGCGGGGTGGGCCGCCGGGCTGGTGACCGTACCGATCTACCCGACCTCGTCCGCCTCGCAGATCGCGTGGATACTCGGCGACTCGGGCGCCGCGGCCTGCGCGGTGGAGAACGTGGAGCAGTCCCGGCTGGTGACCGGGCGCCGCTCCGACCTGCCGGAGCTGCGCCAGCTGTGGCAGCTGGACGCGGGCGCGATCGCGCAACTCAGCTCGGAGGGCAAGGAGTTGCCGGACGCGCTCGTCACCTCGCGGCGGCAGGGCCTGGCCCCGGCGAGCACGGCCACGCTGATCTACACCTCGGGCACCACCGGCCGCCCCAAGGGCTGCGTGCTCACCCACGGCAACTTCTTCGCCGAGGTCGACAACGCCACCGAGTTGCTGCACCCGGTCTTCAAGTCGGTGAGCGACGAGCCCGCCTCGACCCTGCTCTTCCTGCCGCTGTCGCACGTCTTCGGGCGGATGGTCGCGGTCGGCTGCCTGCGCGCCCGGGTCCGGCTCGGCCACGCGCCCAGCATCGCCACCGAGGACCTGCTCGCCGACCTGGCCGGCTTCCGGCCGACCTTCCTGCTGGCCATCCCGTACGTGCTGGAGAAGGTCTACAACACCGGCCGGGCGACCGCGGAGAAGATGGGCCGGGCGTCGTCGTTCGACCGTGCCGCCACGATCGCGCAGCGTTACGGCCGGGCGGTGGTCGCCCAGCGGACCGGCGCGGGACCCGGGCCCTCGCTGGGCCTGCGGATGGCGCACGCGCTGTACGACCCGCTGGTCTACCGCCGGATACGGGCCGCGCTCGGCGGCAAGGTCAAGTACGCGATCTGCGGCGGCTCCCCGCTGGGCGAGCGGCTCACCGCCTTCTACGCGGGCGCCGGGGTGATGGTCTTCGAGGGGTACGGCCTGACCGAGACCACCGCGGCCGCCACCGTCACCCCGCCGCTGGCGCCGCGGCTGGGCACCGTGGGGCAGCCGCTGCCCGGCACCGCGGTACGGATCGCCGACGACGGGGAGGTGCTGCTGCGCGGCGGGCAGGTCTTCACCGGCTACTGGAACGACCCGAGCGGGGTGCCGCAGGTGGACGGGTGGTTTCCGACCGGGGACATCGGCGAGCTGGACGGGGACGGGTATCTGCGGATCACCGGCCGGAAGAAGGAGATCCTGATCACCGCGGGCGGCAAGAACGTGGCGCCGGCGCCCCTGGAGGACCGACTGCGGGCCCATCCGCTGGTCGGCCAGTGCATGGTGGTCGGCGACAACCGGCCGTTCGTGACCGCGCTGATCACGCTGGAGGCGGACGGCCTCACGCACTGGCGGCGGATGCGGCACAAGGAGGGGCTGCGGCCGGCGCAGCTCGTCACCGACCCGGACCTGCTCGCCGAACTGCAGAAGGCCGTGGACGACGCGAACTCCACGGTGTCCCGGGCCGAGTCGATCCGCGCCTTCCGGGTACTCCCGGTCGACTTCACCGAGGAGAGCGGCCACCTCACCCCGTCGATGAAACTCCGGAGGGCGGCTGTCGCCGCGGACTTCGCCGAGGACATCGAGGCGCTCTACCTCCGTTAGGGTGCCCTCGATGCCCGACCTTGAACGGTGCAGGAGAGAGGGCGGTAAAAGGAGGCAGGGGCCCCGCGCAATTGCGGGGCCCCTTGGTACTGCAGGTTCTGGGCGCGATCGCGCCGCTGTCCGTCCCGACTAGTGGAGAACTAGCTGGGGGTGACGTTCTCCGCCTGGGGGCCCTTCGGACCCTGGGTGACGTCGAAGGTCACCGGCTGGTTCTCCTCGAGGGAGCGGAAGCCGGTCGCGTTGATCGCGGAGTAGTGAACGAAGACATCCGGGCCGCCGCCGTCCTGGGCGATGAAGCCGAAGCCCTTTTCAGCGTTGAACCACTTCACGGTTCCGGTAGCCATAAAGCCCTCCTTGGGCCCAAAGGGTTGCCCTGCTCCAGAACCTGCAACAGCGAAGTCTGAAAACTACAAAAGCCTGCGGGTTACATGATCCGCAGGCTTTAGTACTGCAAGGAAACCAAACTGCAACTTGCGATGAGCCTAGCATGTGGGGTCCGGAGCGGGGAAGGGTTGCAAGATCCTTCTTACGGCTCGCCGGGGCACCCCCGCACAGCTCCGCGGTGACCCAGGAGTAGCGTCCGCCATATGGACACAACCGCGCGTGAAAGCGACAGCGACCGGGTCCGCCCCCGGGTCGGCCACATCCAGTTTCTGAACTGCACCCCGCTCTACTGGGGCCTGGCCAGGACGGGTGCGCTGCTGGACGTGGAGCTGACGAAGGACACCCCGGAGAAGCTCAGCGCCCAGCTCGTCGAGGGCGATCTGGACATCGGCCCGATCACCCTCATGGAGTACCTCAAGCACGCCGACCAGCTGGTGGCGCTGCCCGACATCGCGGTGGGCTGCGACGGCCCGGTGATGTCGTGCGTCATCGTCAGCCAGCTGCCGCTGGACCGGCTGGACGGCCAGCGGGTGGCGCTCGGCTCCACCAGCCGCACCTCCGTCCGCCTCGCCGAGCTGCTGCTCGCCGAGCGGTACGGCGTCACCCCGGACTACTACCGCTGCCCGCCGGACCTCTCGCTGATGATGCAGGAGGCCGAGGCCGCGGTGCTGATCGGCGACGCCGCCCTGCGCGCCTCCCTCCACGACGCGCCCCGGCTCGGCCTCACCGTCCACGACCTCGGGCAGATGTGGAAGGACTGGACCGGGCTGCCCTTCGTCTTCGCCGTCTGGGCGGTCCGGCGGGACTACCTCGCCGCGCACCCCGACGCCGTGCACGAGGTGCACCGCGCCTTCCTCGCCTCCCGCGACCTGTCCCTCCAGGAGGTCGACAAGGTCGCCGAGCAGGCGGCGCGCTGGGAGGCGTTCGACGAGGAGCTGCTGCGCAGCTACTTCACCACCCTGGACTTCTCGCTCGGCACCCCCCAGCAGACCGGCATCACCGAGTTCGCCCGCCGCGTCGGCTTCCCCCCGGGCGCCGGCGTGGAACTCCTCCCCCCGGCGTGAGCCCACCGCGCTGAGCCCACCGCCCTTGAGCCGAGCGGCCCACGTCGGAGCCCGCCGTCGGTACCGTGCGGTGGATGGGGAGACGACGGGGAGCCGCCGAAGCGCTGGACGCGTTCTTCCGGGCCGGCAGCGAGGCGGAGCGGTACGCCGCGGCGCCGCGGGTGGTCGAGGCCGTGGGGCAGCCGCGCCTGGCCGCGATCCTGGCCGGGACGCGGGAGCGGATCGGCCCGTTCGAGGGCGTCGAGGAACGACCGGACGGGCTGTTCGCACGGGGGCCGCGCGGCCGGGTGGCCGTGGCCGGCCAGGTCGACGACGAGGGTCGGCTGGCCGCGCTGTACGTGGCCGGGCGGCCCGCGGCCCGCTCGCCGTGGCGGGCGGCGCCGGCGCTGCGGGCCGCACGGGTGTGGTCGGCGCGCGTGGTCTGGCCGCTCGCGCTGGTGGCCGCCGGGGCGGCCCTGTGGACCGCCGGCTCGGCGGGGGAGTGGCTGGACCGGGCCGCGGTCGTGGGGTTCCTGCTGGTGATGGCGTTCGGCTTCAAGGCGCCCTCGGCCACCGACCTTCCCCGGTGGGCCCGTTGGGCGCTCGCCGCGCTGACGGTCGCCTCGGCGGCCTCGGCCGTGCGCCTGCCGGGCCGCCCGCGGGGCACCGTGAGCCTGTGGGGGGCCGTGGAATGGGTCCTGGTGGCGGCGCTGGCCGCAGTGGTCGCTTCGAGCCGACGGGCCAGGGCGGCCGAGACGGTGTCGAGCCCCCTGCGGCTGCCGCTCGACCCGGGGGTGTGGTGGGTGATGCAGGGAGGCGGGCGCTGGCTCAACCACCACCACGTCGTGCCGGAGCAGCGCTGGGCCGTCGATCTGGTCAAGCTCGGTCCTGACGGCACCCGGGCGCCCGGTCTGCGGATCGACCGCGACGCGTCCACGTACGCGGCCTACGGGACCCCGTTGTACGCGCCGTGCGCCGGCACCGTGGTGCGGGCCGCCGACGGCTGGCCGGACCAGGCGCCGGGCCGGGTGGTGTTCGCGCCGCCGGCCGGCAACCACGTCGCGATCGACACCGGCCGCGAACACGTCCTGCTCGCGCATCTACGGCCGGGCACCGTACGGGTCCGGGTCGGCGACCGGGTGGCGGTCGGCGACCGGCTCGGCGAGGTCGGCAACTCCGGCAACTCCACCGAGCCGCACCTGCACCTCCAGGCGGACCGGGACGGCCGGAGCGTCCAGTTGCGGTTCGAAGGGGTGCGCGGCCGGCTCCGGCGGGGCCGGCGGATCAGCGTCCCCGGGTAGCGGCCCGCCGTCGTGACGGTCGCCGTACCTCCGCCCGGGCGGCCCGGGGAGCCCACGGTGGGGCGGTCGGGCAGGGGGTCAGGGGTGGGGGAAGGCGCTGGCGTAGGCTGGGCCGGTCCGGATTCGTATCCTCCGAAGGGCCTGCCACGGTGACTTCCTCGACCGAACTCGCAGCCGTCCTCGACCGCGCCGCCGCAGGGGGCAGGATCACCCCGGAGGAAGCGCTCGACGTCTACCGGTCCGCGCCGCTGCACGCGCTCGGGGCCGCCGCCGACGCGGTGCGCCGCCGCCGCTACGCGGGCACCGAGCACATCGCGACGTACATCATCGAGCGCAACATCAACTACACGAACGTGTGCGTCACCGCGTGCAAGTTCTGCGCGTTCTACGCGGCGCCGAAGGACACCGGCAAGGGGTGGAGCCGCGGGCTCGACGACATCCTGCGCCGCTGCGCCGAGACCGTCGAACTCGGCGGCACCCAGATCATGTTCCAGGGCGGCCACCACCCGGACTACGGCGTCGAGTACTACGAAGAGCACTTCGCCGCGATCAAGCGGGAGTTCCCGCAGCTGGTGATCCACTCGCTGGGCGCGTCCGAGATCGACCACATGGCGCGGGTCTCCGGGGTCAGCGCGGAGGAGGCGATCCGCCGTATCCACGCCGCCGGGCTCGACTCGTTCGCCGGCGCCGGCGCGGAACTCCTGCCGGAGCGGCCGCGGAAGGCGATCGCACCGCTGAAGGAGTCCGGCGAGCGGTGGCTGGAGATCATGGAGACCGCGCACGGGCTGGGCGTGGAGTCCACCACGACCATGCTCATGGGCACCGGTGAGACCAACGCGGAGCGGATCGAGCACCTGCGGATGATCCGCGACGTGCAGGACCGCACCGGCGGGTTCCGGGCGTTCATCCCGTACACCTACCAGCCGGAGAACAACCACCTGAAGGGCCAGACGCAGGCGACGCTCTTCGAGTACCTGCGGATGATCGCGATCGCGCGGCTCTTCCTCGACAACGTCGCCCACATCCAGGGGTCCTGGCTCACCACCGGCAAGGAGGTCGGCCAACTGTCGCTGCACTACGGCGCGGACGACCTCGGGTCGGTCATGCTGGAGGAGAACGTCGTCTCCTCGGCCGGGGCGAAGCACCGCTCCAACCGGATGGAGCTGATCCATCTGATCCGCGCGGCCGGGCGCGTGCCCGCGCAGCGCGCGACCACCTACGAGCACCTCGTCGTGCACGACGACCCGGCGAACGACCCGGTCGACGACCACGTCGTCTCCCACCTGTCCTCGACCGCGATCGAGGGCGGCACCGCGCACCCCGAGTTGAAGATCCTCGAAGCCAGGTAACAGCCGGGTGGTAGCCGGGTGGTCGCTCCACGGGCCGGGCCGCACCACGTCCGGACGGGCCCGCGCCCCTGGAAGGCCGCCCTGCTCACCTTGGACGTAGGGTGGGGCGCGTGACACGGGCCTCCTTGGAGAAGCAGCCGCAGGACGTCGCCGCGATGTTCGACGGTGTGGCGGCGAAGTACGACCTGACGAACGACGTGCTGTCGCTCGGCCAGACCCGGCTGTGGCGCAGGGCGGTGGCGCAGGCGCTGGACGTACGGCCGGGCGAGCGGGTGCTCGACCTGGGCGCGGGCACGGCGACCTCGTCGCTGCCGTTCGTGGCGGCGGGCGCGCAGGTCGTCCCCTGTGACTTCTCGCTCGGCATGCTGCGGGAGGGCAAGAAGCGCCACCCGGAGCTGCCGCTGACCGCCGGCGACGCGACCCGACTGCCGTTCGCCGACGGGGTGTTCGACGCGGTCACCATCTCGTTCGCGTTGCGCAACGTGCACGACACCGACGCGGCGCTGCGCGAGATGCGGCGGGTGGCCAGGCCCGGCGGGCGGCTGGTGATCTGCGAGTTCAGCCACCCGACGTACCGGCCGCTGCGCACCGTCTACACCGAGTACCTGATGCGCGCGCTGCCCCCGGTGGCGACCAAGGTGAGCAGCAACCCGGACGCGTACGTGTACCTCGCCGAGTCGATCCGCGCCTGGCCCGACCAGCGGGCGCTGGCCGGGCGGTTGAAGGACGCGGGCTGGACGGGCGTGGCCTGGCGCAACCTGACCGGCGGGATCGTGGCGCTGCACCGCGGCGCGAACGGGTAGCTGTATCCGGCAAGCGGTAACCGGCCTCCACGGAAGAGGAATCCGCGGTTCCGGGTCGTCGTCGCCGGTGGGGGCCATATGCTGCGATGTCCGCGGGGGGACAGCAGCCCCGCCGTCTCCCGGAGTTGCCGATGCCGTTCTGCCCCGCGTGCGGGAACCAGGTCGCCGAGGCGGAAGGCGTCCGCTTCTGCCCGCGTTGCGGCCGTGACCTGACCGCGCCTTCCCTCCCCGCGCCGCCCCCGCCCCCGCCGACCGACGCTCCCGCGCCGCAGGCCACTCCGACCCAGGTCGGGGCGCTGCCTCCACCGCCTCCTCCACCGCCGCCGCCGTACGGCGCGCCGCCCGGGCAGACGGCGATACCGCCGGGCCCGCCCGGCTACGGGCCGGGCTACCCGCCGCCCGGACCGGTCGTGCCCTCGCCCGCCGCGGTGTTCGTGCGGAGGGTGTTCACCGGCCGCTGGGAGATGCCGCTGCTGGTCGCGCTCGGCCCGGCGCTGACCATCGTCGCGGCGGCCCTGGCGATCGCGGGTGTCGCGGGCACAGCGCTGCCCAGCGGCTCGGTCGGCATGGCCACCCGCACCCGGGCCGCCCTCGCCGCCCTCGTCCAGGGCCTCGGCGGCAACCTCAAGGCGAGCACGACCTACACCGACGACACCGGCTTCGACGACTCGGACGACGGTGACGGGTTCTCCGACGGTGGCAGCGACGGCAGCGACGGCGGTGACTTCTCCGACGGCGGCTCCGACGGTGACGAGTTCTCCGACGGCGGCAGCGACGGTTCGGATGGCTCCGACGGCTATGACGGCGGCAGCGACGGGTACGACGACGGCTCCGACGGGTACGACGACGGCAGCGACGGGTACGACAACGGCTCCGACGGTTCGGACGGTTCGGACGGCTCCGACGGCTCTGACGGGTACGACACCTTCGACTCCGGCAGCGACGTCGGCTACACCATGAGCGGCAGTGGCAGCGGCGGCCACGCGCACACGTACCACGCGTCGCTCACCGTCCTGCCCTGGACGGTCACCCTGCTGTGGGTCCTGGTGCTGGTGCTCGGCCTGCGGATGATGCGCAAGCGGCAACTCGCCACGGCCGCCGCCTCGGGCGCCGGCCCGGTCACGACCGCCGACAGCGCCGCGGCCGCCGTACGCGTCGCGCTGCTCGCCGCCGCCGCGGCGCTCGCCGTCGGCTTCTTCGCCGAGCCGCACATCGCCCTGGCGCACTTCACCACCGCGCCGTTCCTGGCCATGCTGGGGACCTTCGTGCTCAGCCTGGTCACGGCGCTGATCGTACTGTGCCGTCCGGCGCTGACGGCGTGGCTCGCCGCGCGGCCGGGTGCCGCGGCCACGTACCGGGTGGTCTCCACCACGGCGATCGCGCTGCTGGCCACCCTGCTCATCGCGGGCGCCGTGGTCTTCGTGATCGCGGCCGCGCACTACCACGACCTGACCGGCTGGGGAGTGGCCGCGGCCGGGCTGCTGCTGCTCAACCTCGGGGTCTCCGGGCTGGGGCTGAGCTGGGGGGCGCCGTTCCGGGTGGGCTCGGACTACGGCAACGGCAACGAGCACCACGTGTCCTTCGGCCTGGGCGACCTCAACCACGTGTGGGGCGGCTGGTCGGTGACCGGCACGGTCGCGGGCGGGCTCGGCTGCGCGCTGCTGATCGGGGTGCTCGCGGTCCGGCGGACCCGTGGCCGCCCCGAACAGTTCGCGGTGGCCGCGCTGTTCACCGGCCTGCTGGTGATCCTGGCCGCGGTCAGCGGCGCGCGCACCGGCGGGGACACGGCCCTGACCGGCGTGCTCGACCACGTCAGCGCGGGCACGAAGGTGCCCGAGATGCTGGGTCTCGGCCTGCTGTGGACGTTCGGCGGCGTGCTGGTCGCGCCGTACGTGTGGCGGGTCTTCGGCGGCCGGGTGCCGCCGGCGTACCCGGTCGGACCGGGCGCCCCCTCGCCGTACGGCCCGGTTCCCCAGAGCGGAGCGGCGTACGGCGGGACGTACGGGACGACCGGCGGGACGTACGGCGCGGTCCCCGGTGGCGCGGTGCCGCCCCAACCCGGCCCGCCCGCCGGGGCGTACGGCCCGCCGCAGCCCCCCGGCCCGCCCGCGCCGGCGGAGCCTGTCGTGCACGACCTGGGCGTGGTGGAACCGGACCGGCTGCGCAAGCCGCCGCCGGACCCGCACTGACCCGCCGCTCTCCCGAGAGCCGCCGCTCCACCCGGAGCGGCGGCCTCATACACTCGGCATGACGTCCTCGCATCCGACGTCGAACACCAGCAACAGCCCTTCGCCGAACCGGGAGAGTCCACGTGACCGACACCGCACTGTCCGAGCGCAGCGCCGATGTGATCGTCGTCGGCGCCGGGCCCGCCGGTTCGACGACCGCGTACTACCTGGCCAAGTCCGGTCTCGACGTGCTGCTGCTGGAGAAGACCGCCTTCCCGCGCGAGAAGGTCTGCGGCGACGGGCTGACCCCGCGCGCCACCAAGCAGCTGGTGTCGATGGGCATCGACGTCTCGGAGGAGGCGGGCTGGCTGCGCAACAAGGGCCTGCGGATCATCAGCGGCGGCATGCGGCTGGAGATGGACTGGCCGGAGCTGGCCGCCTACCCGGACTACGGACTGGTGCGCAGGCGCGAGGACTTCGACGAACTCCTCGCCCAGCAGGCCGTGAAGGCCGGCGCGCGGCTGTACGAGCGGTGCAACGTCGGAGCGCCGATCGTCGATGAGCGCACCGGCCGGATCACCGGCGTCACCGCCAAGCTCGGCGAGGAGAAGACGCCGGCCGCCTTCCACGCGCCGCTGGTGGTCGCCGCCGACGGCAACTCCACCCGGCTGTCGCTGGCGATGGGCCTGCACCGCCGCGACGACCGCCCGATGGGGGTCGCGGTGCGGACGTACTTCACCTCGCCGCGGCACGAGGACGACTACCTGGAGTCCTGGCTGGAGCTGTGGGACCGGCGCGGCGCCGCCCCGCGCCAACTGCCGGGCTACGGCTGGATCTTCGGCCTCGGCGACGGCACCTCCAACGTGGGCCTCGGCATCCTCGACTCCTCGGCGGCCTTCCGCGAGCTGGACTGGCGCGAGGTGCTCAAGGCGTGGGTCGGCTCCATGCCGGAGGACTGGGGCTTCACCCCGGAGAACATGACCGGGCCGATCCGCGGCGCCGCGCTGCCGATGGCCTTCAACCGCCAGCCGCACTACACCCGCGGCCTGCTGCTGGTCGGCGACGCGGGCGGGCTGGTCAACCCGTTCAACGGCGAGGGCATCGCCTATGCGATGGAATCCGGGCAGATCGCCGCTGACGTGATCACCCAGGCGCACGCCCGCGCCACCGCCGGGCAGCGCGAACTCGCGCTCGCCGCCTACCCGCGCATCCTCAAGGACACCTACGGCGGCTACTACAACCTCGGCCGCGCCTTCGTGAAACTGATCGGCAACCCGAAGGTCCTCCAGCTGTGCACCCAGCGCGGCCTGACCCACCCGATGCTGATGCGCTTCTGCCTCAAGCTCCTCGCCAACCTCACCGACCCCACCGGCGGCGACGCGATGGACCGCATCATCAACGGCCTCACCAAGATCACCCCCCGCGCCTGAACCGGCGCCCGGGCAACGCGGGGCCGGGCCCGTACGGCTCCGGGGCGACCGGCGGTCAGACGGGCAGGTCCCAGCCCGGACCGTCCTCGTCGCCGATCCAGACGCGCTGCCCGGTCGGGGAGACGGTGAGGCCGAAGCCCTCCTGGTGCGGGGCGCCGGCCTCCTGCCAGCGCTGAACGGCCGCTTCGACCCGGTCCCACAGCCGTACGGGCCCGCGCTGTACGACCGTCCAGCCGCCGTCCGGTCCGGGCGTGGTCCGGGCCTGTGAACCGGTGGAAACGTCCCACAGGACCTGTTCGGCTCCCGCTCCCAGCCGCTCTGCCGCAGGCGCGGCGAGCTGGGCGACCCAACCGCCGGTCCAGGTGGTGATGACCGCGGGATCGATGGTGCTCGGACGGTCGTCGCCGGGCAGCAGGGCAAGCGCGGGGCGGGGCGGCCGGTCGTGCGGGCGGGCGATCATGAAGCTGGTGTACCCGGGCAGGAACCTGCCCGTGGCGGTGCCGGGTCCGGTCACCGTGAGGAGCACCAGCCCGGACGCGTAGCCCCAACCGGACAGCGTGACCAGGATCTTCCCGCCCGGTTTCACCTGGTGCAGCCAGGCCAGGGGGATGTAGCGGACGGAGCAGGTGGCGATCAGGCGGTCGTACGCGCCGCCCTCCGGATCTCCGCGCAGGCCGTCCCCGACGATCAGCCTCGGTGCGTACCCGGCTGCGCCGAGTGCTGCGGAGGCTGCCTGCGCGACCACCGGGTCGTACTCGATGCTGGTGAGCGCGGTGCTCCCGAGGCGGTGCGCCCCGATGGCGGTCGAGTACCCGGTCCCGGTCCCGACCTCCAACACCCGCTGCCTCGACTCGACATCGAGCTGGTGCCACATGCGCAGCACCAGCGAAGGAAGGGTGGACGACGAGGAAGGGGAGCCGGTGACGGTCCCTTCGGTCACATCGCCGGGCCGGATGCGGCCGTCCAGTTGCGTGATCAGCGTCCGGTCGCCGTAGACGCCCTCCAGCCAGCCGTCGTCACCTTGGTGCACGGGTCGGTAGCGGGTCGGGAAGCTGTCCGGGACCTCGTCGAAGTAGGACGGTGTGAACAACTCCCGGGGAACCGTCTCGACGGCGCCACGCCACGCGGGGTCCGTCAGCGTGCCGTCCTCGGCGAGCCTGTCCGCCAGCGCGGCGCGCAGTTGAGCCAGTGTGCTCACAGGTCGGAGTCCTTCTGTAGTTCGTCGCAGATGGCGTGCGCGATGGCGTCGGTGGTTTCGGCCGGCTGCCAGGCCCACTGCCCGTTGGGGTTGCACTCCAGGAAGTACCACCGGCCGTCAGCGGTCACGGCGAAGTCGAACGCGCCGTAGGTCAGGCCGAATTCGCCGAGGTAGGAAGCGATGGAGTCTGCGACCGCCTCCGGCACGGCGATCGGTCCGCACCGCATGAGGTCCTGCCGGTGACGCCAGTCGACGTCCGAGCTGTCGATCCGGGTACCGAACAACCGATCGCTGACGGCGGTCACCCGCACGTCGAACTCCTTGTCGACCGTGGCCTGGAACAGGTGCGGGCAGACGGCAACGGCACTCGTGATCTCGTCCTCGTTCACCTCGCGCACCCAGACACTGCGCGGCTGACCGTCCACCCGGTAAGGCATGCTCCACAGAGGTTTGTACACGACTGTGCCGACTTGGCGCGCCATGAAGTCTTGGACCTCGTGTTCGTCCGTGGTGATGAGGGTGTCGGGCACCAGGAACCCGTTTCTCTGCGCGGCGGCGAGTTGGGCGGCCTTGTGCTCGGCCGCACGGTTGCGCCACGGGTGGTTGACGTAGTGCGCTCCCGGGAGCGAGGCGAGGATGCCTCCGGTTCCCCAGGTATGCTGCGCCGCAGCGAACCTGCGGTCTTGTTCGTCCAGCCCGGGAGGGCCCCCGTAGGGCGAGGGCCTGCGGACCCAGACGGACCGTACGTGTGCGAGATCGAGTTGCCGGCTCGGGGTGCGCAGGAGGCATCCTTGTTCGCCCGTGCCGTATCCGGCGGACAGCGAAGCACCCGCGTACAGGTCGATGCCGGGGTCGAGGCGGACCACGGGAACTCGTCGTGCGGCGAGTATCCGCAGCACGACATCCGACGTCACGTCTCGGCTGTTGGTCAGCACCAGCACCGACCCGGGTCGGTCGTCCATCAGTCGGACTGGTCCTGGTCGTAGGACTCGGTGACGTCCGAGTCCGTCGGGCCACTCGGCCCCGCGCCATCGCCGGGCGTCGTACTGGTGGGTGTGACACCGCTCGTACTGGTGCCGTGGTCTCCCAACTCGACCGTGCGGCCCTCCTCGTCCACGATCATGGCGATCTCGTGGGACGCCCACCCGGTACCAGGCCGCATCAGCTCATCAGTGGCTCAATGGGCACGTTCCGAGGGAGAGTTCACACGCGCTTGTGCTGGAAGCGTTCGCACGCCGTCTTGGGCGGGCGGTTACCTGCGCGGAAGCGGGCCTGCCCCTCTCCGCGGCTGAAACGTCCGCGTTCGCCGGGGAGGCGGGTTGGTCCGGGGATACGGTGGTGGGACTCGTCACGATGGGGAGAGCCGATATGGACCCGTCCAGGCGCAATTTCCTCTCAACTGCTCTCTATGCCGCCGCGTTGCCGGTTCCGCTGTACGCCGAGGTGGTCGGTCGGACCGAGTACGGCGCGGGAGGGCACACGACTCGTATCGGTGCGGGCGACGTCACCACCGTACGGACGATGACCGAACGCATCGCGGACATTCTCGACGAACTGGGGGGAGGCCACGCCCGCCCCATGGCCGCCGCCTTCCTCGTCAACACGGTGGCACCGTACCTACGGGCCGACGCGTCGGACGCCACCCGGAAGAGCATGCTCGCCGCTGCGTCGGACCTCGTGTACCTCACCGGGTGGATGGCCATGTACGAAAAAGCGCACGGTCTCGGTCAGCGCTACTACCTGCAGGCACTTCGGCTGGCCGGGGAGGCAGAGGACCACGTGACGTACTGCCGCACGCTGCGTGGCATGGCCCTGCAGGCGGCTGATCTCAGGCATGCGAAGCGAGCGCAGGAACTCGCCGACTCCGCAGCCGAGGCGGGGCCCAAGGCGGGCCCGCGACTGCGGGCGTTCCTCACCGGACAGCAGGCGCAGGGGGCCGCACTCGTCGGCGACAAGCGCCGGGCCTTCTCCCATCTCGCCGAGACGGCGGACGCCCTTTCGCAGGCCGACAACCGGCGCGACTTCGTCGGCGGTTACGACCAGGCCGCGTACCACTTCCACGTGTCCAGCGTGCTCTACGCCTTGGGCGACGTGCGGGGATCGGTCACGGCCATGCAGGAGTCCAACCGGGCGCGGCCCCCGATGGAGAAGCAGGGCAGGGCCCACGCGAACGGACTGCTCGCCCAGCGGCAACTCGAGGTCGGGCAGATGGAAGCCTCCTGCGCCACCTGGGACGACTTCCTCGACGACTACGCGCACTTGTCCTCTGCACGCGCCGACGAGCACTTCGGTGTCCTAAGGAGACGCCTGCGCCCGTACCTGAAGAGCTCCCGGGTGCGCGAGGTGTACGACCGGGCCGCGGACGTGGCGCGTCACAAGGCCGCGTAGAACCCTGGCCGGTCTCGGACCCGAAGGGCCCGACGGACCGCGCGTACGGCCGTACGCCCGTACGAAGGTGCGGGGAGCCGCTCAAGCTCCCTCTGGACGGTCCCCCGCACCCGCGTTCGCTTCGGGACCCGCTGGACCTACTCGCTCCGACCGGTCTGCCCGGCGGGCAGGCCGACCCGGTTGCCCGCCTTACGCAGCGGCACTCAGAGGACGTTGACCGCCCAGTCAGGCATGTAGTCCGCGAGCTGGTGGATGGCGACCGGGGTGGACGGGTTGGCCGCGTCCAGGTACTGGCCGTCACCGATGAAGACGCCCACGTGGTAGGCGCTGCCCTCGCCGCCCCAGAAGATGAGGTCGCCGGGCTGGAGGGCGGAGATCGAGACGGGCGTGCCGACGGTCGACTGGTCCTGCGAGGTCCGCGGGATGTCGACGCCGATGGAGGCGAACGCCGCCTGGGTCAGGCCCGAGCAGTCGTACGAGCCGGGGCCGGTGGCGCCGTACACGTAGGGCTTGCCGAGCTGGGACTTCAGGAACGCGATGAGCTGGTCGACCTTGCTGGACGAGGCCGCGGTGACGGTCGCGGTCGGCGTCGCGGTGACCGAACCCTGTCCGGACGAGCCGAGCGTGGTCCTGGTGGTGGAGCGCGAGGCGGCCTGGCCGGCCCGCGCCTTGGCGGCCTTGGCCGCCTTCGCGGCGGACTCGGCCTTCCTGAGTGCGGCCTTGTGCGCCTTGGCCGCGGTCTTCGCGGCGTCGGTGGCGGCCTTCTCCTGGTCGGCGGAGAGGGCGGCGGACAGCGCCTCCCGCTCCAGCGCCGCGACGGCCTGCTGAGCGGAGGCAGCCGTGGAGAGCGTCGCCGCCCGGACGTTGAGGTCGCGCGCGGACTGCGCGTCCCGCGTGGCCTGCGCCGAGGCGGCCGTGGTGGTGGTGTGCGTGGTCTCGGCCATGGCCGGAGCGGCCGCGCCGCACAGGGCGAACGCGCTGACGACGCCGCCGACGAGTCCGGCCCTGCGGACCCACTTCGGGTCACGGGGCGCCGCGTGCCGTCGGCGGCCGGTATGGGTATGCGTGTCGGACACCTGTGTCCGGGATGTGTTCGGGGACATGGGTCCCTGGCTATCAGGAACGAATGGTTCCGTTCAATAAAGGTGGGATGCGCCACAGTTGACGTGCTCACGGCTCAATTGCCCGTTTCACGATCTTGCTTGACGGGTGCTTTGATCCGTTTTCGCTCCTCCGGTGACGTATGCGCTCGTGCACACTTTCACGCGCGTCATTCCCGGGTTCCGCGGCTCACCCGGGCGGGTTCGGCGGCGCTATCACGGCGATTCGTCCATCGCCAATTTGCCTGCTGCGGAGGCTGTCTGATAGTGGATGCGCCGCGCTGACCAGCGAGAACGCCCACGAATGTGACGTGAAGTGATCGTTTGGGTGCCATCCGCCGCAAGATCACCGCTCATCCGACTTCATGATCGTTGGTCAGGTGGTGGAGATCACAAAGCTCGTGCTGACCCCCGTGTCGCAGATCACAGACCGGGAGGCATAGGATGCAGGCGGCTTGGGCTTGTGAACTGCCTCACATAGGCGCGATCTTCGCGGTTTTGTGGCGTGGCGCACCGCCCCGGTCACGGTCCGTACATCAGTCACAGTCGACTGGAAGGAGCGGGGGACGGTGAACGCCTACGCGCCCATCCTCGTGCTGGGCGGCCTCGCGGCCGGCTTCGCGATCTTCTCCGTTTTCATGGCCTCGATCATCGGGCCGAAACGGTACAACCGGGCCAAGTTGGAAGCGTATGAGTGCGGCATCGAGCCGACTCCGCAGCCGGCCGGTGGTGGCCGCTTCCCGATCAAGTACTACCTGACGGCGATGCTCTTCATCGTCTTCGACATCGAAATCGTCTTCCTCTATCCGTGGGCGGTCACCTTCGACCGGCTGGGGATGTTCGGGCTCGTCGAGATGCTCCTCTTCGTGCTCACCGTCTTCGTCGCCTACGCCTACGTGTGGAGGCGCGGCGGCCTGGAGTGGGACTAGGGCCTGACGAGTTCCGGCAACTGACGGCGACCAGGGGACCGAGGAGACCAGGAGCCAACCCATGGGTATCGAAGAGAAACTGCCGAGCGGATTCCTGCTGACGACGGTGGAGACCGCGGCGGGCTGGGTGCGTAAGGCGTCGGTCTTCCCGGCCACCTTCGGCCTCGCCTGCTGCGCCATCGAGATGATGACCACCGGTGCCGGGCGGTACGACATGGCCCGGTTCGGCATGGAGGTCTTCCGCGGATCGCCGCGGCAGGCCGACCTGATGATCGTGGCCGGCCGGGTCAGCCAGAAGATGGCCCCGGTGCTGCGCCAGGTCTACGACCAGATGCCGAACCCCAAGTGGGTGATCTCGATGGGCGTGTGCGCCTCCAGCGGCGGCATGTTCAACAACTACGCGATCGTGCAGGGCGTCGACCACGTGGTGCCGGTCGACATCTACCTGCCCGGCTGCCCGCCCCGCCCCGAGATGCTCCTCGACGCGATCCTCAAGCTGCACGAGAAGATCCAGCACGGCAAGCTCGGCGTGAACCGTGAGGCCGCCGCCCGCGAGGCGGAGGAGGCGGCGCGCAAGGCGCTCCCCACGATCGAGATGAAGGGGCTCCTGCGATGACCGCCACCCCCAACCCGCCCCAACTGCCGGAGGAGCCCGCCGAGGGCGGGGTGCCCGCGCAGCGCCACGACGCCGGCGAGGTGATCGGCGTCCGCAAGGGGATGTTCGGCGCCAACAACGGCGGCGACACCACCGGTTACGGCGGCCTGGTCCGTACCGTCCGGCTGCCCGGCGCGACCAACCGGCCCTACGGCGACCCCTTCGACGAGATCGCCGACGAGCTGGAGGGCGCCCTGGAGGAGCAGGGGCTGCCGCCGGCCGAGGCGATCGAGAAGACCGTCGTCGACCGCGGCGAACTGACCTTCCACATCGCCCGCGAGCACCTGGTCCGGGTCGCCCGCACGCTGCGCGACGACCCCGCGCTGCGGTTCGAGCTGTGCACCGGCGTCAGCGGCGTGCACTACCCCGGCGACACCGGGCGCGAGCTGCACGCGGTCTACCACCTGCGCTCGCTCACCCACGGCCGGCTGATCCGGATCGAGACCAGCGCGCCCGACGCCGACCCGCACGTCCCCTCGCTGGTCCCGGTCTACCCGACCAACGACTGGCACGAGCGCGAGACCTACGACTTCTTCGGCATCGTCTTCGACGGCCACCCCGCGCTCACCCGGATCATGATGCCGGACGACTGGCCCGGCCACCCGCAGCGCAAGGACTACCCGCTCGGCGGCATCCCCGTCGAGTACAAGGGTGCCCAGATCCCGGCTCCCGACCAGCGGAGGTCGTACTCATGACCCCACACCGTCGCCCGACCGCCACCCCTCAACGACTCCCTGCGGGAGGCTGTTCATGAGTTATGGATACACCGCCCCCCAACAAGCCGAGGAGCGGGAGACCACCGAGGGCCGGGTGTTCACCGTCACCGGTGGGGACTGGGACGAGCTCGCCGAGACCGTGGGCAAGGCCGACGACGAGCGGATCATCGTCAACATGGGCCCGCAGCACCCGTCCACCCACGGCGTGCTCCGGCTGATCCTGGAGATCGACGGGGAGACGGTCACCGAGGCCCGCTCCGGCATCGGCTACCTGCACACCGGCATCGAGAAGAACATGGAGTTCCGGACGTGGACCCAGGGGTCCACCTTCGTGACGCGCATGGACTACCTCACGCCGCTGTTCAACGAGACCGCCTACTGCCTCGCGGTGGAGAAGCTGCTCGGCATCACCGACCAGATCCCGGACCGGGCCAGCGTCATCCGGGTGCTGATGATGGAGCTCAACCGGATCGCCTCCCACCTGGTCTGCATCGCCACCGGCGGCATGGAGCTGGGCGCGACCACCATCATGATCTACGGCTTCCGCGACCGCGAGTACATCCTCGACATCTTCGAGCTGGTCACCGGGCTGCGGATGAACCACGCGTACGTCCGCCCCGGCGGCCTCGCCCAGGACCTGCCGCCCGGCGCGGTCGACCAGATCCGCGAGTTCGTGAAGAAGTTCCGGAAGAACCTGCCGGAGTACGACAAGCTCGCCACCGGCAACCCGATCTTCAAGGGCCGGATGCAGGACGTCGGCTACCTGGACCTGACCGGCTGCATGGCGCTCGGCGCCACCGGCCCGATCCTGCGCGCCGCCGGCCTGCCGCACGACCTGCGCAAGGCCGACCCGTACTGCGGCTACGAGAACTACGACTTCGAGGTGCCGACCACCGACACCTGCGACTCCTACGGCCGCTTCCGGGTCCGCCTGGAGGAGATGCACCAGAGCCTGCGGATCGTCGAGCAGTGCCTGGACCGGCTCGCCCCCGGGCCGGTGATGGTCGAGGACAAGAAGATCGCCTGGCCCGCGCAACTCGCGCTCGGCCCGGACGGCATGGGCAACTCCCTGGACCACATCAAGAAGATCATGGGCACCTCCATGGAGGCCCTGATCCACCACTTCAAGCTGGTCACCGAGGGCTTCCGGGTACCGCCGGGACAGGCGTACGCCGCCGTCGAGTCGGCCAAGGGCGAGCTGGGCGTGCACGTCGTCAGCGACGGCGGCACCCGCCCGTACCGGGTGCACTTCCGCGACCCGTCCTTCACCAACCTGCAGTCCATGGCCGCGATGTGCGAGGGCGGCCAGGTGGCCGACGTCATCGTGGCGGTGGCGTCCATCGACCCCGTGATGGGAGGTGTCGACCGATGACCGAGCTCTCACAGGGCAGCGGCTCCCCCGGTGTGTCCCTGGGCATCCCCGAAATGCCCGCCCCCGACTACCCGGCCGACGTCCGGGCCCGGCTGGAGACCGACGCCAAGGAGGTGATCGCCCGCTACCCCGGCTCGCGCAGCGCGCTGCTGCCGCTGCTGCACCTGGTGCAGTCCGAGGAGGGGTACGTCACCCGCACCGGCATCCGGTTCTGCGCCGAGCAACTGGGCCTCACCACCGCCGAGGTCACCGCGGTCGCCACCTTCTACACGATGTACCGGCGCAAGCCGTCCGGCGAGTACCAGGTCGGCGTCTGCACCAACACGCTGTGCGCGGTGATGGGCGGCGACGCGATCTTCGAGGAGCTGAAGGAGCACCTCGGGGTCGGCAACGACGAGACCACCGAGGACGGCAAGGTCACCCTCGAACACATCGAGTGCAACGCGGCCTGCGACTTCGCGCCCGTGGTGATGGTCAACTGGGAGTTCTTCGACGACCAGACCCCCGAGTCGGCCAAGCAACTCGTCGACGACCTGATCGCCGGCCGCGAGGTCCGCCCGACCCGCGGCGCCCCGCTGTGCACCTACCGGCAGACCGCCCGCATCCTGGCCGGCTTCCCCGACGAGCGCGAGGGCGCCGTCGAGGCGACCGGCGGCGCCGGCCCCGCCTCGCTGGCGGGCCTGCGGCTGCACCGCGGCGAGCTGCCCGCGCCGAAGGTGGTCGGCCAGCGCGACGCCTCGCCGAGCGGCGAAGCCGGGACGTACGACACCGCCACCTCGCCGTCGCCCGCGCAGCACCCCAGCTCGCACGACGCGCCCGCGCAGACCGCCGAGTCCGACCCGGCCCACCCCGCGGACCCGGTGGCCGAGCACGTGGACCACGCCACCGAGGAGGAGGGCGAGTGATGACCGTCGAACCGGCCGAGAAACTGCTCGCGCCCGTACTGTCGGCGTTCTGGGACGACCCGCGGTCGTGGACGCTGGAGACCTACCGCAGGCACGACGGGTACGAAGCGCTCACCAAGGCGCTCGCGATGGCCCCGGACGACCTGATCGCCTACGTCAAGGACTCCGGCCTGCGCGGCCGCGGCGGCGCGGGCTTCCCCACCGGCATGAAGTGGCAGTTCATCCCGCAGGGCGACGGCAAGCCGCACTACCTGGTGGTCAACGCCGACGAGTCCGAGCCGGGCACCTGCAAGGACATCCCGCTGCTCTTCGCCAACCCGCACTCCCTGATCGAGGGCATCGTGATCGCGTGCTACGCGATCCGCTCGCACCACGCCTTCATCTACCTGCGCGGCGAGGTCGTCCCGGTGCTGCGCCGGCTGCACGAGGCGGTGCGCGAGGCGTACGCCGCCGGCTACCTCGGCAAGAACATCAAGGGCACCGGCTTCGACCTCGAACTCACCGTGCACGCGGGCGCCGGCGCCTACATCTGCGGCGAGGAGACCGCGCTGCTGGACTCCCTGGAGGGCCGCCGCGGCCAGCCCCGGCTCCGCCCGCCGTTCCCCGCCGTGGAGGGCCTCTACGCCTGCCCCACCGTGGTGAACAACGTGGAGTCGATCGCCTCGGTTCCCGCGATCATCCAGCGCGGCAAGGAGTGGTTCAAGTCGATGGGCAGCGAGAAGTCCCCGGGCTTCACGCTGTACTCGCTCTCCGGCCACGTCGCCCGCCCCGGCCAGTACGAAGGCCCGCTCGGCATCACGCTGCGCCAGCTGCTCGACATGGGCGGCGGGATGCGCCCCGGCCACCGGCTGAAGTTCTGGACCCCCGGCGGCTCCTCGACCCCGATGTTCACCGACGAGCACCTCGACGTGCCGCTGGACTACGAGGGCGTCGGCGCGGCCGGCTCCATGCTCGGCACCAAGGCCCTGCAGTGCTTCGACGAGACGACCTGCGTGGTGCGGGCCGTCACCCGCTGGACCGAGTTCTACGCCCACGAGTCGTGCGGCAAGTGCACGCCGTGCCGTGAAGGCACCTACTGGCTGGTCCAGTTGCTGCGGGACATCGAGGCCGGGAAGGGCCGGCCGGAAGACCTCGACAAGCTCCAGGACATCGCCGACAACATCAACGGCAAGTCCTTCTGCGCCCTGGGCGACGGTGCCGCCGCCCCGATCTTCTCCTCGCTGAAGTACTTCCGCTCGGAGTACGAGGAGCACATCGAGCAGAAGGGCTGCCCCTTCGACCCGGCCCGCTCCACCGCCTGGGCCGACAAGTCCCGTACGGAGGCCCACGCGTGACCATCACTACGAACGCACCCTCCGGTGGGCAGCCGGCGCCGCCCCCTGAAGACCTGATCTCGGTCACCATCGACGGCATTCCGATCTCGGTGGCCAAGGGCACCCTGGTGATCCGCGCCGCCGAGCAACTGGGCATCGAGATCCCCCGGTTCTGCGACCACCCGCTGCTCGACCCGGCCGGCGCCTGCCGCCAGTGCATCGTGGAGATCGAGGGCCAGCGCAAGCCGGTCGCCTCCTGCACCATCACCTGCACCGACGGCATGGTGATCACCACCCAGCTCACCTCGCCGGTCGCCGAGAAGGCGCAGCGCGGGGTGATGGAGCTGCTGCTGATCAACCACCCGCTGGACTGCCCGGTCTGCGACAAGGGCGGCGAGTGCCCGCTGCAGAACCAGGCGATGTCGGTCGGCGACCCCGACTCCCGCTTCGAGGGCCGCAAGCGCACCTTCGAGAAGCCGGTGCCGATCTCCGCGCAGGTGCTGCTGGACCGCGAGCGGTGCGTGCTGTGCGCGCGCTGCACCCGGTTCAGCCAGCAGATCGCCGGCGACCCGATGATCGAACTGCTCGAACGCGGCGCGCTCCAGCAGGTCGGCATCGGCGAGGGCGACCCGTTCGAGTCGTACTTCTCCGGCAACACCATCCAGATCTGCCCGGTCGGCGCGCTCACCTCCGCCGCCTACCGGTTCCGCTCCCGCCCCTTCGACCTGGTCTCCTCGCCGTCGGTGTGCGAGCACTGCGCCGGCGGCTGCGCCACCCGTACCGACCACCGCCGCGGCAAGGTCATGCGGCGGATGGCCGCCAACGACCCGGAGGTCAACGAGGAGTGGCTGTGCGACAAGGGCCGGTTCGGCTTCCGCTACGCGCAGCGGCCCGAGCGCCTCACCCACCCGCTGGTGCGCGGCGCCGACGGTGAACTCGCCCCCGCCAGCTGGCCGGAGGCGCTGGCCGCCGCGGCGGCGGGACTGACCGCGGCGCACGGCCGGGCCGCGGTGCTGGCCGGCGGCCGGCTCACCGTCGAGGACTCCTACGCGTACGGCAAGTTCGCCCGGGTCGCGCTCGGCACCAACGACGTGGACTTCCGGGCCCGCGCGCACTCCGCCGAGGAGGCCGACTTCCTCGCCGCCCACGTAGCGGGACACGGCGTCGACCTGGACGGCAGCGGGGTGACCAACCGGGCGCTGGAGCAGGCGCCGACCGTGCTGCTGGCCGGACTCGAGGCCGAGGAGGAGGCCCCGGGGGTCTTCCTGCGGTTGCGCAAGGCGCACCGCAAGAGCAAGCAGCAGGCGTACGCCCTGGCCACCTACACCTCGCGCGGCCTGGAGAAGGCCGGCGGCATCCTGCTGCCGGCCGCGCCCGGCACCGAACCGGAGTGGCTGGACGCGCTGGCCGGCGGGGTGGGCCTGGACGAGGCGGGTCGGCTGGCCGCGGAGGCGCTGCGCAAGCCCGGCGCGGTGATCCTGGTCGGCGAGCGGCTGGCCGCGGTGCCCGGCGGGTTGACCGCCGTGCTGCGGCTGGCCACCGCGACCGGCGCCCGGACGGCGTGGATTCCGCGCCGGGCCGGCGAGCGCGGCGCGGTCGAGGCGGGGGTGCTGCCCGGGCTGCTGCCCGGCGGGCGCCCGGTCACCGACCCGCGCGGTCGCGACGAGGTCGCCCGGGTGTGGGGCCTGCCGGCCCTGCCGACCCGGTTCGGCCGCGACACCGGGCAGATCGTGGAGGCCGCGGCGGACGGCGAGCTGGCCGCGCTGGTGGTCGGCGGCGTCGAGGTCGCGGACCTGCCGGACCCGGCCCGGGCCCGGATCGCCTTCGGCAACGTCGGGTTCCTGGTCAGCCTGGAGCAGCGGCCGAGCGAGGCCACCGAGCGCGCCGACGTGGTGCTGCCGGTCGCCGCGGTCGTCGAGAAGTCCGGCACCTTCCTCAACTGGGAGGGCCGGGCCCGGATGTTCGAGGCCGCGATCAAGCCCGACCAGGCCACCACCCGGCACCAGCTCCCGGACGCCCGGGTGCTGACGATGCTCGCCGACGCGATGGACGTCGCACTCGGCCTGTCCGACGTGCGGGCCGCGCGCCGCGAACTCGACCGGCTCGTGGGGGCTCCCACGCCGCAGGCAGGGGGATGGTCCGGCACCCACGCGACCGCGCCCGCCGAGACGTCCGTGCCGCTGCCCAGGCCCGGTTCGGGCCAGGCGGTGCTCGCCGGGCACCGGCTGCTGCTCGACCAGGGCCGGCTGCAGGACGGCGACGACGCGCTGGCCGCCACCCGGCACGCGGCCGTCGCCCGGCTGTCGGCCGCGACCGCCGCGGAGGTCGGGGTGGGCGACGGCGAGATCCTCACCGTGGCCGGACCGGACGGCACCGTGGCGCTGCCGCTGGCCGTCACCCCGATGCCGGACCGGGTGGTCTGGGTGCCGCTCAACTCCGTTGGCCACGGCGTCACTTCGGACACCGGTGCCCGCCCCGGGCAGGTCGTCTCGCTCAGCGCGGAGGTCCAGTCATGACCGCCCTGTCCACCGGCGGGAGCCAACTCGCCGCCACCACCACGGAGAACCTGTCGTTCTTCGGCACCGACCCGTGGTGGCTGATCGTCATCAAGGCGGTGTTCTGCTTCGCGTTCGCGATGCTGACCGTGCTCTTCTCCATCGTGTGGGAGCGCAAGGTCGTCGCCTGGATGCAGTTGCGGATCGGCCCGAACCGACACGGCCCCTGGGGCATGCTCCAGTCGCTCGCCGACGGCATCAAGCTGATGCTGAAGGAAGACCTCACCGTCAAGCGCGCGGACAAGGTGGTCTTCATCCTCGCGCCGATCGTGGCCGCGATCCCCGCCTTCATGTCGTTCGCGGTGATCCCCTTCGGCCCGGCCGACAACGAGGTGTCCATCTTCGGCCACCGCACCGCGATGCAGCTCACCGACCTGCCGATCGGCATCCTCTACATCCTGGCCACGGCGTCGGTCGGCATCTACGGCATCGTGCTCGCCGGCTGGTCGTCCGGCTCGACGTACCCGCTGCTGGGCGGCCTGCGCGCCTCCGCGCAGATGATCTCCTACGAGATCGCGATGGGCCTGTCCTTCGCGGCGGTCTTCCTCTACTCCGGCTCGATGTCCACCTCGACCATCGTCGAGGCGCAGCACGGCCGCTGGTACATCATCCTGCTGCCGGTCTCCTTCCTGGTGTACATCTGCACGATGATCGGCGAGACCAACCGGGCGCCGTTCGACATGCCGGAGTCCGAGGGCGACCTGGTGGGCGGCTTCAACACCGAGTACAGCTCGATCAAGTTCGCGCTGTTCATGCTCGCCGAGTACGTCAACATGGTGACGGTCTCCGCGGTCGCCACCACCCTCTTCCTCGGCGGCTGGCGGGCACCCTGGCCGATCACCACCTTCTGGGACGGCGCCAACCACGGCTGGTGGCCGCTGCTCTGGTTCGTGATCAAGGTCCAGCTGCTGCTCTTCTTCTTCATCTGGCTGCGCGGCACCCTGCCCCGGGTCCGCTACGACCAGCTGATGAAGCTCGGCTGGAAGGTGCTCATCCCGGTCTCGATGGTCTGGCTGATGCTGGTCGCCGCCGTGAAGGCGATGCGCAACGAGAACTACGACTTCACGAAGATCGTGCTGTACATCGGTGGCGCGGTCGTCGCGCTGCTGCTGATCTCGCTGGTCATCGACGTCTTCCGGGACCGCGAGGAGAAACGGAAGGAAGCCGCGGGCGGCGGCGCACTGGCCCCGCAGGAGCGGTTCGACCCGATGGCGGGCGGCTATCCGGTGCCCCCGCTGCCGGGCCAGCAGCCCGAGCGGGTGCCACGGCGGCCCAGCCGTGCACAGGCCCAACTCGTAGGCGCACCTGGTGCGTCCGGCGTGTCCGGCTCGCCCGGACAGGACGCCGCGCAGACGGAGAACACGGAGGACGGCGATGCCTGAGTTCCTGGACCCGGTCGCGGGCTTCGGCGTGACCTTCAAGGCCATGTTCAAGAAGCGGCTGACCGAGCAGTACCCCGAGTACAAGAAGCCGACCGCGCCGCGTTTCCACGGCCGCCACCAGCTCAACCGGCACCCGGACGGGCTGGAGAAGTGCATCGGCTGCGAGCTGTGCGCCTGGGCCTGCCCGGCCGACGCGATCTACGTGGAGGGCGCGGACAACACCGAGGAGGAGCGCTACTCCCCGGGTGAGCGCTACGGCCGCGTCTACCAGATCAACTACGCCCGCTGCATCCTGTGCGGGCTGTGCATCGAGGCGTGCCCGACCCGCGCGCTGACCATGACCAACGAGTACGAACTCGCCGACCGCACCCGCGAGTCGCTGATCTTCACCAAGGAGCAGCTGCTCGCCGGCCTGGAGGAGGGCATGGTCGAGTCGCCGCACTCGATCTTCCCCGGCATGGACGAGGGCGACTACTACCGCGGCCAGGTCACCGAGGCCGCGCCCGGCACCGTACGGCAGGTCGCCGTCTCCAAGGGCGAGAAGGCGGACGAGTCGGTGCCGGTGGAGAACCCGTACACCGGTGAGCCGGAGGCGGCCGAGACCGTCGCCCCCGGCGGCGCCGCCCCGGCCGGGACGGGGGAGGAAGCATGACCGGCTCGATGCAGTCGCTGCAACTCGCCGCCGGCTACCAGACCTCCACCGGCGAGGCCGTGCAGTTCTGGGTGCTGGGCACCGTCGCCGTGATCGGCGCGCTGGGCACCGTGCTGATGAAGAAGTCGGTGCACAGCGCGCTGTCGCTGGCCGGCACCATGATCGTCCTCGCGGTCTTCTACCTCGCCCAGGGCGCGTACTTCCTCGGCGTGGTGCAGATCGTCGTCTACACCGGCGCGATCATGATGCTCTTCCTCTTCGTCGTCATGCTGGTCGGCATCACCGCCGCCGACTCGCTCAAGGAGACGCTGAAGGGCCAGCGGTGGATGGCCGCGGTGTGCGGCCTCGGCTTCGGCATCCTGCTGATCGCCGGCATCGCCAACGCCTCCCTGGACACCTTCGCCGGCACCGGCGGGGCCAACGCGGCGGACGGCGGCAACGTCCAGGGCCTGGCCCACCTGGTCTTCACCAAGTACGTGTGGGCGTTCGAGATCACCGGCGCGCTGCTGATCACCGCCGCGATCGGCGCGATGGTGCTCACCCACCGCGAGCGGACCGAGGAGCGGCGCACCCAGCGCGAGCTGGCCGAGGCCCGGGTCCGCGAGGGCAAGCAGGTCACCCCGCTGCCGGCGCCCGGCACCTACGCCCGGCACAACGCGGTGGACGTCCCGGCGCTGCTGCCCGACGGCTCGGTCTCCGAACTGTCGGTCAGTTCCACGCTGCGCGAGCGCGGCCAGATCCGCGACGTGTCGCGGGACGCGATGCGGCGGCTGGCCGAACTGGACCAGCGCTCCGACGAGTGGCTGGAACGCGCTCCGGAACAGCCCGAGTTGGAGCAAGACGGCGAGCGGGCCCCGGCCTCCGCCGAGGAGGGTGCGAAGTGAACCCGGCGAACTACCTCTATCTCGCGGCGCTGTTGTTCACCATCGGCGCGGCGGGAGTGCTGATCCGGCGAAACGCGATCGTCGTGTTCATGTGCGTGGAGCTGATGTTGAACGCCTGCAACCTGGCGTTCGTCACCTTCTCCCGGCTGCACGGCAACCTCGACGGGCAGGTCATCGCGTTCTTCACGATGGTCGTGGCCGCCGCCGAAGTCGTGGTGGGCCTGGCGATCATCGTGTCGATCTACCGAACCCGCCACTCGGCCTCGGTCGACGACGCGAACCTGATGAAGCTGTAAGGGGCTGCGAGACGTGGAAACCCTGATCGGACTGCTCGTCGCGGCACCGCTGCTGGGCGCGGGCATCCTGCTCACCGGCGGCCGCCGGCTGGACCGCACCGGCCACCTGCTGGGCACGCTGCTCGCGCTGCTGTCGTTCGTGCTCGGCGTGGTGCTCTTCGTCAACATGCTCGGCAAGCACGCCGACGCCCGCGCTCTGCACTCGCACCTGTTCACCTGGGTGCCGGTGGAGGGCTTCCAGGCGCAGGTCGGCTTCCAACTCGACCAGCTGTCGATGACGTTCGTGCTGCTGATCACCGGTGTGGGCACGCTGATCCACATCTACTCGATCGGCTACATGGAGCACGACGAGCGCCGCCGCCGCTTCTTCGGCTACCTCAACCTCTTCCTCGCGGCGATGCTGCTGCTGGTGCTCGCCGACAACTACCTTCTGCTGTACGCGGGTTGGGAGGGCGTCGGGTTGGCGTCCTACCTGCTGATCGGCTTCTGGCAGCACAAGCCGAGCGCGGCGACCGCGGCGAAGAAGGCGTTCCTGGTCAACCGGGTCGGCGACATGGGCCTGTCCATCGGCATCATGCTGATGTTCACCACCTTCGGCTCGTTCGCGTTCTCCAACGTGCTGCCGAGGGCGGCGGGCGCCTCCGCCACCCAGCACGCCACGATCACCGGCATCGGTTTCATGCTGCTCCTCGCCGCCTGCGGCAAGTCGGCCCAGGTGCCGCTGCAGTCTTGGCTCGGCGACGCGATGGAGGGCCCGACCCCGGTCTCGGCCCTGATCCACGCCGCGACCATGGTGACCGCGGGCGTCTACCTGATCGTCCGCTCCGGCGCGATCTTCAACGCGGCGCCGGACGCGCAGACCGCGGTGGTCACCGTCGGCGCGGTCACGCTGCTCTTCGGTGCGATCGTCGGTTGCGCCAAGGACGACATCAAGAAGGCGCTGGCCGGCTCCACGATGTCGCAGATCGGCTACATGATCATGGCGGCCGGGCTCGGCCCGATCGGCTACGTCTTCGCGATCATGCACCTGGTCACGCACGGCTTCTTCAAGGCCGGGCTGTTCCTCGGCGCCGGCTCGGTGATGCACGGCATGAACGACGAGGTGGACATGCGCCGCTACGGCGGCCTGCGCAAGTTCATGCCGATCACCTTCGTCACCTTCGGCCTGGGCTACCTCGCGATCATCGGCTTCCCCGGGCTGTCCGGCTTCTTCTCCAAGGACAAGATCATCGAGGCGGCCTACGCCAAGGGCGGCACCGAGGGCTGGATTCTCGGCAGCGCGGCCCTGCTGGGCGCCGCGATCACCGCGTTCTACATGACGCGGGTGATGCTGATGACGTTCTTCGGCGAGAAGCGCTGGGTCCCGGACGCGGAAGGCCACGAGCCGCACCCGCACGAGTCGCCGAAGTCGATGACCGTCCCGATGATCATCCTGTCGATCGGCTCGGTCTTCGCCGGCGGCCTGTTCAGCATCAACTCGGCGTTCGTGAAGTGGCTGGAGCCCGTCACCGGGCACAGCGAGGGCAACTCGCCCCTCAGTACCGGCACGCTGACCGCCGCCACCCTGGTCTGCCTGGTGGTCGGCGTCGGCATCGCCTGGCTGATGTACGGGCGCCGGTCGGTGCCCGCGACCGCGCCGCGCGGCAGCCTGGTCACCCGGGCGGCCCGCCGCGACCTGCTCCAGGACGACTTCAACCACGTGGTGCTGGTCCGCGGCGGCGAGCACCTGACCCGCTCGCTGGTCTACCTCGACCACTCCCTGGTCGACGGCGTCGTCAACGGCACCGCCGCCTCCGTCGGCGGCCTGTCCGGACGGCTCCGCCGGCTCCAGAACGGCTACGTCAGGTCGTACGCCGTCTCCATGCTCGGCGGTACCGCGGTGGTGGTCGCCGCGACCCTTCTCATGAGGGCGGTCTGATAGCTCATGTCGTTTCCTCTGCTGACCACCACTGCGGTACTGCCCGCGGTCGGCGCCATCGCCACCGCGGCCGTGCCCGCCGCGCGGAGGGTCGCCGCCAAGTACACGGCGCTGGCCTTCTCGCTCGGCACGCTGGTGCTGGCGATCATCGCGATGGTGCGCTTCGACCCGCACGGCGACCGCTACCAGCTCACCGAGTCGCACACCTGGGTGAAGAGCTTCGGGCTCCACTACGACCTGGGCGTGGACGGCATCGCGGTCGTCATGGTGGCGCTGACCGCGCTGCTGATCCCGTTCGTGATGCTCGCCGGCTGGCATGACGCCGACCCGCTCGAAGGGCCCGACCCCAACCGGCGCTGGCGGCCCACCCAGGGCTTCTTCGCGCTGATCCTGCTGGTCGAGGCGATGGTGGTGCTCTCCTTCGAGGCCACCGACGTCTTCCTCTTCTACATCTTCTTCGAAGCCATGCTGATCCCGATGTACTTCCTCATCGGCGGCTTCGGCGACCGCGCGCACGCGGCAGGGGAGGAGGAGGCGGCCCGCCAGCGCTCGTACGCGGCGGTGAAGTTCCTGCTCTACAACCTGGTCGGCGGGCTGATCATGCTGGCCGCGATCATCGGCCTGTACGCCGCCACCGCGCAGCAACTGGGCACCGGGACCTTCTCGTTGCAGGAGATCCTCTCCGCCCGCGCCTCCGGGCACCTGCACCTGGCCACCTCCACCGAGCGGTGGCTCTTCCTCGGCTTCTTCTTCGCCTTCGCGGTGAAGGCGCCGCTGTGGCCGCTGCACACCTGGCTGCCGAACGCGATGGGCGAGGCCACCGCGCCGGTGGCGGTCCTGATCACCGCGGTGGTCGACAAGGTCGGCACCTTCGCGATGCTCCGCTTCTGCCTCCAGCTCTTCCCGGAGGCGTCCAAGTGGGCGACGCCGGTGATCCTGGTGCTCGCGGTGATCAGCATCATCTACGGCGCCCTGCTCGCGGTCGGCCAGCGCGACATCAAGCGGCTGATCGCGTACGCGTCCGTGTCGCACTTCGGCTTCATCATCCTGGGCATCTTCGCGATGACCAGCCAGGGCCAGTCCGGCGCGACGCTCTACATGGTCAACCACGGCATCTCCACCGCCGCGTTGATGCTGGTCGCCGGGTTCCTGATCACCCGGCGCGGGTCGCGGATCATCTCCGACTTCGGCGGGGTGCAGAAGGTCGCGCCGGTGCTCGCCGGCACCTTCATGATCGGCGGTCTGGCCACGCTGTCGCTACCAGGGCTCGCGCCGTTCGTCAGCGAGTTCCTGGTGCTGGTCGGCACGTTCAGCCGCTACCCGGTGCTCGGCATCATCGCCACCCTGGGCATCGTGCTCGCCGCGCTGTACGTGCTGGTGCTCTACCAGCGGACCATGACCGGCCCGGTGAAGGCCGGCATCGAGGGCATGGCCGACCTCAAGGCGCGTGAAGTGCTGGTGGTCGCCCCGCTGATCGCCCTGCTGCTCTTCCTCGGCGTGTACCCGAAGCCGGTGGCGGACATCGTCAACCCGTCGGTCAAGCACACGCTCTCCGACGTGCACAAGACCGACCCCAAGCCCGCGCTGGAGGCGAAGAAGTGAGCGCCGCACTGCATACGGGACCCGCCGTCCACACCCTGTGGACGAGCGCCGCGTCCACCACGGACCGCTTCCCCACCCCGCACATCGAGTACGCGCAGCTCTCACCGGTGCTGATCGTCTTCGGTGTGGCGATGGTGGGGGTGCTCGCCGAGGCGTTCGTGCCCCGCAGGTCCCGCTACACCGCGCAGGTGGTGCTGGCCGTGGTCGGCCTGGCCGCCGCGTTCGCCGCCGTGGTGGCGCTCGCCGAGAAGGGCTACGGCACCACCAAGGCACACATCGCGGCCATGGGCGCGGTCGCCGTGGACGGCCCGGCGCTCTTCCTCCAGGGCACCATCCTGCTGGTCGCGCTGGTCGCGGTCTTCACCTTCGCCGAGCGCCGGCTCGACCCGAAGGCGCACGGCAACCACGTCGACTCCTTCGCCGCCCAGGGCTCCGCGGTGCCCGGCGGCGACCAGGAGAAGGCCGCGGTACGGGCCGGGTTCACCACCACCGAGGTCTTCCCGCTGCTGCTCTTCGCGGTCGGCGGGATGCTGGTCTTCCCGGCCGCGAACGACCTGCTGACGCTCTTCGTCGCCCTTGAGGTCTTCTCGCTGCCGCTGTACATCCTGTGCGCGCTGGCCCGCCGCAACCGGCTGCTGTCGCAGGAAGCCGCCGTCAAGTACTTCCTGCTCGGCGCCTTCTCGTCGGCCTTCCTGCTCTTCGGCATCGCCCTGCTGTACGGCTACGCCGGCACCGTGTCGTACTCCGGGATCTCCTCGGTGATCGACGGCACCGCCAAGATCACCCCGGCGCTCGCCGACACCACCGGGAACGACGCGCTGCTGCTGATCGGGCTGGCGATGGTCACGGTCGGGCTGCTCTTCAAGGTCGGCGCGGTGCCCTTCCACATGTGGACGCCGGACGTCTACCAGGGCGCGCCCACCCCGGTCACCGGGTTCATGGCCGCGGCCACGAAGGTCGCCGCCTTCGGCGCCCTGCTGCGGCTGCTGTACGTGGTGCTGCCCGGGATGCGCTGGGACTGGCGGCCGGTGATGTGGGGCGTGGCGATCGCCACGATGATCGCCGGTGCGGTGATCGCGGTCACCCAGACCGACGTGAAGCGGCTGCTCGCCTACTCCTCGGTCGCGCACGCCGGGTTCATCCTCGCCGGCGTGATCGCCACCGACAAGTCCGGTGTGTCCTCGGTGCTCTTCTACCTCGCCGCGTACTCCTTCGTGACCCTCGGCGCGTTCGCGGTGGTCACCCTGGTGCGCGACGCGAGCGGCGAGGCCACTCACCTGTCCCGCTGGGCGGGGCTGGGCCGGCGCTCGCCCCTGGTCGCCGCGGTCTTCGCGGTCTTCCTGCTCGCCTTCGCCGGCATTCCGCTGACGTCCGGCTTCGCCGGGAAGTTCGCGGTCTTCAAGGCGGCGGCGCAGGGCGGCGCGATGCCCCTGGTGATCGTGGGTGTGATCTCCTCGGCGATCGCGGCGTTCTTCTATATCCGCGTCATCGTGCTGATGTTCTTCAGCGAGCCGAAGCCCGACGGCCCCTCGGTCGCCGTGCCCTCCCCGCTGACCTCCACCGCGATCGCGGTCGGCGTCGCGGTCACCCTCGTCCTGGGCCTGGCCCCCCAGTACTTCCTCGACCTGGCCGACAAGGCGGGCGTGTTCGTGCGGTAGTTCCCTGCGGCAGGGACGGAAGGAGGGGCCCGGGTGACGAACCGGGGCCCCTCCTTCCGCACTTCGTCCGGGCGACGCCGCTACGGCCGACTCGCCCGCCACTCCTTGAACGCCGTCGGAAGTTCCGTGCGGCCGTAGTCGACCAGCCCGTCACCGTAGGACCGCAACCTGGCGTACGCCCTCTTGAGTTCGCCCTCGGTGGGGAACCTGCCGTGAAGAATCGCCAGTTGCAGGACCTGCTCGATGGTCAGCACGGTGAGGTCGTAGCGTGCGGAGGTGGCCTGGCCCTCCTGGTCGTCGATGGCTACGAATACCTCGTGGCCGCGTTCCACGAACTCCACCGCGTGGGCGATCACCACTGCCTCGCCGAGGTCCTTGGGACGGCGCAGCGCCTTCTCGAACTGCAACCCCCGGATCTCCTCGAAGACCTCGACGACCCGTGGTGGCGCGGTGGCGGCCCGTAGCGCCGGAAGTACGCGCACGCAGTCGCTCGCGACCAGCCGGCGCCAAGGCGCCTCGATCGAACCGTACTTCCTTGCCTTGCCGAGAACCTCCTGATGAACCTCCTCCGGCACCAGAAGGACCAACTGCGCGGCGCGGAGTACGTCGACCAGGAGCCGCTGCAGATTCGCCCCCACGAAGTGGACGCAGATCACCGCATCGAGCACGCACAGCGAGTCGAGCCCGGTGGACGAACCGCCGTCGCCTTCCACGGCTTCGTCACGCTTCTCGGGCAATCCCCACCCCTTTGTTCGGTACTCTGTCCGGCTCTGACAGCCCGTCCCCGATGAGCAGCGGCGCCGCCCCCGAGTCCTAGTGATCCTCAGTGTCGGGTTCGGGCCGAGCTCTGGCGGCGAGACGGGTGATGTCGGCTCGCTTGGGTGTCTGCGGTTCGGGTACGAGCCCGGCTTCGCGCAGGGCGGCCTCCGTCTCCTCGACGCCGCGTCCTTCGAGCATCGCCAGCACTCTCACCCCGATCCGGTGCCCGCGGTACGCGAGCATCGCCCGTTCGAGGATGCGTCGAGGAGGGCGCACGGTCTGGGAGGCGTCGATCTCCTGCTCGTAGGCCGGCCCCCAGCCGTAGCGCTGCGAGAGTTCGACACCGGTCGGGCCCTTCAGCGAGCTCTTGCGAGCGGCCGAGATCAGGTTCAGGCATTCCAGCTGGATCAGCATCACGGGGAAGCTCACCCGGAAGTGGCGTGCCAGCAGAGCGGCGGTCCGCTCGTCGACGAGCTCGTCGGCTTCGGAGTCCGGGCCTTCGTCCGGAGGACCCAGCCAGGTCCGGATGCCGGTCAGGGGGGCCAGCAGGTGCCGTGCGAACGCGTCGCAGCGCTGCTCGGCAGGGGTTCTGGCGCCACCCAGCTCGTGCACCTCCGTGCCGTCGCCCTGGAGAAGGTGCCCGAGCTCGTGGGCGAAGGTGAACCTTTGCCGTTCCGGTACGTCGCACGCGCGGACCGCGATGAGAGTGGTGTTCCGTTCGGGGTCGGTCACCGTGAAGCCGTCGACGGGTTTGGGCAGTCGGAGCACCGCCGTGTCCACGCCGGTGAGGTGCTCGATGAGCTCGTCGATGTCCGCGATCGGTGCCGCGCCGAGGCCGAGCGTGGAGCGCACGGACTCCGCGAGCGCCTTCCCCTGCTCCTCGGGCGTGGCGCAGGTGCCGACCGGGCGCGGCCCGGTCGCGGGCCGGCGAGGCGGCCGATCCGTCACACCGTCACCGGCGCCGCTGTCCAGGCGCGCGTCGAGTTCGAGCACCTCGACGACCAGACGCAGCGCGTCTTCCTTGTCCTCCTCGGCGACCGCGGGGTCGATGCGCGCGGCGATATGCACGCGTTCACGCACAGGGCTACCGGTCGTGAGCTGCCGTACCGGCAGGTCCAGGGCGTGCGCCAGCCGGTCGATCTCGGCAAGGGTGACCTGCGCCCGCGTGCCGAGCTCGATGCGGTGGAGGGTCGGCTGGGAGAGACCGGCGAGTTCGGCGAGGGCCCGCTGGCCGTATCCGGCCCGCTCGCGCTCACGGCGGATTCGCCGTCCCACAGCTACCAGATCCACTGAGCACCTCCTTGCTTGAATCAATTCTACTTCGGTGATTCACGCTGTCCATCCGTATGTCTACCAGGGGGGTACGACAGCGCGTGTGCCGGTCGTGTCGTGAGAGGGCGGCGTCGTGTGCCCGAGCGTCAGGCAAAGGCGGGGGCGAGGCGGCGTCAACTCAGATGAATATCAAGTTGTTTGTCGTTCACATCAGTTGACCTTTGCTCGGCGGGTGGGCGATGCTGAACGGCGTCGCCGCCGGCAGCCCCTCCGCCGTACGGCGAGGGGACGCGGAGACGCGTGACGGGCACGGAACGTGCAGGGAGCGGCAGGAGCGCGCCCCTCGCCGGTCGCGCGGCCGCCGCCGTGGACGCGTCCTGTGTACGGTCCGGCCACGGCGCGACCGCACCGCCGCTCCTCGGCCGGGCCCGACCTGGGCCCACCCGGCCCCACGTGGTCGGAGCCGGTCCGGGACCGGAATCCGCCGGCCGGAGCCGGGAGCGGTCCGGGTCCCGACCGCAACGGCGGCCGGCCACCCGGCCGGCCACGACCGAAGGAGAACCCGTGTCCCCTCTCGCCGCGAAGGCAAACGACAGCACCGCCCTGGCCGCCGTCCCGCTCCGTGCCACCGACGTCCAGCGGCTGGCCAACACCGAGGTCGCGCCCATCCTGTCCGTCGTCCTGGTGACCTGCTCCGTCAGCGTGTCCATCAGCGTCTCCGGCGGGACCGAGCCGACGGGCATGTAGCGGCGGGCCCGCCGTACCGGGCCGGGCGATGCCACCCGGCCCGGTCCGGCGTGCAGCTCCGATCGCGTGCGCGGAGCGTCGGCGTCCTCCCGCGTCCTCCCGCCAACACCCGGCAACTCCCGCCCCCGCCAAGCTCCTTGCGGCCCGGGCGAACTCCCAGCCGAACTCCCAGCCGAACTCCCAGCCGAACTCCCAGCCGAACTCCGAACTCCGAGTGAAGGGGAAGACCCGTGCCGAGACTCCGGCGGATGCTGCGTGCCGCGGTGGCACCTCCCACGGTCGACCGCGGCACCGCGCTGACCGTCATGGAACGGCTCGGCGCGGTCAACCACCTGGTGGCGAGCCTGGAGTACCTGGTCACCCCCGACGACCGCCGCCCCGGCGGCCTCAACGACTGGCAGGTCGCCCGGGGGCAGTTCGCGCGGTGGCCGCGCCCGGCCCGTGCCGCACTCGACGTGGTGGGCCGGCCCGCCGTGACGCGCGCGCTGCACGGCGCCCGCGTCGCCGCGGCCGGCGCGCTGCTGCTGCCCCTGCCGCGCCGCGGCCGGCTGGCGGCCGACCTGGTGCTCACCGCCGCGTCCCTCGCGCTCTACCCCCGCAACCACTACGGCACCGACGGCGCCGACCAGGCCGCGTTCCTCGTGCAGACCGCGGCGGCGGTCGGGCGGGCCGCGGAGGACCGGCCCCGTACCGTCGACGCCTGCCTGTGGTTCGCGGGAATGCAGTCGGTGCTCTCCTACACCGCCTCCGGCTGGGTCAAGGCGTCCAGCGAGACCTGGCGCAGCGGCCGCGCCCTGCCCGGCATCCTGCGCACCGTCTCCTACGGCGAGGAGCGCGCCTGGCGGCTGGTCCGCGACCACCCGCGCGCCGCCAAGGCGGTCTGCACCTGCGTGGTGGCCCTCGAATCGTCGTTCCCCGCGGTCCACCTGGCCCGCGGCCGGGCGGCCAGGCCGATGGTCGCCGCCGCGGCCGGCTTCCACCTCGCCAACGCCGGCGTGATGGGCCTGGGCCGCTTCCTCACCGGCTTCTGCTCGCTGCACCCGGCGGTGCTGTACGTCACCGGCCCGCGCGAACGCGTCCTCGCCGACGGCCGGGTGCAGCGGCGCGACGACACCTTCCCGGTCGCCGCGGGCGCCGCGCTGGCCGCGGCCCTGACCGCCGGGGCGCTCGTCCGGGCCAGGGACCGGCGGACCGTGCTGCGCGGCCGTGGCGACGAGCGGCGGTTCACCACCGCCGCGGGCACCACGCTCGTCCACCGCCGGATCGACCCGCCCGGTGGCCGTCCGGCCCCGGACACGCCGGTCGTGGTGGTCAGCGGAGCGCTCGCGGAGTCCCCCGAACGGGCCGAGTGGCTGGTCCGCGAACTCGCCGAACGGCACACCGTGGTGACCTACCACCGGGCCGGCCAGGCCGGTAGCGCCGCCGTGCGCGGGCCCCGCCCGGGCACCGGGCTCGACGGCGCCGCGGCCGACCTCGCCGACCTGGTCCGCCACACCGCGGCCGGCCGGCCGGCCGTGCTCGTCGGCCACGGCCTGGGCGGTCACATCGCCGCGTCCGCCGCCACCCGCCTGGACGGGCACCTGTCGGGCCTCGTCCTCGTCGACCCCCACCACCCCGACGACGCCCCCCGCCAGGACCCGGACGGGGGCGACGGCGACACGGGCGACGGCGGGGCAGGCGGTGGCGGTGACCGTGGCCGCGACCCCGATCACCGCGAAGTCACCGCGCTGCTGGACCAGATGGCCGTCTCCCTGCGCCTCGGCCTGGGCCAGCTGCTGCGCGACCCGGACTGGCTGCGCCTGCTGCCCGAGGACGTCCGCGGCCTCGCCCGCGCGCACTACCGCGACGCCGCCGGCTGGAACGCGGCGCGCCAGGAGTGGCGGGCGCTGCGCGCGGCGCGGCGGCGGACGGGTACGGTCGCGGTCCCGGCCGCCGCCGTGTCCACCTGCCTGATCCTGTGCGAGCCGGGCGGCCCGCCGCCCGACGCCAGGCGCGCCCTCCAGGAGGAGTACGTGCGCCGCGCCCCGCACGCGGTCGTGCACGCCGTGGACGCCCCGCGCGAACAGGTCCTCGCCGCCCGGGCCTCCGCCCGCGCCGTCGCGGAGTTGGTGGCGGGGTTCGCCGCGGCGAGCCTCCCGCGGGGGAGGGCCGCCGATGTCCCCGCTTAGCGGTGGAGGGCCGGCCGGCGGGCGGGACCTCGCGGGCGCGGCGGCGATCGCGGCGCTCGCGGCCTGGTTCGCCGCCACCGTCCTGAGCCAGCACCCGCGCCCGGAGTTCAACCGGCTCGCCGTCCTCGACGGCACCGGCGCCGTCATCCCCAACTGGCGCTTCTTCGCGCCCGAGCCGGCCCGCCACGACTTCCATGTGCTGTTCAGGACCGAGGACGCCGAGGGCCGGGCCACCCCGTGGCAGGAGGGCTCCGCGATCACCCCGCGGCGACCGCTGCACATCGTGTGGTTCCCCTCCCGCCGCCGGGAGAAGGCGCTCTACGACCTGTGCCACGAACTCGTGGCGGTCATGCGGCAGTTCGGCGGCGACCTGACCCTCGCACCGGCCTACCGGATGCTGCGCAACTCCGTCGCCCGCACCGTCTCGGGCCTGCCCGGGGACCCGCCTCGCGGCTTCCAGTTCGTGGTCGCCCGGCACACCGGCCACGACCCCGGGCACGACCCGGACTACCTCTTCGTCTCGCCGTACATCCCCTACACCCCGGACGCGCCCTACGCGTGAGTCAGGACGTGGTCGCCCAGGCCAGCAGCGCGGCGTGCGGCAGGGACAGCGCGCCGTCCCGGGTGCGGAACTGCGCCGACAACTCGTCGTAGTGGCGGCGTACTTCCGCGACGGTGCCCGGGGGAAGGGCGTGCAGGATCTGGCCGATGGTGGCGATCCCGGCGGCCGGACCCGACCACCAGACGTCGGGGTCGACCACGTGGTCCCAGCGCAGCGTCGTACAGCGGGCCCCGGTCAGCCCGGCCGCCGTCAGCAGTCCGGCCAGGCCCTCCTCGGTGCGGGGGAAGTCGTCCTCTGCGGCGAGCGCGGGTACGGAGGACGGCCGGGCGGCGCCCGCCGCTTCCAGGGCGCGGCCCAGCAGCGCCTGCCCGGGGGCGGGCGGCGCGGCCCAGATCGTGACCGCGACCCGGCCGCCGGGGCCGGCCACCCGCCGCAGGTCGGCGAGCGCCGCGGCCGGGTGCCCCACGTGGTTGAGCACGAAGTTCGCCACCACCGCGTCGAACTCGCCGTCCGCGAAAGGCAGTCCGGGCAGCAGCCCGTGCCGCACATCCGCTTCCGGCACCGCTCGCGTCGCCCGCTCGACCATGCTCGGCTCCGCGTCCACCGCGCACACCTCCGCGCCGCGGCGCACCGCCAGCGCTGCCGCGGTGCCGGGCCCGGTGCCGACGTCCAGCACCCGCACGCCCGCGCCCACCCCGGCCGCGTCCAGCAGCTTGGGCACGGCGTGCGCGCACAGCATGCCGAAGCTCCGCGCGTACGCCTCCGCCCGGCCGGCCCATGCCTCCCGCTCGAACGCGTCGAAGTCGCCCACCGCACACCTCCGTGCCGTACCGAACTGGTCCCCGAACGCCTGTGGTTGATCACTTTAGAGGAGGGATACGACACTCCACGCCACTCGCGTTCAACCCCGCTCGGCCACCAGGAACGCGCCCTCGGCCGGACGTTCGGACCCCCGCCCGTACGCGGCCGCCAGCGCCGCCTTCCCGTGCGCGGTGACCGTCCAGCCGTGCCGGGTCAGCCACGCGTCCGGCGGTTCGGCGAGGCCGCCCCGCCACAGGTCGCTGATCGGCCGGAACTCGTCCCCGGTGCGGGTCTGCCGGACCATCCGCGCCAGCCCGCCGCCGTGCGTGAACGACAGCACGCTGCCGGGCGCGGACAGGTCGCCGACCGTACCCAGCACGGCCGCCGCCTCGTCGGCCGTCAGATAGATCAGCGGCCCCTCCACCAGCCACGCCGTGGGCGCCGCCGGGTCGAACCCGGCGGTCCGCAGCGGCACCGCCCACTCCCCGCGCAGATCCACCCCGACCACGGCCCGCCGGCAGCGCGGCACCGCGCCCGCCCCGGCCAGCACCTCCTCCTTGAAGCCCACCATGTCGGGCAGGTCCAGCTCGAACACCCGCAGCCCGTCCGGCCATTGCAGCCGGAAGGCCCGCGTGTCCAGCCCCGCCGCCACCAGCACCACCTGCGCCCGGCGGCCGTCCGCGACCGCTGCGCGCAGGTAGTCGTCGAAGAACCGCGTGCGCAGCACCACCTGTTCGGCCATCACCCGCCCGGTCGGCGACTCCCCGCCGGGCCCGTCCGGCGGCCGGCCCGCCGCGTCCGCCGCCCGCACGAACGCCGCGGCCAGCGGGTCGTCGAACAGCCGGTCCGCCCGCCGGCTCTCCGCCGCCCGCACCCGCGCGGTCCCGATCGCGGTCCGCCCCACACCCGCCGGTACTCCCGTCCGCTCCATGCCCGGCCAACTCACGCACCCCGCCCCGGTGTTCCCGTCGGAGGACCGGAACACCGGGGCGGGGCAGCGGCGGGCGGGCCGAACGGCCCGGCCGGGCAGGTCAGTTGGGGACGGCGAGGAGGAGGGCGAAGCGGGCGGCGGGGTCGGTCCACCAGTGGCGGACGGTGAAGCCGCCTTCGTGGAGTTCGGCGGTGAGGGACTCGCGGCGGAACTTGCAGGACAGTTCGGTGCGCACGTCCTCACCGGCCGCGAGGTCGAAGGAGAGGTCGAGGTCGGGGATCTTGACGGTCTGCGCGACCCGCGACCGCAGGTGCATCTCGATCCGCTCGTCCTCGGCGTTCCAGACGGCGACGTGCTCGAACGCGTCCGGGTCGAAGTCGGCACCGAGCTCGCGGTTGAGGACGTGCAGCACGTTCTTGTCGAACTCCGCGGTGACGCCTGCCGCGTCGTCGTAGGCGCGGACCAGCACCGCCGGGTCCTTGACCAGGTCGGCGCCGAGCAGGAGCACGTCGTCGCTGCTGAGCGAGCGGGCGAGGGTGCGGTAGAAGGCGGCGCGCTGCGGGCCGTCGAAGTTGCCGATGGTGCTGCCGAGGAAGGCGAGCAGGCGCGGGCCGGGTTCGTCGGAGAGCGGGATGCCGCCCTCGAAGTCGGCGACGGTGGCGGAGACGGTCAGCCCCGGGTAGTCGGCGCAGATCGCGCGCCCGGCCTCTTCGAGGGCGGAGGCGCTGACGTCCAGGGGCGCGTAGCGGCGCAGGGTGCCGGCGGCGGTGAGGGCGTCGAGCAGCAGCCGGGTCTTGCGGGAGGAGCCGGAGCCCAGCTCGATCAGGGTGGCCGCGCCGGTGGCCGCGGCGATCTCGGGCGCCCGGCGGACCAGGATCTCCTGCTCGGCCCGGGTCGGGTAGTACTCGGGCAGCCGGGTGATCTGCTCGAACAGGTCGCTGCCGCGCTTGTCGTAGAACCACTTCGGCGGCAGGGTGCGCGGGGCGGCGGTGAGGCCGCCGGTCACGTCGGCGTGCAGCGTGTCGGTGAAGTAGCCGGCCGGAAGCCGGTCGTCGAGGGTGAAGCGGCTCTGGTTCTCGGCGCTCATGAGGGTGGTGTCCTTGCGTTCGGGGCGCAGCGCGATGACGCGGACGCCTTCCGGGGTGGCCAGGAGCAGGGAGCGGTCGGGGACTTCACGCCATTCGCCGAGCAAGTCCCCGGCCGCGTCGTCGGGTTCGGACGCGACGACCACCGCGCCCGGACCGAGCCGGTACCAGAGCGTGTCGCCCCACGCGCTGGCGGCGATGGTACGGCCGTCGGTGAGCAGGAAGTTGAGCCGTGCGGTGGGCCGGGCGGCGGCGACCTCGCGGACCACCGCGGCCAGCGCGCCGCCCGGCGGCTCGCCCCGGCGCAGCCGGCCCGCGAGCATCGCCCACAGCAGCGCGGAGTCGGAACGCGCTTCCAGGGCGAGCAGTTCGGCCGGGTCCAGCCCGGTCGGCAGCCGGGTCCAGTCCGGCACGGCGCCGTTGTGGCTGAAGAGCCAGCGCCCGTCCCGGAAGGGCGCGGCCGCCGACTCGTCGGGCGTGGTGCCCTCGGTGGCCGACCGGACCGCGGCCAGGACGGCACCGCTGCGGATCACCCGGGCCAGCTCGGCGAAGTTCGGGTCGGCCCAGACCGGAAGCGCCCGCCGGTAGCGCGCGGGCACGGCCGGCCCCTCGTCGCCGGGCCGCTCGGGACCGGGCGAGCTGTCCGCCGGCGGCGGCCCGTACGGCACGGGCGCCCCGGGCTCAGCGGGTCCGCCGGGCTCAGCGGGTCCGTCGGGCTGACCGGGCACACCGGGCCCACCGAGCACGCCGGGTGCGGGCTCCGGCGGGTACCAGCCGACCCCGAACCCGTCGGCGTTCACCGTGCCGTGCCGCTGCCGGCGCGGCTGCCAGGACTGCTCGTACAGCCCCCGAGGCGGCTCGACGAGCAGCCGCGCCAGCGTCAACGGCGGCCCCACGTACGCGAGATGGCGGCACATCAGGCGGCCCCTCCGCCCGCCGGACCCGAATCGCCGTGATCCGCGGCCGCGTCCGCCGGGTCCGTGACGTCCCTCGCCGTGCGGAACCCGGCGAAGATCTGCCGCCGGATCGGGTAGTCCCAGTTCCGGAAGGTGCCGCGGCAGGCCACCGGGTCCACCCCGAAGGCGCCCCCGCGCAGCACCTTGTACTCCGGGCCGAAGAAGACCTCGGAGTACTCCTTGTAGGGGAACGCGGCGAAGCCCGGGTAGGGCGTGAAGTCCGAGGACGTCCACTCCCACACGTCGCCCACGAGCTGCCGGGCGCCGCTGGGCGCCGCGCCCTCGGGGTAGCTGCCCACGGGGGCGGGCCGCAGATGGCGCTGGCCGAGGTTGGCGTGTTCGGGGCCGGGGTCGGCGTCGCCCCACGGGTAGCGGCGCGAGCGGCCGGAGAGCGGGTCGTGCCGCGCCGCCTTCTCCCACTCCGCCTCGGTCGGCAGCCGCCGGCCGGCCCACCGCGCGTAGGCGTCGGCCTCGTACCAGCACACGTGCAGCACCGGCTCGTCGGCGGGCACCGCCTCCACGTGGCCGAACCTGCGGCGTATCCAGCGGTCGCCGTCGCGGGACCAGAACAGCGGCGCGGTGAGCCCCGCGTCCTGGACGTGCCGCCAGCCCTCGGGCGTCCACCACTGCGGGTCGCGGTAGCCGCCGGCCGCGATGAAGTCGGCGTACCGCGCGTTGCTGACCGGCACGGTGTCCAGCCAGAACGGCGCCACCGGCACCTCGTGCGCGGGCAGTTCGTTGTCCAGCGCCCACGGCTCGGTGCTGGTGCCCATCGTGAACGGGCCGCCGGGGACGAGGACTTCACGCGGCAGCGCGGCCGCGTCGGCGGGTGCGGGCGGCGGCGCGGGCGCGTCCAGCACGGCCGGCCCCGACCTCAGCTGGTGGGTGGCGAGCATCGTCTCGCCGTGCTGCGCCTCGTGCTGGGCGAGCATCCCGAAGACGAAGCCGCCCGCCAGCAGCCGCTCGGGGTGCGCCGGGTCGGTGTCGATGCCGGCCAGCACGTCGAGGGTCTCGTCGCGTACCTCGGCGACGTAGCCGCGGGCTTCCGCCGGGCCGAGCAGCGGCAGCGCGGGGCGGTCGGCGCGGGGGTGCCGGAACGCGTCGTAGAGGTGGTCCAGGTCGGGCCGCACCCCGGTGCGCCGACCCGCCTCGCGGATCAGCCACAGCTCCTCCTGGTTGCCGATGTGCGCCAGGTCCCACACCAGCGGCGACATCAGGCGGGAGTGCTGGGCGACGAGGTCGTCGTCGGTGACGGAGTCGGTGAGCAGGCCGGTACGGTGCCGCGCGGCCTGGAGCGCGGCGAGCGCGCGGGTGGCCGGGTCGGCGGGCGCCGCGACCGGCCCGCCGCTCGGACCCGCCGGGTTCTCCGGGGCTGGAGTGGCGGAAGGGTCTGATGAGTCGGATGCGGCTGAAGTGGTCCGGTTTTCGGCAGTGTTGCGGTGCGGAGTGCGAGGGTCTGTCACGACTAGCCTTCCGGAGGGTCAGGCGCGGCTCAACGCGTCCAACTGGTCGTGGGCCGGACATCGGCCGCGTTCTGGATAGCGCTCGGCGAAGTCGGAGACGGCCCGCCGCAGGGCCGGGGAAGCGCCGGGGCGCGCGAGGGCGCTCTCGGCGGCGGCGAAGCAGGCGCGGGCCGCCTTGGCCAGTTCGGGGTCGGCCAGGCCGACCCGGGCGGCGCGACGCCAGACGAGATCGGAGGGGAGAGGGTCACCATCCGTGCTGAGCGGTTCGGTGGCCGCGTACGCGGTCTCGGCGGCGACCGGATCGTCCAACAGGGTTGCCGCGAGCACGGTCGGCACGATCCACTGCTCGCCGTCCTGCGCGTCGGTCATCCGCAGCTCCAGCCAGCCGCGCGGGCGGACCGGCGGGAAGAGAGTGCTGAGGTGGTAGTCCAGATCGGCGACGGTGGGCCGCCGGACCCCCGGGGCACCGCGCACCCACTGGCGGAAAGTGAGCCCAGGAGGCGCGGACCAGTCCTCAAAAGAAGCTCTCACCGTGCCGACGTTCGAGCCGAGGTCAGAGCCGGATTCCGAGTCTTCGCACTCCTGGCGGATGCACAGCACCCTGGCGTCCAGGGCGTACCGCGCCCAGGCGGCCCGCGGGTCCTCGTCCAGCCCGTCGTGGTGCGGCTGCCGGGTCCTGCCGGGGTCCATCAGGGCCCAGTTGGCCTGCCGGGTGGACACCCAGCCGGTCGGGCGGCCGTCCCGGAAGGGCGAGTTCGCGAACGCCGCGACCATCACCGGGCCGATCCGGTGGGCGAGCGCCCAACGCCTGCGATAGCCGGCCACGCCCTCGCTGTCGTCGCCGCTGTCCAGGTTGACCTGCAACGACGCCGTGCGGCGCATCATCGTACGACCCCAGGGGCCCTCGCGGTCGAAGAAGCGTTCCATCGCCCGGTAGCGGGGATGGTCGAGGACCCGGGGCGGTTCGCGGTGGGGGTCCATGCCGTGTCCGACGAGCACCAGTCCGGCTCGTTCGACGGCTTCCCTGAGGGTGGCGAGGTCTTCTGCCATCGCCTTCACGCACCCCGCGAGGGTGGGTGCGGGTGGAGAACTCAGCTCCACCTGGCCACCCGGTTCACGGGTGAGCCTGCTGCCCCGGGGCAGTGCCCCTGGGGCCTCGACCGGCGCGAGCGCCGCGTCCAGTCGTTCGACGGGTATCAGTTCGCGTGGATCGGAGCGGTCCTGGACGAGCCACTCCAGCTCCACGCCGGTCCGCTCGGGCGGGCCCGTCTTGAAGCACACCCCGCGTACGTGGGCTTCCGCCCCGTCCTCGGTGAGGTCTTCACTACGGTCGGCACGCTTGGTAGCCATCGGTCCACCTCCTCAGTTCTTCTGTCGGGTGTTCATCCGAAGCGAGGACATGTCACATGTTGCTGTCGAGAGTGTAGTTCGCCATGGTGCGTGGCGGTCTTACGTAATGATGAACGGGCATGCGGTCAAGCATTCGATATCGGCCGAGTATTCCCCTGTCCGCGCGCTTCACTCTTTCGTGTGGGTCATATATGAATAAACCAGGTGATCGGGATTATACGGGCGGTGATCGTCCGTAGCTCGTCGCAGGGCGATGCCCCGGCGGTGATCAACACCTGACCGGCTACCCTGCCGGTAGGAGCAGTCGCAGGTCCCCGTCCCCGGATGGAACCCGCGGAAGTGCCCCGGTCGTCGTAGCCGCGTAGCCGCCCAAGCCCAGACCCCGCCAGATGCCAGACCAGCGACAGGAGTACCCCTCGTGACCGTCGTCGGGCCCTTCGGGCTGAGCGTGTGGGACGAGAACCTCGATGCCGACGTCCAGGCTGGTCTCGCAGCCGTGGAGGAAGGGCTGCTGGAGGCGACCAAGAGCGACGTCCCCTTCATCACCGACACGGCCAGACACCTTCTGCAGGCCGGCGGCAAGCGCTTCCGGCCACTCCTGGTGATGCTCGGGGCCCAGTTCGGCGACCCGCACGCGCCCGGCGTGGTGCCGGCCGCCGTCGTCGTGGAGTTGACCCACCTCGCCACCCTCTACCACGACGACGTCATGGACGAGGCGGACGTACGGCGCGGGGTGCCCAGCGCCAACTCCCGCTGGGGCAACTCCGTTGCCGTGCTCACCGGCGACTTCCTCTTCGCCCGCGCCTCCCACATCCTCGCCGACCTCGGACCGGAGGCGGTGCGGGTGCAGGCCGAGGCGTTCGAACGGTTGGTCACCGGGCAGATCATGGAGACCGTCGGCCCGCGCGACGGCCGCGACCCGCTCGACCACTACCTGGAGGTCATCGCGGGCAAGACCAGCTCGCTGATGGCGGTCTCCGGGCGGTTCGGGGCGATGATGTCGGGCGCCGACGAGTCGGTCGTGCACGTCCTCACGCAGTACGGCGAGCGGATCGGCGCGGCGTTCCAACTCGCGGACGACGTGCTGGACATCGCCAGCGACAGCCACGAGTCGGGCAAGACGCCCGGGACGGACCTGCGCGAGGGGATTCCGACGCTGCCGGTCCTGCACGTGCGCAGGTGGCACGCGCAGGGGAAGGGGTCGGCGACGCCGGAGGACCGGCGGCTGAACGAACTCCTCGACGGTGACCTCACGGATGATGTGCTGCACGCGGAGGCGCTGCGCCTGCTTCGGGCGCATCCGGCGTTGGAGCAGGCTCGACGGGACACGGTGCGGTACGCGGATGAGGCGCGGGCGGCGCTGGCGCCTCTTCCGGATCTTCCCGCGAAGGCGTCTTTGGCGGCGCTGTGCGATGCGGTGGTCCACCGCGCCGGTTGAGGGGGCCCATGGCTCTCCAGGGCGGGTGGTTCCGTCGGTTGGGGGACCACCTCTCGGTGGTGGGTGGTTGCGCGCGTAGTTCTCCCCCGGGGCTTCGCCTGGGTGGTGTCCCCACGCGCCCCTGGGTGGTGCGGTTCCCTCCGTGAAGAGGGGCATCCACGGAGGGAGTGTCATACCGGGGGCGTAGGGAGGGGCGCGACCCCGGAGGGATGCGCGGGGGGCGGGGGTTTGGTCGTATGGGGGTGCCCCATTTCACGGCGGACTGGGCGACAATGGCCCGGGTAGTGGGACACGTGCGAGTAGGCCGCCGCTCACGACGGAGGTAGGACGCAATGGCACTGATCCAACCGATCGGGCGACCCGAACCGGACGAGCCCGACGAACCGCGCGGCCGCGGCCGGAAGATCGCGCGCTACACCGTGCCGGTCGCCGTGGCGGGCGTGGCGGTGGCGACCATCACCCTGGTCCCGGCGCTGGCGGACGCGGGCGACCCCTCGCTGCCGAAGATCACCACCCAGCAACTGCTGACGAAGATCGCGGCCTCGAACACCCGGACCGTCGACGGCACCGTGAAGGTGAGCACCGACCTCGGCCTGCCCGACGCGCTCTCGGGGGGCGCGGCGGGGAGCCTGCTGTCGGGCGCGGGCGGCGCCGGCAAGAGCGGTTCGTCCTCGGCGGCGCCGCAGAGCCGGCTCGCCCAACTGCTCGTCGGCACCCACCAGCTGCACGTCTCGGTCGACGGCCCGGACCGGCAGAAGGTCTCGATCATCGAGCCCACCGCCGAGTACAGCGTCATCCACAACGGCACCCAACTGTGGGCGTACGACAGCGCGTCCGACCAGGCGTACCACTCGGCCCTGCCCGCGGCCGCGCCGGACCAGCAGCCGTCGCAGCTGCCCGAGGGCGTGCCGACCACCCCGCAGGCCGCCGCCGAGCAGGTGCTGAAGGCGGCGCGGGGCATCGCCTCGATCACCGTCGACGGCACCGCACGGGTGGCCGGCCGCAGCGCGTACGAACTGGTGGTCACGCCCGAGCACGCCGACACCACCACGGTCGGGAGCATCCGGATCGCGGTGGACTCCTCCACCGGGGTGCCGCTGAAGTTCACCCTCGTCCCGAAGGGCGGCGGCAAGGCGGTCTTCGACATCGGCTTCACCAAGGTCGGTTTCGGCGCGCCGGCCGCGAGCACCTTCTCGTTCAGCCCGCCCAAGGGCGTGAAGGTGACCGAGGGCAAGACGTCCGGCGCGCGCCCCGGCGACGTCGGCAACGGTTCGCAGAACTCCGTGCCCGGCGCCGCCGAGCCGACCGTGCTCGGCACCGGCTGGGACTCCGTCGCGGTGATCGACACCGGCGCCCTGGCCTCCGCGGGCAAGGCGGCGGACAGCGGCGCGGGCTTCGGCTCGGACGGCAAGGGCAAGGCCGGTTCCGGCCCCGGCGGCGGCGACCCGCAGTCCCTGCTCAACAGCTACGGCACCAAGGTCACCGGCTCCTTCGGCAGCGGCACGGTCTTCCACACCCGCCTGGTCAACGTGCTCCTCACCGACAAGGGCAAGCTCTACGTCGGCGCGGTCACCCAGTCCGCGCTGACCGCGGCGGCCGACGCCGCGAAGTGACGCGGGCGGCCGGACCCGGGCGGGCAGCGGACCGGGGGAGCGAGGGAGCGTGATGGCGAAGCCGGCCCAGGCGGCGGCGCGGGACGAGGCAGCGGCGCGGGACGAGTCGGCGGCGCGGGTTGAGACGGGGCCGCGGGCTGAGGCGGAGGCCCCGGGCGAGGTCGTCATCGAGACCCGCGGCCTCGCCAAGCGCTACCACGGCACCCTCGCCGTCGACGGCCTGGACCTGCGGGTGCCGCGCGGCAGCGTCTTCGGCTTCCTCGGGCCGAACGGCTCGGGCAAGACCACCACCATCCGGATGCTGATGGGCCTGATCGAGCCGACCGCGGGCACCGCCCGGGTACTGGGCCGCCCGATGCCGCGCGCCGCCCGCTCGGTGCTGCCCCGGGTCGGCGCGCTCATCGAGGGCCCGGCGCTGTACGGCTTCCTGTCCGGCCGCGACAACCTGCTGCGGTACGACGCGGCCGACCCGACCGCCGACCCCCGCACCCGCCGGGCCCGGGTCGGCGCCGCCCTGGACCGGGTGGGGCTGGCCGCGGCCGCGGGGAAGAAGGCCAAGCAGTACTCGCTCGGCATGAAGCAGCGCCTCGGCCTGGCCGCGGCCCTGCTCCAGCCGCGCGACCTGCTGGTGCTGGACGAGCCGACGAACGGCCTCGACCCGCAGGGCATGCGGGAGATCCGCGCCCTGGTCAGGGAGTTGGCCGCCGACGGCACGACCGTCTTCCTCTCCTCGCACCTGCTGGACGAGATCGAGCAGGTCTGCACGCATGTCGCCGTGATGGCCCGCGGCCGGCTGATCACGCAGGGACCGGTCACCGAACTGTCGGCCGGCAGCCGCGGGCGGCTCGCCGTCACCACGCCGGACCCGGCCGACGCGACCCGGGTACTGGCCGAGCACGGCGTGATCGCCCTGGCCACCGACGGGCAGCGCGTCACCGGCGAACTGCCCGCCGACCCGCCCGACCTCGCGGAGCTGAACGCCGCCCTGGTCGCGGCAGGCGTCCGGGTGCGCGGCTTCGGCCTCGAACGCGGCTCGCTGGAGGACGCGTTCGTGGCGCTGACCGGGGAGGGTTTCGATGTCGCGGGCTGAGACGGCACCGGAAGGCGCCGGCACGGACACGGCTACGGGCGCGGGTACGGATACGGATACGGATACGGGTGACGGTGCCGCGCGGGACCGTACCGCTCGGAACCCCACCGCGCCGGAGCCGGACCGCGGCTCCCCCCGGGCGCCGCGGCTGCTGTGGTCCCTCGGGCTGTTCCGCTCCGAACTGGTCACCGTGTTCCGGCGCTGGCGCACCCTCGCGCTCTTCGCGGTGCTGGCGGGCGTGCCGGTGCTGGTGGGCATCGCGGTCCGGATCGAGACCCGCCACGGCAGCACGATCAGCGGCGGTTCCAACGGCGACGGCGGCCCCGCGTTCATCCAGCAGGTCAGCAACAACGGCCTGTTCCTCGCGTTCACCGCGCTCGCCGCCACCCTGCCGTTCTTCCTGCCGATGGCGATCGGCGTGGTCGCGGGCGACGCGATCGCGGGCGAGGCGAGCGGCGGCACCCTGCGCTACCTGCTGGTCGCGCCCGCCGGGCGGTCCCGGCTGCTGCTGGCCAAGTACGCCTCGGTGCTGGCCTTCTGCCTGGTGGCCACGCTGGTCGTCGCCGTGTCGGGCCTGGTCGTCGGTTTCGTGCTCTTCCCGGTCGGCGACGTGACCACGCTGTCCGGCACCACCCTCCCGCTCTCCCAGGGCATGCTGCGGGCCCTGCTGATCGCGGTCCTGGTGGCCGGGTCCCTGGTGGGCATCGCCGCGCTCGGGCTGTTCGTCTCCACCCTCACCGACAGCGGGATCGGCGCCATGGCGGCCACCGTCGGGCTGCTGATCACCGTGCAGATCGTGGACACGATCCCCCAGCTGCACGCGGTCCAGCCGTACCTCTTCCCGCACTACTGGCTGAGCTTCGCCGACGTGCTGCGCGACCCCGTGCCGTGGGACGCGATCGGGAAGAACCTCGGCCTCCAGGCCCTGTACGTGGCCGTGTTCGGGTCGGCCGCGTGGGCGCGCTTCACCTCGCGGGACGTCACCGCGTAGCCGGGCCGGCGGTCGTCGTCGGGTTCGCGGGACCGCTCGCGCTCTCGTTCCCGTCCGCGGGTCCCTCTGCGGGTCCCCCCGCGGGTCCCTCCGCGGGTCCCTCCGCGGGTCCGTCCGTGGGCTCGGCCGCGGGTCCGGCCGCGGGTCCGTCCGTGGGTCCGGCCGCCGCGCCGGCGAGCGCGAGCCGGCCCCGGCGGGCGGTGCGCAGGGCGTCCCAGGTGAGCACCGCCAGCGCGGCCCAGACCAGGAAGAACCCGGCCCACCGGTCCGGCGGCATCGTCTCGTGGAAGTACAGCACCCCGATCAGGAACTGGGAGACGGGGGTGAGGTACTGCATCAGGCCGATCGTGGAGAGCGGCAGCCGGGTCGCGGCCATGCCGAAGAAGATCAGCGGTATCGCGGTGACCAGCCCGCAGGCGGCGAGCAGCGCGGCGTGTCCCGGACCGTGGTGGGTGAAGGTCGAGTGCCCCTGGGCGCCCAGCACCATCAGGTAGGCGAGCGCCGGCAGGAACTGGACGCCGGCCTCGGCGGCGAGCGACTCCAGCCCGCCCATCGCCACCTTCTTCTTGATCAGCCCGTAGCCGCCGAAGGAGAAGGCCAGGGTGAGCGCGATCCACGGCAGCCGCCCGTAGCCGACGGCCAGCACGACCACCGACAGGCAGCCGATGCCGACGGCCGCCCACTGCACCGGCCGCAGCCGCTCGTGCAGCACCAGCACGCCGAGCGCGATGGTGACCAGCGGGTTGATGAAGTAGCCGAGCGCCGCCTCGACCACATGGCCGGCGTTCACCGCCCAGATGTACACGCCCCAGTTCACCGTGACCGCGGTCGCCGCCGAGGCGATCAGCGCCATCCGCCGCGGCTGCCGGACCAGTTCGGCGATCCACGCCCAGCGGCGCAGCGCCAGCAGGATGACGGTGGCCACCCCGAGCGACCACACCATCCGGTGCGCCAGGATCTCCAGGGCCCCGGCCGGCTCCAGCAGCGGCCAGTACAGCGGGAAGAGGCCCCACAGCCCGTACGCCGCGAAGCCGTAGCCCAGTCCCACCCGCTGCTCGCCCATTCGCCCGCCCCTCCCGACGCCGCACGGCACTGCCGACGTTAGCGGGCGGCGGCTCGGCCTGTCATGGCCATATCGAACTGTGGTCATGACAGGCCGAGCGCCGCACAGCGAGGGGCGAGGGTCAGCCCTTGAGCGCGGCGGCCACCGACTGCGGCATCGGCGTGGTCGGGCGGCCGATCAGCCGGGACAGCTCGCCGCTGGTGCCGGCGAGCAGGCCGCGCCCGATCGCCCGGTCGACGTCGACCAGCACCTCGGCGAACGACGCCGGCAGGCCCGCGCCGACCAGCACGTCCAGATACTGCTCGGACGAGACGTTCTGGTAGGCGATCTCCCGGCCGGTCGCCGCCGAGACCGCCGCCGCGTACTCCGCGAAGCTCCACGCGGTGTCGCCGCTCAGCTCGTACACCTTGTTCTCGTGGCCCTCGCCGGTGAGGACCACGGCCGCCGCGGCCGCGTAGTCCGCCCGCGCCGCCGAGGCCACCCGGCCCTCGCCCGCGCTGGCGACCACGGCGCCGTGCTCCAGCACCGTGCCGAGGTTCTGCGTGTAGACCTCGGTGTACCAGCCGTTGCGCAGGAAGGTGTGCGGCAGCCCCGAGTCGAGGATCAGCTGCTCGGTCAGCTTGTGCTCCTCGGCGAGCGCGAAGTCCGCCGCCGGTCCGCCCAGGATGCCCGTGTACGCCAGCAGGCCGACCCCCGCCTCGCGTGCGGCGTCCACCACGGCGGTGTGCTGCGGCAGCCGCCGGCCGACCTCGCTGCCCGACACGAACAGCACCCGGTCGCCCGCCTTGAACGCCTCCTTCAGCGTCGCCGGCTCGTCGTAGTCCGCGACCCGCACCTGCACGCCCTTCGCGGCCAGGTCGGCCGCCTTGCCCCGGTCCCGTACGACCGCGGCGACGTCCCCCGCCCCCACTCCGCGCTCCAGCAGGTCCTCGATGACGAGCCGGCCCAACTGCCCGCTGGCCCCGGTGACGACGATGCTCATGCTGTTGCTCCCGTTCTGCGGTGATATGCGGATCTCTCCGGCTTCCCCGCCACCGTAACGCGAACACTAACTCTGGGAAAGTACCTACCTTGGCGTACGGTACCTACATGAAGGTAAGTGAAGCGGCCAGGGCCGGCTGTCCCGAGCGGGCCGTCCTCGAACACGTCACCAGCACCTGGGGCGTCCTCGTTCTCGTCCAGCTGTCCGACGCGGGGACCCTGCGCTTCAGCGAGCTGCGCCGGCGGATCGGCGGGGTGAGCGAGAAGATGCTGGCGCAGACCCTGCGGACCCTGGAGCGCGACGGTTTCATACGCCGCCGGGCCCGCCCGGTGATCCCGCCCCACGTCGACTACGACCTCACCACGCTCGGGGTCCAGGTCGCCGAGAAGGTCGGCGCCCTCGCCGAGTGGACCGCCCGGAACGTCACCGCCGTCACCGCGGCCCAGCAGACCTACGACGCGGCACTCTGACGCCGCGCCGGAACGCGACCGCCCCGCCGTGCCGGGCGGTGCCGGCGGGGCGGGGCGGGTGCGGGGCGGGTTCAGCGTGCTGGGGGCTAGTCGGTGACGGTCCAGGTGTCGGTGCCCGCGAGGAGGCCGGCGAGGTCGCCGGGGCCCTGGCGGGTGGTGGCCGCTTCGAGCTGCTCCGCCATGTCCGTGTCGTAGACGGCGCGGGTGGTGTCGCGGAAGACGCCGATCGGGGTGGCGGTGCCGGGGCCGAAGGCGGTGCCGTCGGTGAGGCGGGACAGGGCGAAGGCGTTGGTGGGCGAGGGGGAGTGGGCGTCGTGGACCAGGACGTCCGCCTCGTTCTCGGCCGTGACGTCCACGATGCCGAGGTCACCGGTGCGCGGGTCGCGGACGATGCCGCGCGAGCCCTCGGGGCCGAAGCGGACGGGCGCGCCGTGCTCCAGCCGGATCAGCGCGCTCTCCGCGGTGCTCTTGTCCTTGAGGACGTCGAAGGCGCCGTCGTTGAAGATGTTGCAGTTCTGGTAGATCTCGACGAGCGCGGTGCCCTCGTGGACGGCGGCGGCGCGCAGCACCGACTGGAGGTGCTTGCGGTCGGAGTCGATGGTGCGGGCGACGAAGGAGGCTTCGGCGCCGATCGCCAGCGACAGCGGGTTGAACGGGGCGTCGAGGGAGCCCATCGGCGTGGACTTGGTGATCTTCCCGACCTCGGAGGTGGGGGAGTACTGGCCCTTGGTGAGGCCGTAGATCCGGTTGTTGAAGAGCAGGATCTTCAGGTTCACGTTGCGGCGCAGCGCGTGGATGAGGTGGTTGCCGCCGATGGACAGCGCGTCGCCGTCGCCGGTGACCACCCACACGCTCAGGTCGCGCCGGGAGGCGGCCAGGCCGGTGGCGATGGCCGGGGCGCGGCCGTGGATGGAGTGCATCCCGTAGGTGTTCATGTAGTACGGGAAGCGGGAGGAGCAGCCGATCCCGGAGACGAAGACGACGTTCTCGCGGGCCAGGCCCAGCTCCGGCATGAAGGACTGGACGGCGGCGAGGATGGCGTAGTCACCGCAGCCGGGGCACCAGCGCACCTCCTGGTCGGACTTGAAGTCCTTCATGGTCTGCGGGCCGCCGGCCTTGGGCACCAGCGACAGCGCCGTCGCGCCGGCGAGCGGCCCGACAGCGGCGCCGGCGGACGCACGTACGGAGGCGCCGGCGGCACCGCCGGCGCGTGTGGCGGCGGGAGTCTCAGACATCCGCGTTCTCCTTCGCGATGGCCTGCGCCAACTGCTCGGCCTTGAACGGCAGTCCGGTCACCTGGGTGTAGGAATGGGCGTCCACGAGGTACTTCGCCCGGAGCAGGTGCGCGAGCTGGCCGAGGTTCATCTCCGGCACCAGCACCTTGTCGTACCGGGCCAGCACCGCCCCGAGGTTGGCCGGGAACGGGTTGAGGTGGCGCAGGTGGGCCTGCGCGACCTGGCCGCCCTCCCGGCGGATACGGCGGACCGCGGCGGTGATCGGCCCGTAGGTCGAGCCCCAGCCCAGCACCAGGGTCCGCGCCGCGCCGCCGGGGTCGTCCACCTCCAGGTCGGGCACCGCGATGCCGTCGATCTTCGCCTGCCGGGTGCGGACCATGAAGTCGTGGTTGGCCGGGTCGTACGAGATGTTCCCGGTGCCGTCCTGCTTCTCGATGCCGCCGATGCGGTGTTCGAGGCCGGGGGTGCCGGGCACCGCCCAGGGCCGGGCCAGGGTCTCGGGGTCGCGCAGGTACGGCCAGAAGCTCTCCGTGCCGTCGGCCGCGGTGTGGTTCGGGCCGGACGCGAACTCCACCCGCAGGTCCGGCAGTTCGGCGACGTCGGGGACGCGCCACGGCTCCGACCCGTTGGCGAGGTAGCCGTCGGAGAGCAGCATCACCGGGGTGCGGTAGGTGATCGCGATCCGGGCGGCCTCCAGCGCGGCGGTGAAGCAGTCCGCGGCGGTGGCCGGGGCCACGATCGGCACCGGCGCCTCGCCGTTGCGCCCGTACATCGCCTGGAGCAGGTCGGCCTGCTCGGTCTTGGTCGGCAGGCCGGTGGACGGCCCGCCGCGCTGGATGTCCACCACCAGCAGCGGCAGCTCCAGCGACACCGCCAGGCCGATCGTCTCGGACTTCAGCGCCACCCCGGGCCCGGAGGTGGTGGTGACCGCCAGCGACCCGCCGAACGCGGCGCCCAGCGCCGCGCCGATGGCCGCGATCTCGTCCTCGGCCTGGAAGGTCCGCACGCCGAAGTTCTTGTGCCGGCTCAGCTCGTGCAGGATGTCCGAGGCCGGGGTGATCGGGTAGGAGCCGAGGAACAGCGGCAGCCCGCTGCGGCTCGACGACGCGATCAGGCCGTAGGCGAGCGCGAGGTTCCCCGAGATGTTGCGGTAGGTGCCGGCCGGGAAGGCGCTGGCGGCGGGCGCGACCTCGTAGGAGACCGCGAAGTCCTCGGTGGTCTCGCCGAAGTTCCAGCCGGCGCGGAAGGCGGTGACGTTCGCCTCGGCGATGTCCGGCTTCTTCGCGAACTTCTTGCGCAGGAAGGACTCGGTGCCCTCGGTCGGGCGGTGGTACATCCAGGAGAGCAGGCCCAGCGCGAACATGTTTTTCGCGCGCTCGGCGTCCTTGCGGGCCAGGCCGCTGTCCTTCAGCGCCTCCAGGGTCAGCGTGGTCAGCGGCACGGGGTGCACCGCGTACGCCGCCAGCGAGCCGTCCTCCAGCGGGCTGGCGGCGTACCCGACCTTCGCCATCGCGCGCTTGGTGAACTCGTCGGTGTTGACGATGACCTCCGCGCCCCGCGGCAGGTCGGCCAGGTTCGCCTTCAGGGCGGCCGGGTTCATCGCCACCAGCACGTCGGGGGCGTCACCCGGGGTGAGGATGTCGTGGTCGGCGAAGTGCAGCTGGAACGAGGAGACGCCCGGCAGCGTGCCCGCGGGGGCCCGGATCTCGGCCGGGAAGTTCGGCAGCGTGGACAGGTCGTTGCCGAACGACGCCGTCTCGGAGGTGAAGCGGTCGCCGGTGAGCTGCATCCCGTCACCGGAGTCGCCGGCGAACCGGATGATCACCCGGTCGAGCCGACGGGTCTCCTTGTCGGAGGTGCGCTGTTCCCCGCGCTCCGCGAGCCCTCCGCGCTCTTCGAGCTCCCCGAGCTCCCCGAGTTCCTTGAGGCTCCCGAGCGCTTCGGCTTTCCCGACCGGGGAGCCGAGAGCGGTACCCGGGCCCTCGTGTTCCTCGTTGATGGGGCTGCTGACCTGGCTGGTCACTGAACGGACCTCCTTCGCGGCGGCACGGCGCAGAGCCTGTCCGGTGGCCTCCGCCCGGGTGGCACCCGACAGGCTCTCACCGGTCATCGTACGTCGGTAAGGGTCGCCTTCCCGGTACGTCCCGGCATCTGGCAGCCGGGCGCACGGTGGTGCGCGCACCCGGCTGCCCGCCCCTGCGCAGCGCTGTTGCCCGTCCCGCCGTCAGACGGCCGGTCGGTGATTCCGGAAATTCACGAGTTCAAATAGGTCAGCACCGCCAGCACCCGGCGGTGATCTCCCTCACTTGGCGCGAGCCCGAGCTTCAGGAAGATGTTGCTCACGTGCTTCTCCACGGCGCCGTCGCTCACCACGAGCTGCTTGGCCACCGCCGAGTTGGTCCGGCCCTCGGCCATCAGGCCCAGCACCTCGCGCTCGCGCGGGGTCAGCCCGGCCAGCACGTCCTGCTTGCGGCTGCGGCCGAGCAGCTGCGCGACCACCTCGGGGTCCAGCGCGGTGCCGCCCTCGGCGACCCGGACCACCGCGTCCACGAACTCGCGGACCTCGGCCACCCGGTCCTTGAGCAGGTAGCCCACCCCGCGGCTGCTGCCCGCCAGCAGCTCCGTCGCGTACTGCTCCTCGACGTACTGCGACAGCACCAGCACCCCGACGCCCGGGTGCTCCTTCCGCAATTGCACGGCGGCGCGCACCCCTTCGTCGGTGTGCGTCGGGGGCATCCGCACGTCGGCCACCACCACGTCGGGAGGCGCGCCCTGGTCGGCCAGTTCGCGCACCGCCTTGATCAGCCCCTCGGCGTCGCCGACCCCCGCGACCACGTCATGACCCCGGTCGGTCAGCAGCCGGGTCAGTCCCTCCCTGAGCAGTACCGAATCCTCGGCGATGACGACCCGCACTCTTTCCTCCACGGTCTTCAGCTTCCCCCGTCCGAACCGACTCCCCCAGCATCCCAGCATCGGCGGCCCAATGAGGAATACGGTGCGGGGTGGGCAAGGTTGCGCCCGGCGATCAGAGGCAGCTGCCCATGCGGGCGGGGGCCCAGGGAGAGGAGAACGTGTGCGCGCGGTCGGTTTCGACGTCATCGGCGGTCCTGAGGTGCTCAAGCCCGTGGATCTGCCCGCCCCCGTGCCCGGCCCCGGTCAGCTCCTGGTCCGGGTCGCGTACGCGGGCGTCAACCACGACGAGATGCGGCACCGGCTCGGGGACTTCGGCACGCCGCGGCGCACCACCGTGCCCGGCTTCGAGGTCTCCGGCGAGGTCGCGGCGGTCGGCCCCGGCGTGACCGGCCTGGCGGTCGGCGAGCAGGTCGCCGCCTACCTCCCCGACGGCGGCGGCTACGCCGAGTACGCCCTCGCCCCCGCGGACTTCGCCTTCCCGCTCGACGGGATCTCGCTGCGCGACGGCGGCGGCGCCGGCCTGACCCTCACCGCCGCTTACGGCATCCTCGCCGGCGCCGCCCGGCTGACCGCGGGCGACACCGTGCTGATCCACGCCGCCGCCGGCGGTATCGGCTCGGCCGCCGCGCAGATCGCCCGCGCCCTGGGCGCCGCGGCGGTCTACGGCACGGTCGGCTCCCCGGCGAAGGCCGAGTACGCCAAGCGCTTCGGCTACGACGCGGTCCACCCGCGGGACGCCTTCGCCGAGGCGGTCCGCGAGGTCGACGTGGTGCTCGACCCGATCGGCGGCCCGACCCGGCTCGCCTCGCTGCCGCTGCTCGCCCCCTTCGGCCGCCTCGCCCTCTACGGCGAGGCCGCCCGCCACCCCGACCTCACCCTCCCGCTGCTGCCGCTGTGGCAGAACAACCGCTCGCTGGCCGGCTACCACATCGCCGACCTCGCCCGCCGCGCCCCCACCGCCGTCCGCTCGCACGCCCTGGCCGCGCTGTCCCTGCTGGCCTCGGGCGCGATCCGGCTCGACGTCACCTCGGAACTCCCGCTCGACCGGGCGGCCGACGCCCACGAGGTCCTGGCGGCGGGCCGCGGCACCGGAAAGGTGCTGCTGCGGGTCGCGTAGCCTCCGATGAAGCCGGCGGTCCGCGACGAGGCGGCCGGCGTACCAAGCCGATCGACCCGGGAGTTGGGCATGGAACGCGTGACGGAGCGGCTTCTGCTCCGGGGGTGGCGGGACGAGGACCTGGTCCCGCTGGCCGACATCTACGCCGACCCGGAGGTGATGCGGTTCATCGGCGCCGGTGCCACCCGCACCTACGAGCAGACGGCCGCGAGCTTCGCGATGCTGCGGCAGGAGTGGCGGGACCGCGGCTACGGCATGTTCGCCGTCGAGGTCCGGGCGACCGGTGAGCTGGCCGGCTGGGTCGGCATGACGGTGCCGGCCTTCCTGCCGGAGATCCTGCCCGCCGTGGAGATCGGCTGGCGGCTGGGCCGGGCGCACTGGGGGCGCGGATACGCCACCGAGGCCGCGCGCGAGGCGCTGGCGTACGGCTTCGACGAGGCCGGCCTGGACCGGATCGTCAGCGTCTGCAACGTGGAGCACCACGCGTCGCGGCGGGTGATGACCAAGCTGGGCATGGTGCTCGACCGCCGCACCACGGTCCCCGCGCACGGGACGCCGGTGGACGTCACGGCGATCACCCGGGCGCAGTTCACGGCGGCGCGGGCCGCCGGGGCGTGACGCGGCCCCCCGGCGGCCGGGTTCCGGCGGCGGGGCGGCAACGGCGCCGCCCGGATGGGCGGTTGGCGCGCCTGCGGCCGGACCCGCTCGATCGCGGCGAGGTCGATGGCCGGGGCGTCCCGCGCCGGGCGAGCCGGATCAGCGCCGACGGCCGGGCCGGGGCCAGTCCGTGCGGTCTTGCCGGCGTACCCGCCGGCTGGCCGTCCTTACCCGGTCGCCGCCGTGAGGTCGTGGGCGAAGGTGACGCGGTCCAGGCCGGGGCCGTCGTAGTCGGGGTGGACCGAGGGGGCGGCGTCGGGGGAGCCGGGGAGTTCAGTGAAGCCGATCCGGGTGTGGAAGGCGCGGGACGCGGCGTTCGCCGGGCTGGTGATCGCATGCACCTGACGGCAGTGGCGGGCCCGGGCGAGGGCGAAGAAGCGGTGGTAGAGCGCGGTCGCGATGCCACGGCCGTGCAGCGCCGGATCGACGCCGACGAAGTGGATGTAGGCGATGTCGGGCCGGTCCTGGGAGAGGAAGCCGACGAGGAACGCGGCGAGTTCGCCACTGGGGCGCTCGGCGACATGGCTGGTGCCGGTGAAGTGCTGGAAGTACAACCGCGGCAGCAGCAGGGCCCGCTCCCGTGACCCCGTCTCGCCGCCCAGCCCTCCCCACCACTGGTCGAGTACGGCCAGTACCCGTGCGTGGTCCTCGACGCGGGGGTGACGCAGGGCCAGCCCGCCGGGAAAGTCGTCGGTCATCCCTCCAGTCTCCCAGCAACCCCCGCCGAGCGGCGCGCCGGAACCCGTGGGCGTGGACGATCGGCGCCCGGCACCGCGCCCGCACCCCGCGCCCGCCCCCTCACCCGCACCTCCTCACGGCGGGCGGACCCTGACCGTGCTGCACCTGCCCGGCCACCCCCCGGGTCGGTCGCCCTGCTGGAGGAGCACACCGGGACGCTCTGCTCCGGTGACGTCGTGTACGACGGCCACCTCGTGGCCGACCTGCCCGAGTCGGACCCGGCGGCCTACCGCCGCAGCCTGGAGGTCCTCGCCCAGCTGGACGTGGCGGTGGTGCACCCGGGCCACGGCCGCAGCTTCGACCGGGCCCGGCTGCGCCACATCGTCACGCGCCACCTCGGCGGGCGGTAGCCGGGCGGACTCCCCCCGGCCGGCCGCGGCCGGTCACACCCGCCAGGGCAGCTCCGCCGCGATCCGGGTGGGACCGCCCGGCGGGGAGTCCACCACCAGCACCCCGTCGACCGCGTCGAGGCGCTCCGCCAGGCCGGCCAGGCCCGAGCCGGCGTCCACCGACGCCCCGCCGCGGCCGTTGTCGTAGACGTGCAACATGAGCCGGTCGTCGGTCTGCCAGACGTCCACGGAGGCGCGGGAGGCGCCGCTGTGCTTGCTGACGTTCTGCAGGAGTTCGGAGACCGTGAAGTAGGCGATGCCCTCGATCGCGGGCACCGGCCGGGCCGGCAGGTCGACGGTGACCGAGACCGGCACGGTGCAGCGGGCGGCGACCGCCGAGAGCGACGGGCCCAGGCCGCGGTCGGTGAGGATCGCCGGGTGGATGCCGCGGGCGAGGTCGCGCAGCTCCTGGAGGGCCACCTTCACCTCGCCGTGCGCCTCCTCGACCATGGCCGCGCCGGTCTTCGGGTCCTCCAGCAGCTTCTCCTTGGCCAGGCCCAGGTCCATGGCCAGGGCGACCAGCCGGGCCTGGGCGCCGTCGTGCAGGTCGCGCTCGATCCGGCGCAGGTCCGCCGCCGCGGTGTCCACCACCGCGCCGCGGTCCGACTCCAGCTCGGTGACGCGGTCGGCCAGCCGGGACGGGCCGAGCAGGCCGCTGACCAGCATCCGGTCCACGTGCGCCATGCCCCGCACCACCCACGGCAGCAGCGCCACCAGCGCCAGCCCGATCACCACGCACAGCAGCAGGTCCGCGGGGGTGTGCAGCCACCAGCCGTGGTGGCGGTCGCCGTCCCCGTAGACCTGGAGGCCCTGCTGGCCGAAGTAGACCGGGAAGACCCAGCGCCACAGCGGGTAGGTGAGCAGCCCCCAGCCGTAGGTGAAGAAGCTGATCGACACGCAGAAGGTGAGGACGCCCCACGGGAAGTGCAGCAGGCAGTAGATCGCGTGCCGCCAGTTGACGCCGCTGCCGAGCTGGCCGCCCAGCCACGGGAGGAAGCCGCGGCTCTTGGTGCGGACCGGGCCGGGCTCCTCGACGTCGAGCCAGAGCAGCGAGCGGGCCCGCGCCCGCTCGACGTAGCCGACGGCCCGGCAGCCGCCGAGGGCCAGCACCAGCACCGGCAGCCCGATGAAGGTGATCAGCAGGCCGGCGCCCAGCGACAGCATCGTGACCGTCCACACGAAGCCGATCAGGCACATCGGGAGGTTCAGCAGGAGGTACGCGAGTTCCCGCCAGGTACGCGCCTCGACGGGCGCGCGCAGTGCGGTGGGCAGCCGGTGCTCTCGCTCGGCCGGCTGGTTGCCGTACGCCATGGTCGGGACCGTCCTTTCGGTACTGCTGGTCATACCGACCACAGTGCCCGGGCCGGAGGCGCGCGCCCATGGTGCGGATCGGCGTCTTGGGGGTGGGGATTTCCCTACCTATCGCTGGGGCGTGCCGCTGCTCCACGCCCGCGGGCCTGCCGGCACTGCCCTGACGGCGCGGCCCTCGCCGCACTGCCCTACCGGCGCGGCGCGGCCTGCGTGCCGAATTCCCGGTCCCGCCACGGCAGCTCCGCCGTCACCATGGTCGGCCCGCCCACCGGAGAGGCCACCACGAACAGGCCGTCGACGGAGTCCAGCCGCTCCGCGAGCCCGGCCAGGCCGGACCCGGAGCTGACGTCCGCGCCACCCTGCCCGTCGTCGCGCACCTGGATCATCAGCCGGTCGCCCGAGTGCCACACGTCCACCGACGCGGTACGGGCCCGGCTGTGCTTGCTGACGTTCTGCAGGAGTTCGGAGACCGTGAAGTACGCGATGCCCTCGATCGCCTCGGCGGGCCGGGCCGGCAGGTCCACGGTGACCGAGACCGGCACGGTGCAGCGGGTCGCGACCGAGGACAGGGCCGCGTCCAGGCCGCGGTCGGTGAGGATCGCCGGGTGGATGCCGCGGGCGAGGTCGCGCAGCTCCTGGAGGGCCACCTTCACCTCGCCGTGCGCCTCGCCGACCATCTTCGCCGCCGCCTCGGGGTCCTCCAGCAGCTTCTCCTTGGCCAGGCCCAGGTCCATGGCCAGGGCCACCAGCCGGGCCTGGGCGCCGTCGTGCAGGTCGCGCTCGATCCGGCGCAGGTCCGCCGCCGCGGTGTCGAAGACCACCCCGCGGTCGGACTCCAGCTCCGCGATCCGCTGCTCCAGCTCGTCGGAGGGCTGGAGCAGCCCGCGGGCCAGCGCCCGGTCCACCGTCGACATGGCCCTGGCCAGGTAGGGCAGCACCGGCCACAGCACGAACAGCGAGGTGAGCGTCACCGCGAAGGTGACGATGCCCCACGGCAGCCGGATCGAGAAGTAGAGCGCGTGCCGCCAGGCCACCGGGTCCTTCAGCGACGCCCACAGCCAGGGCAGGAACCCGCCCAGCGTCTTCTTCCGCAGCGGCCGCGGCTCCTCCACGTGCACCCCGAGCAGCTTGCGCACCCTGGCCCGCTCCAGCTTGCCCAGCAACCGGCAGCCGCCCAGGCCGAACGCCAGCAGCGGCAACCCGATCACCGTCACGGACAGGCCGGCGCCCAGCGACAGCGTGGTCACGACGTAGATGAAGCCGATCAGCGACATGAAGAGGTTCAGCAGGAGGTTCGCGATCTCCTTCCACGTCACGGCGTCGAAGGCGAACCGGGCCGGGGGCAGCGGTTCGGACGTCGAGGTCGCGGAGCTGCGCGGGGCGGGCGAGGTGTCCATGGGTCAAGCCTGCCGTTCCGGCGGGGGCCCGCGCCATGGGGTGCGCGCTCCGGCGTGTGGTGGGGTTATCCCCCGTATCCGCTGGAAGCGGCCCGGCGGTGCGGGTTGAGTGCATTCGCCGGGGCTCGTCCCGGGGCTCGCACCGCGGTCCCCTCGGCCGCCTGCCGCGGTCCGGCCGCCCTCTCCTCCGTCATCCGTGGACGGCTGCGTCCGCCGGTGGGACCAGGGCCTAGACTCCCTCCGTATAAATCGTCTAAAGATCCATCCGGATCGCTGGACATCGCTGGTCAACGAGTGAACGAGGGGCGGACGGACGTGGACTACTTCCACGGCTACTCGGTCGTCGGTCTGGTCGCGGTCGTCGGCGTGCTCTTCGTGACGGTCTCGTTCACGGCCGGGCGGCTGCTGCGGCCTGACGTGCCGACGCGGGAGAAGCTGCTCACCTACGAGTGCGGCGTCGACCCGGTCGGCGAGGACTGGGCGCACACCCAGATCCGCTACTACGTGTACGCGTTCCTCTATGTGATCTTCGCGGTGGACGCGATCTTCCTCTTCCCGTGGGCGACGGTCTTCGCGGCCCACGGCTTCGGCGGCACCACGCTCGTCGAGATGTTCGTCTTCCTCGGCTTCCTCGCGGTCGGGCTGCTCTACGCGTGGAAGAAGGGCGTGCTCGAATGGACGTGACCCTGCCCGACCCGGCGCAGCCGGCCCCGCCCAGGGTGGCACTGCCCGAGCCCCGCCGGCTCGGCCCGCTGGCCCGGCTGGCGCCCGAGCCGATGAAGGTCGTGCTCAACTGGGGCCGCCGCTACAGCCTGTGGGTGTTCAACTTCGGGCTCGCCTGCTGCGCGATCGAGTTCATCGCCGCGTCCATGGCCCGGCACGACTTCATCCGGCTCGGCGTGATCCCGTTCGCGCCCGGCCCGCGCCAGGCCGACCTGATGGTGGTCTCCGGCACGGTCACCGACAAGATGGCGCCCGCGGTGAAGCGGCTGTACGAGCAGATGCCCGAGCCGAAGTACGTCATCTCCTTCGGCGCCTGCTCCAACTGCGGCGGCCCGTACTGGGACTCGTACTCCGTGACGAAGGGCGTCGACCAGATCATCCCGGTGGACGTCTACGTGCCCGGCTGCCCGCCCCGGCCCGAGGCGCTGCTCCAGGGCATCCTCAAGCTCCAGGAGAAGATCGCCCGGGAGTCGCTGGGCGAGCGGTACGGCCACGGGCCGGCCGCGCGGCCCTCGACCGCCGCGCTGACCAGCGGCCTCGTCACACCGCCGCCGCCCCCGGCGCCGTCGCCCCCGCCGGCTGCCTCGGACTCACCCGGGGACGGCTCGGGGAACGCCGGCCCGGGGAACGCCGGCCCGGAGGCGGACGGACCGGAGGCGGGGGAGCGGTGAGCGCCTTCGAGCAGCTCCCCGAGGGCGCGGCCGAGGTCTTCGGCGAGGGCGCGACCGCCGAGGAGGCGTACGGCCTGCTCACCGTCGACGTCCCGCCCGCCGGGTGGGTGGCGGCGCTGACCGCGGCCCGGGACACCCTCGGCTGCACCTTCTTCGACTGGCTCAGCGCGGTGGACGAACCCGGCACCGGCTTCCGGGTGTGCGCCCATGTCGTACGGCTCGAACGCGGCGTCGGGCGGCTGCTGGTGCGGACCACCGTGCCGCACGACGCGGCCGAACTGGCGACCGCGACCGGGGTCTACGCGGGCGCGGGCTGGCACGAGCGCGAGACCCACGAGATGTTCGGCGTCGCCTTCACCGGGCACCCGGGGATGGCCCCGCTGCTGCTGCCCGAGGAGTTCGAGGGGCACCCGCTGCGCAAGGACTTCGTGCTGGCCGCGCGGGTGGCCAAGGCGTGGCCGGGCGCGAAGGAGCCGGGCGAGTCCCACGACGGCGGCCCGAAGCGGCGGCAGATGCTGCCGCCGGGCGTGCCGGACCCGAACGAGTGGGGCCCGTTGAAGGGCCAGCTGCCGCCGGCGCCGGCCCGCCCTGCGCGGCGCGCGGGTGCCGCGGGTGCCGGTGCTGGTGCGGGGGAGCGGCCCGCCCGCAGGACCCGCAGCGCGGGCGACGGCTCGGCGAGCCAGACCCCGTCCCGCCCGGCCCGGACACCGCGCCCGGCCACACCGGACGCGCCCTGGCAGAAACCGGCGGAGCAGCCTCCGGCGGACCAACCGCCCGCCGAGCAGCCCCCCGCCGAGCAGCCCCCGGCCGAGCAGTCTCCGGCCGAGCAGCCCCCGGCGCCGCCCGCCCGTGACGAACCCCCCACCGCCGAACCGCCCGCCGCCGAACCGCCCACCGACGAAGGAGGCCGTACCCCGTGAACGACACGCTCCATGTCGTCCTGCGGCTGGTCGCCGTCCTCGTCGTGTTCCTGGTGCTTCCGCTGGTGGTCGGGCAGACCGAGCACAAGGTGATGGCGCACATGCAGGGCCGGCTCGGCCCGATGTACGCCGGCGGATTCCACGGCTGGGCCCAACTCGTCGCCGACGGCGTGAAGTTCGCGCAGAAGGAGGACGTGGTCCCGGCCGACGCGGACCGCCGGATCTTCCAGCTCGCGCCCGCCGTCGCCCTGTTGCCGTACCTCCTGGTGCTGATCGTCATCCCGGTCGGGCCGCACGGCTTCGTCGGGGAGGCGATCGACGCCGGGCTGTTCTTCGTGCTCGCCGTGATGGGTGTCGGCGTGCTCGGGTCGCTGATGGCCGGGTGGGCGTCGGCGAACAAGTTCTCGCTGCTCGGCGGTCTGCGCACGGCCGCCCAGCTGATGGCGTACGAACTGCCGATGCTGCTCGCCGCCGCGTCCGTGGCGATGGCCGCGGGCACCTTGTCGCTGCCGGGCATCGTCGAGTCGTACCACTGGTGGTGGACGCTGTGGCAGCTCATGGGCGGCCTGGTGTTCTTCACCGCCGGGCTCGCCGAGTTGCAGCGGCCGCCGTTCGACATGCCGGTGGCCGACTCGGAGATCATCTTCGGCGCGTACACCGAGTACACCGGGCTGCGCTTCGCGCTGTTCCTGCTCGCCGAGTACGCCGGGATCGTGGTGCTGTGCGCGCTGACCACGGTGCTGTTCCTCGGCGGCTGGCACGGGCCGTGGTCGGGCAGCGTCGGCTGGCTGTGGACGCTGCTGAAGACCGGCGTGCTCGCCTTCGTGGTCATCTGGCTGCGGGTGAGCTACCCGCGGCTGCGCGAGGACCAGTTGATGAAGTTCGCCTGGACCGTGCTGATCCCGATCTCCCTCGTCCAGATCGCCCTGACCGGCGTCGTCAAGGTGGTGACCTCGTAAGCCATGCCTCTTCCCGGCTCCGGTCTGGCCAAGGGCCTGGCCGTCACCCTGCGCACGATGACGAAGAAGACCGTCACCGCCCGCTATCCCGACGCGCAACCCGAACTCCCCCCGCGCAGCCGCGGCGTGATCGCGCTGTTCGAGGAGAACTGCACGGTGTGCATGCTGTGCGCCCGTGAGTGCCCCGACTGGTGCATCTACATCGACTCGCACAAGGAGACGACGCCGCCCGCCGCGCCCGGCGGCCGCGAGCGCAGCCGCAACGTGCTGGACCGCTTCGCGATCGACTTCTCGCTGTGCATGTACTGCGGCATCTGCATCGAGGTGTGCCCGTTCGACGCGCTGTTCTGGTCCCCGGAGTTCGAGTACGCGGAGACCGACATCCTCGAACTCACCCACGAACGCGACAAGCTGCGCGAGTGGATGTGGACGGTGCCGGCGCCGCCCCCGCTCGACCCGGCGGCGGAGGAGCCGAAGGAGATCGCGGCGGCCCACAAGGCGGCGGAGAAGGCGGCGCAAGCGGCGGCGCAGGAAGCGGCCCAGGCGGCGGCTGAGGCGGCGGACCGGTCCGCGGACCAGGCTGCCGACCAGGCCCAGGCGCCCGACGAACCCGGGGAGGACGCGTCGTGAACGTCCACCACAGCGCCCTCGCGCACCACGGCTTCCTCTCGCCCACCGGTGTCGAGATCACCTTCCTGCTGGTCGGCCTCGCCACCCTCGGCGCGGCCGTCATCACCGTCACCACCCGGCAACTCGTGCACGCGGCACTGTGGCTGGTGGTCGCGCTCGGCGGCATCGCGGTGGAGTACCTGCTGCTGACCGCCGAGTTCATCGCCTGGGTGCAGGTGCTGATCTACGTCGGCTCGGTCGTCGTGCTGCTGCTGTTCGGGCTGATGCTCACCCGGGCGCCGATCGGCCACTCGCCCGACGCCGACTCCGAGAACCGCTGGGTCGCCCTCGCGGTGGCGGTCGCCGCCGCGGCCACCCTGGTGTGGGTGGTGGTGGACGCCTTCCGCAGCACCTGGATCGACGTCCACCACGCCGCCGGGCAGAGCGCCACCAAGGTCACCGGCACCAGCCTCTTCCGGTTCTGGGTGCTGCCGTTCGAGGCGCTGTCGGTCCTGCTGCTGGCCGCCCTGGTCGGCGCGATCGTGCTGTCGAAGCGCGGGCCCGACGCGGTGCCCCCCGGCGGCGCGAACGGCCCGGCCGTACCCGGCTCCGGCGGCCCCGCCGCCCCGAACGGCAAGGACCGCTGATGCACCTCGTCTACCCCGCCGTGCTGGCCGCCCTGCTGTTCTGCGTCGGCCTGTACGGGGTGCTCGCCCGGCGCAACGCGATCCTCGTCCTGATGTCCGTCGAGCTGATGCTCAACGCCGTCAACCTCAACCTCGTCGCCTTCGACACCTGGCTCGGCGACCGGCTGCACTCCGGGCAGGCGCTCACCCTGTTCACCATCACCATCGCCGCCGCGGAGATCGGGATCGGCCTGGCGATCGTGCTGCTGGTGCACCGCAACCGCGGCACCGCCGACATCGACCGCCTCACCGACCTGGCCGACCCCGGGCAACCCCTCGGCGTGCCCGGGCCCCCGGAACCGGGCCCGGCCACCGCCTCAGGCCACGACGAGAAGGCAGAGGCCACCGCGTGACCCTGACCGCCCTTGCCGCGCTCGTCCCCGCACTGCCCTTCCTGGGCGCGGCCGCCGGACTCCTGCTCGGCCGGCGCGCACCCGGCTTCGTACGCCCGCTTGCGGTGCTGCCGACCGCGGTCTCCTTCGTGCTCGCCGCGATCGTCGCCGCCCGGCAGGGCACCGGAGCGGCCACCGACGCCTCGCACCGGCTGACCGTCACCGGCTCCGTGCCGATCGACCTCTCGCTGCACCTGGACGGCTTCTCCGTCCTGATCGCGCTGCTGGTCGGCCTGGTCGCCACCTGCGTGCAGGTCTACTCCGTCTCCTATCTGCGCGACGACCCGCGCTACCCCTCCTACGCGGCCGTGGTCTCGCTGTTCACCTCCGCGATGCTGCTCGTCGTCTACTCCGGCGACCTGATGGTGCTGCTGGTCGGCTGGGAGGTCATGGGCATCTGCTCCTACTTCCTGGTCGGTCACTACTGGGAGACCGAGGCGGCCCGCTCGGCCTCGATCAAGGCGTTCCTGGTCACCAAGCTCGGCGATGTGCCCTTCCTGATCGGCGTGTTCGCGCTCGCCGCGGACGCCGGCACCTTCCGGATCAGCGGCATCCTGCACGCCGCCGCCGACGGGCGGCTGCACCACCCGACGGTGATCGCGCTGCTGCTGCTCGCCGGCGTGGCCGGCAAGTCCGCGCAGTTCCCGCTGCACACCTGGCTGCCCGACGCGATGGCCGGCCCCACCCCGGTCTCCGCGCTGATCCACGCCGCGACCATGGTGGCCGCCGGCATCTACCTGGTGGCCAGGCTGCTGCCGGTGTTCACCGCGTCGGCCGCCGCGCTCGTCGTGCTGGCCGTGATGGCCGCGGTGACCATGGTCGGCTCGGGCCTGGCCGCGCTCGCCCAGGACGACATCAAACGGGTCCTCGCCTACTCCACGATCGGCCAACTCGGCTACATGGCGGGCGCGCTGGCCGTCGGCGACCGCGACGCCGCCGTCTTCCACCTCCTGTCGCACGGCGCGTTCAAGGCGCTGCTCTTCCTGGGCGCGGGCGTGGTGATCCACGCGGCGGGCACCAACTCGCTGACCGCGATGTCCCGTACGGGCGGGCTGCGCAAGCGGGTGCCCGACGCGATGTGGACGATGGCCCTCGCGCTGGCCGCGCTCGCCGCCCTCCCGCCGCTGTCCGGCTTCTTCTCCAAGGAGTCGGTGCTGCGCGCCGCCGAGCACGCCTCCTCCGGCGACACCGCGCACGTGCCGTCGGCGGTCGGCTGGACCGTGCTGGTCGCCGGGCTGGCCGCGGCCGTCCTCACCGGCGCCTACGCCACCCGCCTGTTCCTCCTCGCCTTCCTCGGCAACGGCCCGGCCGCCCCCGACCACGGACGGCAGCCGTTGCCGATGACCGCCGTGCTGTGGGTGCTGGCGATCCCCACCCTCGCCTTCGGCGGGCTCACCTACCGCAAGCTGCCCGACTGGTTCGGCGGCGGCACCCCGCTCGGCCCGACCCTGGTCACCTCCCTCCTCGGTACCGGGCTCGCCCTGGTGGGCGTGCTGATCACCTACGGGGCCTGGAAGGCGGTCGCCGCCACCCGCCGGGCCGTGCCGATCGGCGCGGTCGTCTCCGAACCGCCCGGCACCGGCAGCGCGCTCACCGACCACCTGGACGCGGACTCCGAACCCGCCCTGATCGAGGCCGAGGCCGAGGACAGCCACAAGGAGGTCTACGGCGACGTCGCCACCGCGCACGACCCCGGCGACCCGGGCCGGCTGCTGCTCGGCCCGCTGCACGCATCCGCCGCGCACGGCTTCCGCCTCGACGCCCTCTACACCGCGGTGTTCGTCCGCCCGGTGCTGGCCGCGGCCGCGCTGGTCCGCTTCCTGGACCGGGACGTCGTGGAGACCTGGGTACGCGGCGCCGCGGGTACCCCGAACCTGCTCGGCGCGGCCGTCCGCAAGGCCCAGACCGGAAACGTCCAGACCTACCTCAGCGCGCTGCTGGCCGGTGCGGTCGTCCTCGCCGTCCTCGTCGCCGTCGGAGGCTGAGCCCGAAGTGAACGACACCGCCCTTCAGTACATCCTCGCGGCGATCCTCGTGCTGCCGCTGCTCGGCGCGGTCGGCGCCCTGCTGCCGCCTCCGCCCGGTCTGCGCGGCCGCGACCCGGACCAGGCGGTGCTGCGGCACGGCGTGACCGTCACCGGCGCGGTGCTGGTCCTCGCGATCGTGCTCGCCGCCGGCTTCGACCACGACCACCCGGCGAAGATGCAGGCCACCACCGACCTCAACTGGATTCCCGCGCTGCGCATCCACCTCCACCTCGGTGTCGACGGCATCTCGCTGCCCCTGCTGGTGCTGACCGCGCTGCTGACCTTCCTGTGCGCGCTGTACTCGTACTTCAAGATGCCGGACGGCCCGCGGCCCCGGGCCTTCGTCGCGCTGCTCCTGCTGCTCGAAGGCGGCACGCTGGCCAGCTTCGCCGTCCTCGACCTGATCCTCTTCTTCCTCGCCTTCGAGACCGTGCTGGTCCCGATGTACTTCCTCATCTCCCGCTGGGGCGGCGCGAACCGGGAACGCTCGGCGCTGCGCTTCATCGTCTACACCCTTCTCGGCTCCGTGATCATGCTGCTCGGCCTGCTCCTCATCGGGGTGAAAGCGGGCACATTCGACATGGTGGCACTCGCCACTGACAACGGGTCACACCTCAGTCACACCACGCAACTCGTCGCGGTCCTCGCGATCGGTCTCGGCCTCGCCGTGAAGGCCCCGATGTGGCCGCTGCACAGCTGGCTGCCCGACGCCCACACCGCCGCCCCCACCGTGGGCTCGGTGCTGCTCGCCGGGGTGCTGCTGAAGATGGGCACCTACGGCCTGGTCCGCGTGGTGCTGCCGATCGCGCCCGGCGGGATGCGCACCTTCGCCCCGTACCTGGCGGCCTTCGCGGTCGTCGGCATCATCTACGGCTCGCTCGCCTGCCTCGCGCTGGTCCGGCAGGGCAACGGCGGCGACCTCAAACGGCTCATCGCCTACTCCTCGGTCGGCCACATGGGCTTCGTGCTGCTCGGCATCGCCTCCATGAACCCCACCGGCGTCAACGGCGCCCTGTTCGCCAACGTCGCCCACGGCCTCATCACCGGCCTGCTCTTCTTCCTCGTCGGCGCCCTGAAGGACCGCTACGGCAGCAGCGACCTCGACCAGCTCGCCGGCCGCACCGGCGCGGCCCTCTACGGGCGGGCGCCCCGGCTGGGCGGCCTGCTGGCCTTCGGCGCCGTCGCCTCGCTCGGGCTACCGGGCCTGGCCGGGTTCTGGGGGGAGATGCTGGCGATGTTCGGCGCCTTCAAGCCCGGCGCCGGGCTCAGCCGTCCGGCGTATCTCACCTTCACCGCCGTCGCCGCCTTCGGCACCCTGCTGACGGCCGCCTACCTGCTCACCGTGGTCCGCCGGATGTGCATGGGCGACCGCGACACCGCGCGGGCCCAGCCGGCCCTGGCCGACGTACGCGGCTACGAGTTCGCCGCGTGGACACCGCTGGCCGCGCTCACCGTGCTGGCCGGGCTGTGGCCCGCGCTGCTGCTCGGCCTCACCGATCCGGCCGTACGCTCCCTGCTCGGAGGAAGCTGATGACCTCCCTCGGCGCGATCCCCGCCGCGATCCCCGCCGCGCTTCCGGGTGCGATCGCCACCGCGGGCCCCGCCCACAGCCCGGCCCCCGGCCTGGTGCACGGACCCGGGTTCGCGCTGGCCTCCTCGCTGACCGAGTCCGTCGACTGGAGCGCGGTCGCCCCGGCCGCGATCCCGGCCGCGCTGGCCGTCGTGCTGCTGGTCGCCGACCTCTTCCTGCCGCCGCGCCGCAAGCAGCTGCTGGCCTGGGTGACGGTCGCCGGGCTCGCGCTCGCGCTGCTCTCCCTGATCCCGCTGCGGGCCGGCCACCACGCCACCTTCTGCCGTACCGACGTCACCGGTGGCGGCTGCTCGTACACCGCCGACCGGTTCGCGCTCGTGGTGCAGGTGCTGGTGCTCGGCGGGGCGCTGCTGACCGCGCTGCTGTCCGCGCCCGCGGTCGAGGAGGAGCTGCCGGCCGGCGAGTTCTGGTTCCTGCTGCTGGCCTCCGCGGCCGGCGCCACCCTGCTGCCCGCCTCCCGCGACCTGGCCACGCTGATCGTCGCGCTGGAGGTCACCACGCTGCCGTCGTTCGCCCTGGTCGGGCTGCGCCGCGGCGACCGGCTGAGCAGCGAGGCCGCGCTGAAGTTCTTCCTCACCTCGGTGACCGCCACCGCGGTGTCGCTGCTCGGCGTCAGCTTCCTGTACGCCACCACCGGCACGCTCTACCTGGACCGGATCGGCCGTACGCTCGGCCACGAACCCGGCCAGCTGCACACCCTCGGCAAGGCCGGTGCCGCCCTGACGCTGCTCGGCTTCGCCTTCAAGCTGGCCGTGGCGCCCTTCCACTTCTGGGTGCCCGACACCTACGCGGGCGCACCGCTGCCGGTGGCCGCCTACCTCTCGGTGGTCGGCAAGGCGGCCGGCTTCTCCGGCCTCATCCTGCTCACCACGCTCGCCTTCCACCCGTACGCCGGCACCCTGGGCCCGGCGATGGGCGTCCTCGCCGCGCTGACCATGACCGTCGGCAACGTCGGCGCCCTGCGGCAGCGGCCCGACGCCGAGCGCGGCGCCGTACGCCTGCTGGCCTGGTCGTCGATCGGGCAGGCCGGCTACCTGCTCGTGCCGCTCGCCGCCGAGGCCGCCGGCCGCCCCGCGGGCTACCACGTCGGCACCACCGTGGCGTACGCCCTGATGTACGCGGTGGTGAACCTCGGCGCCTTCGCCGTCGCGGCCCTGGTCAGCCGCGGTGCGCCGCGCGGCCGGCTGACGGACTACCGCGGCCTGTACGCGTCCCGGCCCGCGGCCGCCCTCGCGCTCGCCTTCTTCCTGCTGTGCCTCGCCGGGCTGCCGCCCGGGCTGATCGGCCTGTTCGCCAAGGTGGCCGTCTTCTCCACGGCCGTCGACGCCCAGCACGGCTGGCTCGCGGTGATCATGGCCGTCAACGTGGCGATCGCCCTCGTGTACTACCTGCGGTGGACGGCGCTGCTGTTCGGACGCGCGAAGAGCGGGCAGGAAGGGGACATGGACGGCACGGTGGGCACGGCGGGCGACGCGGCGGGCCTCGCGACGGCCGCACGTACGCCCTTCGCCCTGACCGCCGCCATCGCGCTCGCCGCGGCGGCCGGCGTGGTGCTGTCCGGCGCGCCCCAGATCGTGCTGCGCTACGCGGAAGGGGTGCTGCTGTGAGCGCCGCCGCGGGCGCCGCAGGTGGGACGGGTCGCCGACGCGGATCGGACGGTAGCGCTGCGTGCGCGCGGGGGAACCAACGGCGTCCGAGTCGCGTTGACCAGTGCAGGAGGTTTTCCTGAAGGGGGAGATCCCCCCGACGCACACTTTGGAGGGCGCACGTGCACCGCCGGCACAACGGGCTGAAGACCGCCGTACTCCTCGGCGGGCTGTCCGCACTCATCCTGGTCATCGGCGCGTTCTTCGGCCGGACCGGGCTCATCGTGGCGCTCGTCATCGCCCTGGGCACGAACGCGTACGCGTACTGGAACAGCGACAAGCTGGCGCTGCGGGCCATGCGCGCGCGGCCGGTCAGCGAGTTCGAGGCGCCCGAGATCTACCGGATCGTGCGCGAGCTCTCGACGGCCGCCCGCCAGCCGATGCCGCGGCTGTACATATCGCCCACCGAGGCGCCGAACGCGTTCGCCACCGGCCGCAACCCGCGCAACGCGGCGGTCTGCTGCACCGAGGGCATCCTGCAGATCCTCGACGAGCGCGAGCTGCGCGGAGTGCTCGGCCACGAGTTGAGCCACGTCTACAACCGGGACATCCTGATCTCGTCGGTGGCGGGCGCGCTCGCCTCCGTCATCGTCTTCGTGGCGAACTTCGCCTGGCTGATCCCGATCGGCCGCTCCGACGACGACGACGGCCCCGGCATCCTCGGCATGCTCCTGCTGATGATCCTCGGCCCGATCGCCGCCTCCGTGATCCAGCTCGCCGTCTCCCGCTCGCGGGAGTACGAAGCGGACGCCTCCGGTGCCCGCCTCACCGGCGACCCGCTCGCGCTCGCCTCCGCGCTGCGCAAGCTGGACGCCGGCACCCAGCAGCGCCCCCTGGCGCCCGAACCCCGGCTGGAGACCACCAGCCACCTCATGATCGCCAACCCGTTCCGCCCGGGCACCGCCTCCAAGCTGTTCTCGACCCACCCGCCGATGGCAGAGCGCATCTCGCGCCTGGAAGAGATGGCAGGTCGTAACCGATGAAGACGATCCTGAACGTGATCTGGCTCGTGCTGTGCGGGCTGTGGATGTGCCTGGGCTACTTCCTGGCCGGGCTGATCCTGTGCATCACCATCATCGGCATCCCGTTCGGCATCGCGGCCTTCCGGATCGGCATCTACGCCTTGTGGCCCTTCGGCTACACGGCGGTCGAGCGGCGCGACGCCGGAGCCGGTTCCTTCGTCGGGAACGTGCTGTGGCTGATCCTCGCCGGCTGGTGGCTGGCACTCGGCCACATCGTCACCGGGATCGCGCTGTGCATCACGATCATCGGCATCCCGTTCGGCCTCGCGAACTTCAAGCTGATCCCGCTGTCGCTGATGCCGCTGGGCAAGGAGATCGTGCCGACCGATCAGCCGTTCGCCACGCGCTGAGCGGGCGCGGGACGGGGCGACCTACGGCGGGACGCGGGGTCGGGCGTGCGGTGAACGGACCGTCGCCCGGGCCCGTACTCTCCTAGTCCAGCCCTTACCGAGGAGATCGCGATGACCCTGCAAGTCGGCGACAAGGCACCGGACTTCACCCTCCCCGACCAGTCGGGCACGGGGGTGACGCTCAGCGAGCGGCTGCGGGAGAAGGTCGTCGTCCTGTACTTCTACCCCAAGGACAACACCCGCGGCTGCACCGCCGAGGCGTGCAGCTTCCGCGACGGCTACGAGAGCTTCACCGACGCCGGCGCCGAGGTGATCGGCGTCAGCTCCGACACCGTCGAGTCGCACGAGAAGTTCGCCGGGCGGCACGAACTGCCCTTCACCCTGCTCTCCGACCGCGACCGCGCGGTCCGCAAGCAGTACGGCGCCACGACGCTCGGCGTCGTCCCCGGCCGGATCACCTTCGTCATCGACCAGGACGGCACCGTCCGGCACGCCTTCTCGTCGATGATGAACATCGGCGGGCACGTGGACGACGCGCTGGCGGTGGTGAAGCGGTTGCAGGGGGAGGGCGCCGCCGCGGGTGAGGGCTCAGGTCCGGGCGCCGGCTCGGGCGAGGGCTCAGGTTCGGGTGGGGGCGCCGGCTCGGGTGAGACCGGGAGCGGGGAGTAGCGAAGCGCGGAGGCGGAGGCCGGCGTGGGTGCGTGGACGCCCAGCCGGCCTCTCGCCGTTCCTGCCGTTCCTGCCGTTCCTCCTACTGCTGCCGCCGCTCTCGGCGCCGGTCAGCGGTAGTTGACGAACTGGAGCGCGAAGTCCAGGTCCTTGCCCTTGAGCAGGGCCTGCACGGACTGGAGGTCGTCACGGCTCTTGGAGCTGACCCGCAGCTCGTCGCCCTGGACCTGCGCCTTGACGCCCTTCGGGCCCTCGTCCCGGATGATCTTCGCGACCTTCTTGGCGTTCTCCTGGGAGATGCCCTCTTCGATCGTGGCGAAGATCTTGTACTCCTTGCCGGACAGCTGCGGCTCGCCCGCGTCCAGCGACTTCAGCGAGATCCCCCGCTTCACCAGCTTGGTCTCGAAGACGTCCAGGATCGCCTTCACGCGCTCCTCGGAGTTCGCCTCCAAGAGGATCTTCTCGCCCGACCAAGCGATCGACGCGCCCACGTTCTTGAAGTCGTAGCGCTGCGAGATCTCCTTGGCGGCCTGGTTGAGGGCGTTGTCGACCTCCTGCCGCTCGACCTTCGAGACGATGTCGAAACTGGAGTCGGCCATCTTCAGTGGGCTCCTTGACTGTGTTCATCGGTACGTCGGTTCCATCACTTCCGCGACGGCCCAACCCGGCACCGCCACCGGCCCAGCCTAGTCACCCGCGCCCCCGATGCCCTGATCAATCCGGTGGCGAACCACCCCTCTGCATCAGGTATCGTTTACCCCGTCGCCACGACCCCCGGCCCCCCAGGCCGGCCCGAGGCGCATCTCATGGCGGTATGCCCGAGCGGCCAATGGGAGCGGACTGTAAATCCGTCGGCTTAGCCTACCGTGGTTCGAATCCACGTGCCGCCACACCCAGGGAAAACCCTCTCTGACCAGCGACAACGCTGGCTCGGAGAGGGTTTTTTCATGCCCTGGACGCCTACTCGAACGTGGATCGAAATCCGGTACTTTGTCTCACCCTGTCTCGGGCTGAATCACGCCCTGATCAGTGCGTGTCCCCCAGGTGTCCCCCGGGGGACGGCCCCGTCCCCCGCCAGTCGTGCAGGGCCGCATCGATCTTCTGGTTGGCTCGGTCCTGCGACTGAGCCAACACCTTCGCGTACACACGGAAGAGGACAGCGACGGAGTGCCCTGCCCTGCGCGCGCACTCGATCGGCTCCACTCCCGAACTGAGCCACAGGGAGACGCCGGCGTGCCGTAGGTCATACGGCCGCCGCGCCAGCCGCGAGGCCCCCGCGGCGTCCGTACCAAGTGCCGTACGGCGTGCCCGCGCCCACACTTCGCCGTAGCCCGACTCCTGCAACAGGCCGCCCCGCTCGGTGCGAAACAGTCTGCCGTCGGGAGCCGTGCCATAGGTCTCCAGGTGGTGCCGCAGCAGCCGGACGAACGGCGGTGGGATCGGCACCGGGCGGGAGTCCTGCACGGCTCGCGCTTTGAGGTGCCGCCGCTCGTGCGCGCTGCCGTCGTCGGTCCAGCTCCGACCCACCCGCACGATGCCGCCTCGCAGCACGAGAGAGCCCCAACCGCTTGCCGGCAGGTGGCACTGTTCGGCCCGCAGTGCGGCGGCCTCGGCCGGGCGCATGGCCGCGAAGTACAGGCAGCCGAAGAATGCCTCCAACTTCTCGCCGCGCGGGCCCTGCTGGCGGACCGCACGCAACAGGAGGTCAACTTGCCCGGGGTGCGGTACGGCCTCGGGGTCGACGGCTTCCGCTGACTTCGGAGCGCGCCATTTCACGGTGCTGAGGGGGCTTACCGGGGTCCGGAAGTACTGGGCTTCGGCCGCCATGTTGAGCACGTCGCTCAGGCAGGCTTTCTTGCGGCGGGCGGTGCTAGCGGCGGCGGCAGTCCCGTCCGTCTTCCTGCTGAGGGCGTCCAGAGCCAGCCGCAGCGTTGCCGGGTCTTCGAGTGCGGAGATCGGGACCGAGTTCTTCTCAATCCAGCGCAGGGCAGCCGCTACGTCCGCAGGCTGCTGTCCCGGCCAGCGATTCCGGTTGAACGCCCAGCCGTACAGCGCACGTCGCAGAGATTCCGGGGCGGGAGCTCCCGGGGCGCCCGTCACCAGAGCGGGGGTGATGGTGGCCAGCGCATCGGCGTAGCTCTTGCGGGACTTGGCGGGGGCGGTGTCCCATTTGCGGTCGATGTAGGTCCGCGCGTGCTCGTACCAGGTCACGGAGCTTTGCCGTGCCCTCAACTCCGAGGCAGGCAAGCCCGTTTCCTCGTCGAACTGGTCCTGATTGCGCAGCGCCGTCATCAGCTCCGACCGGCGGCCGTCGGCCTGGGCCTTGATCGTGTAGCTCTTGGAGTGCTTGCGGGTACCGACCAGCCACCGCAGCCGGTAGGGCTTCGGCCGGTCTCGGCGCGTCTCGATCGAGTAGATGCGTACGTCGTAGGTGAGCACGTGTCTCCCATCGGTAGGGGGCCCGCCGGCACGGCGGGCCCCGGGCCGGGTTAGGTGGGGGGCTGCTCGCACGAGGTCAGCCAGGCGTCGAGGTCACTGCGGCGCACGCGGATCTGGCCGTTGGGCAGCTTGATGCACTTCGGGGCCTGACCACGGGCGCGGAGGCGGTAGAAGGCGGCGCGCGACATGTTGATCTCGTCCAGGACTTCGGGGAGTTTGAGGCTCGGGCAGCGGGCGGGTGCGCGGCGGTCCGTGGTGTGCGGGTGCCCGTTCACGCCGGCTCCCCGGTGCTGGTGTCGGTGTCGAGGTGGGGGAAGACGGAGTACATGCGTACGGTCGTCTTGCCGATGGCGGTCACGCACTCCAGGTGCTGGCGGTTGTCGAACGTCCGGTACGTGGCCGAGTTGGCGGGCACGTTGAGGGTGCCGCGCCAGACTTCCCAGGCGCTCGGGGTGTCGAGTTGGACGTCGATGCCGCCGGGGGTGACGTTGCGGGAGACGACGTACGCGCCGGGGAGTTCGGGGTGCTGCTCGGCGATGTGGAGCAGGGCGCGTAAGGCGTCCGCTTGCGCCGCGAGGGGCGGTTGCGGGCCGGGGTCGTAGGGCATGCTGGGGGCACCTCCTGTGCCGTGGCTGCGGGATGGGAGGGACCGGAGCAGCGGGTGTACGTTGGCCCGTCGGCCGCTGCTCCGGGTTGAGTCAGGTGTCGTCGCTCGCGGGGTGGTCGGTGGGGGCGACGGTGGTGGTGGCGACGAGGGAGACGACGCCTTCGGGCTCGCCCTCGAAGACGGTTTCCATCCAGTCCCAGGTGTGTTCGCCGTCGAGCGGGGTGTAGCCGAGGGACGCGAGGGCGTGGGTGCGGGCGCGGAGGGTGGGGATGCCGTCGGTGAGGGGGAAGGGGACGGTGGGCCACCGGATTTCGTCGGGGAGAGCGACGAAAACCTGCCATTCGGTGCCGTCGTAGGACTGGATCATGTGGGCGCGCAGGGCGCGGGTGTGGGGCATGCGCTCCTTTCGGTCGGGGATGGGGATCGTCAACTCGCGTGCAGGAAGCCGTGGGTGGCGGCGAAGCGGATGAGGTGGTGCAGGGCGCCCTCGGCGTGCTCGCCGTAGGCGTGGGCGGTGTCGGCGAGGGCGGTGGAGAACTCGACCTCGGCGTCGGCCTGTTCGTCGTCCTGCGCCTGCTCGCAGGCGATGAGTCGGGTGCGGAGGTCGGCGAGTTCGTGGGCGCCGGCCTGGACGGTGAGGGAGCCGTCGAAGTCGGGGAGGTCGTCGGCGCCGAGGGGGTAGTTGCCGTTTCGGTCGCGCGGGAGTTCGACGTGGTGGGGGTGTTCGCTGCGTAGGACGGCGGCCAGGGCGGTGGCGGTGCCGTGGGCGTAGCCGAGGGCGGCGTTCTCGTAGAGGTCGCGGGTGTGGTGGTCGAGGACGAGGTAGAGGTCGCTGAGCTGCCAGAGGGCTTCGTCGTGGGGGCGCACGGGGTCGGCGCCGGGGACGGTGAGCAGGCCGGGGACGGGGATGATGCGGGCCGGGTCGGTGGTGCGGGCGGTGTGGCGGGCGTGTTGGTGGGCGTCGCGCAGCTCGCGGGCGGCGGAGCCGAGGGCGTGCACGCTTTCGAGGAGGGTGAGGTGCCATTCCGGGGTGGCGGGGGTGGTGTCGGGCATGGGTTCCTCCGTTGGGCGGGCCGGGCGGGCTGTCCGGTCCTCGGCATGGCCCCAACTCCGTTGCCTGGTTGGGGCCGTACCGGGAACCGTCAGACCAGCGGGCCGAACGCGGACAGCCCGGCCCGTTCGAGGAGCTGCCGCAGGTCGCCGCCGACGGCGGCGAGGCGGTGCTCGATGGCCTTCCAGGACTCGGCGTCGATGGCCATGAGCGAGGCGATTGCGTTGGGGGCCTGGCCGAGTTGGAGGGCGGTGAGGGCGTCGCGTAGGTCGCCGACGGCCATCAGGGAGAGCCGGGGCTCGGTCGCGTGGGCGCACATGGTGATCTCCCTTGTTTTCACTGGTGGTTGCCGGGGATGGCGTCGCGGAGGGCGGACATGATCTGGTCGACCGAGGGCGCGGCGCTGCTGCGGGCGAGGTAGAAGCCGAAGAGCAGGGCGGCGATCGCGGCGCCGGCGCCGAGGGCGCGGTAGCGGATGAGCAGGGCCACGAGGGCGCCGAAGAGGACGAGCGCGGAGATGCTGAAAGCCATGAGGGTGCCTTTCTCGGGTGGGGCCGCGGCCTCAGCGGGTGCCCTCGCGGTGGAGGCGCGTGGCGACGTTGTAGAGGTGGCGGCCTACGCGGACGCGCTGTCCGTAGCCGTGGCAGCGTCGGCACTCCCGGCCGCGGACGATCCGGCCGCGCCGGTTCTGCCGCACCTTGAATCCGAACCCGCCGCACCTGCGGCAGGTGCCGAGCGGACTGGCCGCGCACAGGGCGGCGTAACAGGCGGTGGTGAGGACGACGAGGGTTATAGCGGCGGCGAGCGGAGGCATGACAGACCCCTTTCCAGGGCGGAACCAGGGCGTGCGGGAAGTGGGCCGCTAGGAGCTAGCGGCCAGGTCAGAGGGGGCGTGGGGCGCTAGCGGGGGTGCTAGACCTAGCGGGGTGCGGTGCTAGGGCGAGCACCGCGAGCAACTACGCGCACTTACGCGGCGGCGCTGCCGGCGTCACGCTCGGTGAGGGCCTTGAGGACGTCCGTACGGCGTAGGCCGCGGCGGTTGGCGCCCTTGCCGTCGGCGGTGCCCCATACCTGCACGGTGCGGATGCCGTACGGCTTGACGGCGGCGGCCAGTTGCTCGGTCGTCCAGCCCGTGTAGACCTCGGGGCGGAGTTCGGCGAGCCGGGTGACGATGTCCTCGCTCCACGCCTTCGCCTTGCCGGCGGGCAGCGCGGCGACAAGATCGGTGAGGAGGTCGTACGACGCCGAAGCGCTCGTCTCGACTTCTTCGCCGAGGGCGTGACCGGTCAACGTGTTGGCCTGCTTGCGTAGTTCGTGAACGCGCAGTGCCAACGTGTCGGCGCCGGGGGCGTCCACTTCGACGCACCGCACGATCCGGGCGTCGGCTCCCTCGCCGACGAACCAGGCGATGCCCTTGTCGGCCCAGGCCAGGGTGTTGGCGCGGATGCCGCGCTTGTAGGAGCCGGTGCCGAGGACCATGTCGTTCTCGATCTGGCCCATGACCTTGAGGCACCAACGGACCGTGGCGTTCGCCGAGATGCCGGTCGGCAGCGACTTGGAGTCCGGGCGCTGCGTGGCGAGAAGCAGCGTAATGCCCAGCGCCGGGCCACGCTTGACGAGGTCGGTGCAGTGCTCTTCGAACTCGGCCCCGTGCTGCGGGTGTTCGAACCACTTCTGGCACTCGTCCACGCCGATGACGATCGGGTGCAGGCCGAGCGACTTGCGGTCGGCGAGCGTGGAGGTGACCTTCGACTCCGGGCAGAGGTCTTTCGGCAACTCGCGGATGACCCGGGTCCGACGCCTCAACTCGGCACGCAACTCACGGAGATCGGCGAGCGCGTACGCGATGTCGTCCTCTTCCTCGCCTGCCCGGTAACGGTGGGCGACGCGGGCGACGGCGGAAAGGTCGCCGGTGCCCTTGAGGTCGTACGCGTGGATCTCCGCGCGCAGGTCCATGCAGGCGATCAGCAGAACCAGACGGAGCAGGAAGGTCTTGCCCATCCGGGGGACGGCGCCGATGATCCCCGAGACGTACATCAGTGTCTGGCCCACCCACCGGCCGCGCTGGTCGGTGGCGAACGGCTGCGGCTTGAACAAGTCGAGCGGTTTTCCTTCCAGGAGTGGCCACTTTGGCTGCCGGGTCCGGGACATGTCCTGGTCCCCGACCCACAGCCGCAGCCGCCCGGTGTGCTCGTCGGGTACCGCCTCGGGCCATACGCAGCCGAGCGGGCGACGCAGTCCGGAGGCCAACTTCTCCCGCCGGTCGAGGACATCGGCGACGGTGACGCCGTACGGGAGATCGCCCTCGGCGAGCCACCCGGGACCGTCACGGGTGATGGGCGCGGTGAAGGCGAATCCCGAACCGCCCTTGCTCTGCGCCTGGTTGACCGCAGGAATGCCGAGAGCACCGAGAGCGCGCAGCACGATGTCGCTCGTGAGGCGGGTGGCCTTCGGGATTTCCACAGCCCTGTGGATGACCGGCGCGTCCTCGGCCTGGCCGAGCCGGCCCAGCGTGAGGGTGAGCGCCGTACAGCAGGCGGCGAGCATCCAGGCCGGGGCGAGGACGTACAGGGCCAGCGCGGTCACCGCGCCGAAGATCACGGCCAGGACGCCGACGACCGTACGCCATCGCACTCGCCGGTCCCGTTGCCGCGACAGCTTCAAGTACTCCTCTACGTCCTCGCGCGTCGCCGCTGCCTGCCGTAGCGGTTCGCCTTCCGCGTCGACCACCCACCGCAGCGAGCCGCCGACGAACCGGGCTGTGCCGCGCGGGGCTTGGAGGGTGAGCCGCAGGGCGTACCAGGGCGCGCGGACCGCGTGGTACGCGCCGATGTGGCCGGCGTACCCGCCCGCCCACCGCGCGGTCTTGCGCAGTTCGCGGTGCGAGCGCGCCCAGGCCGGGACCACCGGGCGCCGCTTGGCGCCCCGGACGCGGTCCGTGAACCCGGAGTCGGCCGGGCCGCCGGGCTTGTCGACCAGGACCGCAGGCTCCGGGGGCGGTAAGGGGGTGTACGGGGGTTCGTCGTCGGGATCGTGCTTCACTGGCGATTCCTTCCTTGCACGGAGGGATGCCAGGGCCCGGCCCTACCCGCCAAAGCAGCGGCCGGGCCCCGGCGCGGAACGATGGGGGCGAAGCCGTCAGGACTTCGCGGCGCCGGGGACAGGCGCGGGTGAGCGGGGAGTCGACGTGTTCACCGGACGCGGGCCGCGTTCACGGTCGAGCCGTACGAACACGCCGTGGACGTAGCTCGGTGCTCGGGTGGCGCGGCGGGCCGTTTCGCGGACGGTGAGACCGTCGGCCCAGCCGCGTTCGATGACCGCCAACGCCTCGGAAGTGCCGAGCTTGGCGGGCGGACGTGCGGCCGAACGGCCCCCGCTGTCCGGGGTGTTCAACGGCGGGAGTTCGGTGAACAGCCGTCGGGGGTACTGGCGGACGTTCGCCGTCGCCCGGGCCATCTGGTCGCGGACCTGCCCGGCCAGCGCCGAGGCGGCCGGGTCCGCAGCCGTGTTCGCCCAGGGCGAGGGCAGGGCGATCGTGGCGAGCGAGACCGCGTTGCGGCGGGCGGCGAGCTGGTCGAGCAGCTTGCGCCGCTGCTCGGCGTCGGTGCCGACGCAGGCCCGGGCCACGGCGACGGACAACCGTCGCGCGATCCGGCGCCCGCGCCGGCTCTCCCGCCGCTTCGGGCTGATCTCGGCGAGCCGGGAGGCGAGGGCGACCGCTCGTACGGTGGCACGGTCGCGGGTGATCTGGGCGGCGTCGCGGTGGCGTACGGCGATGCCGAGCCGGGAGAGCAGACGTTCGCGCAACTCCCGTACGAGCAGGGCGCCGAAGCCGTTGGACGACGCGTCCGGTGTGCGGTGCCGCAACTCGATGCCCATCGCGAGGTGCCAGAGCATCGCGGCCATCACCGGCCCGACGAAGGCGCGTACGGTGCCGCCGACCGGGCCGGATTCGGCGTACGCCGGGATGACCTGTACGCCGGTGATCACCCACACCAGGACGCCGGGGACGCCCGGGGCCGCGGTCGGCCCGTTGAGGTTCTGTCGGGCCATCAACGCCGTTGAGAAGAGGGCGAGTTCGGCAGCCCCGAACAACGCGGCTCGTTCGGCGGTCCCGGCCATGTCGAGGAAGTCGGCGGCGAACCGCCATGACGTGTCAGCGCTGTACGCCGTGCAACCAACCGCCGCGAGCGCCGCAACCCGGATCGCGGGCGTGCCCCGCCTGAGCTGCCGGACAGTGCCCCACGCCAGCCAGGCCCCGAGCAGGGCACCGACGTACGGGGCACCGGGGGTATGGGCGAGGGCGAGGAGGACGTTCATGCCGCCTCCGTCGCCACACGCGTGGTGCTGCGCAGCAACTCAGCACCGCCGAGCCGCACCGCGTACCACGCGGTCTGCAAACTGACCGGGTCGTGCTCGCCCTCTTCCAGCAGTTCGGCGAGCACATCACGGGCCGCCGCCAGACGGGCGGCCCGCTGTTCCGCCGACTCGCCCACACCGGGCGGCCCGCGGAACAGATCCCCGAAATCGGCCGGGGGTACCTCTAACTCGAAGTCGTCGCCACCTTCGCAGCGACGCGTGGACGTACGCATGAACGCTCCTGGTCATGGACGGGGGTGGGAGCTGCGGACAGCTCAGACGCGGAACCGCCGCGGCGCTGCCAGCCGAGCCGTCCACCGGACGACCGAGGTCGCGGCGCTGTAGCCACCGGCCCCGGCCAGGAACGTCAGCAGCCAGTCGGCGCCGACCTCGCGGGCGGAGTGGCCGGCCACGAAGGCGAAGAGCACGGCGATGACGTGTCCGGTCGCGCGTGCCGCGCTCCTGCCGCGGGCGGCGGGGACGACGGCGCGGGCGACGATGTCGAGGTCGGCCGGCTCCGCGAGGTGCAGATCATCGGCGACCTGGAAGGCGACGAGGGGACCGTCGGGGTGGCTGGCCACGCCGGCCACCCTGCCGAGTGACCGGTCGGTACGGTCACGGACCACGTCGCCGATTGCGAGATGCATCGGGTCCCTCCTTGGGATGACGGCGGGACCGCTCATCACGGACGAGCGGTCATGACCTCCGGCACCGCCGACCGCTGAGGACGGCGGCCGTGCCGGGATCAAAAGCACTCGTTCGTTTCGCGTGCGCTGTGGAGTTTTCAAGCGGCGGGCGCTGCCTTCGGGACCGTGACGCGGGCCCTCCGGACGCTGCTCCGAACTAGACAACTCCTCAGGACCTCCTGTCCTCAAGTCCTCTTGAGGAGTTGATGGAGTGAGACTATGACCTACAACTCCTTAAGTCGTCAAGACCTCTTGAGGAGTTGTATGCTGAAGCGGCCCGATGATCAGGACGGTGAGCCGCATGGCCAAGGCGTACGAACGGATCGCTGATGATCTACGCGACCGCATCCGCGCAGGTGAGCTGAGTCCTGGTGACCGCTTGCCCTCGGAGACGGCGCTCGTGGACGAGTACGGCAAGAGCCTGCCGACCCTGCGGCAAGCCCTTGCTCTCCTCCAAGCCGAGGGGCTGATCGAGAAGCAGCACGGCCGCGGCAACTTCGTCCGGCGGCCACGTACGCGGGTGCTTCGTACGAATCTGCGGCACCAGTGGGAGAAGGACCGCGCTCGGGAGCCGGAGCAGCAGCGGAAGAAGACCGGCGCCACGGAACACGACACCGGGCTCGAAGTGGACGACCTGGTCTTCCACGCGTCGTACGAGCAAGTCGAGGCCGGCGCGGAGCTGGCGGAGATCTTCGACGTGCCGGTCGGCACGATCATGCTGGAACGCACCTACCGCACCCGATACCGGGCGGAGGACTACCCCTTCAGCCTGGTCGACTCCTACCTCGTCCGCGACGTGGTCAGCGCGAACCCTGATCTTCTCGACGCCGCCAACGAGCCCTGGCCCGGCGGTACGCAGAGCCAGCTTCACACGATCGGCATCGAACTGGACCGGATCGACGAACGCGTTCTCGCCCGGCCGCCGTCCGCCGAGGAAGCCGAGGAACTGGGCTTGCCGCCGGGCACCTCGCTGATCGTCCTCGGCAAGACCTCGTACGACATCACCGGCCGCGTGGTCGAGCACTCCTTCGTCCGCCTGCCGGGCGACCGCACCGTCATGACGTACACCACCCCCCTGGAAAGGTGGTGACCGCCGTGGCGGACCGCCGCATCGACGTCATCACCGCCGTCCACGCCCCCTCCGCGCCCTACCTCGCCGACGCGTACAAGTCGCTGTGCGCCCAGGAGTTGCCCGCCGACTGGGAGTGGCACTGGATCATCCAGGAAGACGGCCAGGGCGACGCCGTACGGCCTCACGTCCCGGACGACCCGCGCGTCACCTTCCACCAGGGCCGCCCCGGCGGCCCGGGCGTCGCCCGCACCATAGCCCTCGCGTATGCCTCCGGCCCCTACACCAAAGTCCTCGACGCCGACGACCAGTTGACCCCAGGCGCCCTCGCCCGCGACCTGGCCCTCCTGGAGGCCGACCCAGATCTCGGCTGGGCCACCTCCCGCGTCCTGGACGTTCTTCCCGACGGCTCGACCGCCGGCTTCGACGGAGACCCGGAGGGCGGCCCCGTTGAACGCGGCGCCGTCGTCGCCTACTGGAAGGCCAACGGCTTCCGCGCCCAGGTCCACCCGGCGACGCTTTTCGTCCGCCGTGACCTGCTGCTCGCGCTGGGCGGGTGGATGGCCTTGCCGGCCTCCGAGGACACCGGCCTGCTGCTGGCCCTGAACACCGTGAGCCGCGGCTACTTCACGCGGCAGTACGGCCTCCTCTATCGCAAGTGGGAAGGCCAGGCCACGGCCCAGGCCAGCCACACGAACGAGGCGGAGAGGGAAGCGCGGATGGCCGTGGTGGCTGCGCGGGCGGAGGCGTTGGGACGGTTCTCACTCTGAGAACCGATGATCCCGGAGCCCTCGACACGCTTTAGCGGGCACCCGGTCAGGGGTTTGCGGGGAGGGAATGCACCGTCAGGTGATCGATCCTTCTTATCATTCTCGACCCGTCGGCGCTGTCCATTTCATGCATCAATGAATAAATCTTTGGAGCGTGCAGCCTCGCACTGAAACTAGGAGGGCGAGGCTGCACGCTCATCCGATCTTTCAGCGCGAATGGAGCCACCAAGTGAAAAATGCCACCGCGCTCTGCCCTGCTGCGGTCCCGATGCCGCGGGCAAAGGAACCACAAGCTGATACTGCTGCTCTTCTTACAACGTGCCGTTTCTGCCCTGGACGCGCCCTGGAGTGCGTCGCCGGAGCGCCTGGTTTCTTGCCATGCGTTGATGCCATGCATCCATACTGTGCGTCGCACTCAAGAAGGTGATCGCTCCAGGACGGTGCGAGACACTATCAGTCTGTCTAACTGCCTGACGTCTGACTTTGGAGCTGTCAGACTGATGGCAGTAGACACTTCGCGACACTTGAGGCAGGGCGATGGCGGAGCGCAGAGGACACCGCGGCATCGAGCTCCCAGACGAAGCACGGGTACCGCCTGGCGCGCACCGTGATCTTCTCATCGAGTTGCATAAGCTATACGTTGCGGCAGGGCGACCAGGCGTCCGTACGATTGCAAATGGGATAGTCGAAGACGATTCCCTGGCCGCGACTATCAACTATCGCACAGTTGGAAAGATTCTTAACGGTACGGTCTTGGCGTCTCGCAGGCAAATTCAGACAATTTCCGTATGGCTGGCGCGAGAAGCCAATGTCGAAGATTCACAGTACTCGATCAGTGCTTTGATGCGGCTCTGGCAAAGCGCAGAAGAGGCCAGACTTTCGGTGCTGAGGAGATCGGATATTGGCGAGGTTCGGTCGGAGACTTCACCCGATACACCTGAAATTGAAGGCGATGCGGATGTGCCGACTTCCAACCAAAATAAGGTTTCTGACACACCGGAAAAAGTTGATCTAGAGGCCGAGCGTAGGGTCTTGGCGGCGATGCTGAAGTCTCCCGACGCGACGGCTGACATAATCGAGATCATCTCGGCGCAAGATTTCTATGATCTAGACAACCGCGAGACATTCAGGGCGATCTGTCTACTTCATTCAGAAGATCCGCGATCCGTAAACTTTTCTGCTGTTGTGCACGAATTGCAAGACTACCGAGTTGGCGACTTCGATGGGGTGGGATATCTCCGTGGCATCGTCGAAATTGAGACGAATCCTCGGGACGCCGAGCGCGACGCGGAGATCATGCGGAGGGCTTCACTGCTCCGAGCTCTGAAAGAGGTGGGCGCTCGAATCGCAAGTATCGGCAGTACAGAGCTCCCGGACGCCGGGGGTGATGAAGATGCCTTGATCGACTCCGCTGAGGAAGAAGTCCAAAAACTAGTTCAGCGTTATAGCCCTAAATTGGATGCGGGCTATCGGTGGGAGGTTGTCCTGGATGAGATTGAGGCATTGGGAGCCATGCCTCATCACCCTTCCGGAGTTCCAAGTGGGTTTCCCAAACTAGATGCGATTATTGGAGGATTCAAGCCTGGAAAGTTGATTATCCTTGCTTCGGCCTCGGCGATAGGGAAATCAACATTGGGGCTTGACTTTATCCGGAGTTCTGCGATCGCACATAAAATGCCAAGTGCTATTTTTTCGCTGGAATCTGAGGAGGTGGAGATATCGAAGCGTGTATTAGCTGCTGAGTCACGTGTCCCAGTAAACCGAGTCAACTCGGGCACTTTGACGGATGACGACTGGACCAAAGTCGCGCGCCGGATGGCTGATGTGACAAGCGCCCCTCTGCATATATTTGACCAAACGGACCTTACGGTCGAGCTAGTGGTCAGGCAGTGTAGGAGGCTGTGGCGAAGACAGGGTCTGCGTTTGGCACTGGTAGACACGATCCAGGCCCTGTCTATGCAGCCTGAGCGTGGCGGTTCGGCTCTGAATCTCACTACGCTTCTGCATCAGTTTCGCACCATGGCTAGGGAGATCAACCTTCCTGTAATATGCACTGCGAGACTTGAATATCCCAACGGTCGTCCAGATGTACACGATCGCCGACCGAAGCTCGATTACCTGGCACCCGCCCTGGTTGAAATGGCGGATGTTGTGATACTTCTCCATCGTGAAGATGCTTACGATTTGGAATCACCCAGGGCAGGAGAGGCCGATCTCATAATAGCGAAGCACAGGGATGGTCCCACGGCCGTAGTAACAGTCGCCTTCCAAGGGCATTATTCCCGGTTTGTAGATATGGGTGAGAGCTGACTGTAAAATCTGAAGGATCTCATGGCGCGGTCTCAGTTCCGATGGCAGCCCTGTGCTGCCGTGCCCTCTCCCTGCCGGCGGTTGGACCGGTCTGGGCGATTTTGGAGTACAGGCGGTGCCAGACTAGAACAAGCAGAGAAAGCTCGCGAGCCATGGCGGCTGTCCCCGTTGGACCGCTTCGCTCCACTCGCGGTCAAGGTGGGCCTGACTGATGGGCCGTAACGAGAAACCCTAGTTGGAGCCACGGCCTCGGACGGCGCCGGGCGGTGACTGACGCGCGGCCCAAGCCGTCACCCATGCGGTTAGCGCTGTTCTGGACAGGCCAATTGGCGCGCCCAGAAGCCCTGCAGTCGCCTCATGATCAGTTCCTGCAGCGTTGCTTAACGAACTGGAACTTCGTAGACCACTTCGCACAGGTTGGCCGGGACCACGATGTCTGCCGTCTCGACCGGGCGGCCGTCTTCCGCGTAGTAGGTGCGGGTGATGTGCGTGGCCAGGGTGCCCTTCTGGACGCCGAGCAACGCGGCTTCCTCGGCGGTCACGGCTCGCGGTGAGGGTTGCTCCACCGCTCGCGTGACCGTCACCCCGATCTCGGCCATGCGGCGGACGACGCCGAGGCCGGCGTGGGGCCCGCCCTCGGGGAGGACGATCAGCGTGCCCGCCGTCAGGGCGTAGGGCTCCCAACTCGTGGAGAGCTGGGCGGGCTTGCCGTCGGCGAGGAATTCGTAGGCCGTGCGGACGCACAAGTCGCCCTCGGCGATGCCGAGTCGGGCCGCGATGTCGGCCGGGGCCGGCACCTTCGCGTCGGTGCGGCTCTCCCAGGAGCCGCGCTTGCCCAGGGCGGCCATGTCGGCTTGGAAGGGCGAACCGCCGACCTGTTCGCGGTAGAGGGAGCGGACGATCCGGAGCCGTTCGCGCGGCGCGGCCACGTACGTGCCGGAGCCGGCGCGGCCTTCGAGGGTACCCACGGAGATCAGCAGCTCTTGGGCGCGGCGGATGACGTTGTCGCCGACGCCGTAGGCCGCGGCGAGGTCGGCGCGCGACGGCAGGCGGTCCCCGGGCGTCCACTCCTGCTCGGCGATGCGCTTGCGGAGGGCGTCCGCGATCCGGAGATACGGCGGCTGATCAGGCATGTGGACAATCTAGTCCACTAGCTCTAATCTAGTGAACTAGCTTCACTGAGAGTGCTTGATTGGCAACGGAGGACCGTCTTGTGCTGCCACCTGAAGCGCGCATTGCCGACATCTGCGCGCGCCTGGCTGCCGTAGGGCTGACGCCCGAACGGACGGACGGCGGCGACCGCACGCGGATCGAGGCGCGGGTCCCGTCGGACTTCCCCACCGGGAGTTGGTCGGAGCTTTTGGCGGTCCTCGAAACGGCCGACCGGTTCGGCCTTGCCGACGGCGCCTCACGCGGTCGCCTGCTGTGGGCGGTCGTGTGCACAGACCCTCCCGAGGCGAGCCACGCCCCGGGGGGCCGGGACAGACCTGAACCGTAGGAGCTGATCCAATGCCCCATCTCTGCAACCGAGTTGTCGTGTGGATCGCGCGGCAACTCTTCCCGCCCGCCGGACGGCACAGGCAGCAACGCCTCTTGCGGAACGACCCGTTGGTGCCGATCGCCGATCCCGCGACTACCGAGTTCGTGACCCGCGTCGGGCCGCCGCCTCCGCACTGGAGCCTGATCCGCGCGGAGGAGACCGTACTCGTCCGCCCGTACGTCCTCGCCGCAGAACGACGGCTCGCCTCGGCGGTGCGGCTGTGACCGCGCGCCACCAGGTCGTGGCCGACGACCTGCGTCGCCTGATCACCGCGGGGGACTACGCCGAGGGAGAGCGGTTGCCTCCAGAGACCAGGCTCGCGGCGCGATACCACGTCAGCACGCCCACCTTGCGCGATGCTCTCGAACTCCTGCGAGCCGAGGGGCTGATCGCCAAGCACCAGGGTCGCGGAAACTTCGTCTGCCGAGCGCCCCAACGGCTCACCTACCCCTCGGCGGCCGACGACCTTGACGTCATCGTGAGCGCCCAGGCGACCACCGCCATCGGCGAGTTGGCCGATCACCTCGGCAGACCGCCCGACGAACCCCTCACCGAATACGTCCTGTTGAGCCACCGCGACGACGCCGTTCAGTCCCTCGCGCGCATCTACGTACCGCTGTCCGTGGCGAAGGAAGCCGGCGTGGTCCGGGTCACCCGATCCTCGCCGTGGGGCATGGAGTTGTTCGTCAGCCTCGCGGCCGGGTCCGGCAGTTCGATGGTGATCAGCACCGACCAGGTCACCGCCCGGTTCCCCACCGGCGCGGAAGCACAGTCGTTGCGCATCACCGCCCGTACGCCGCTCCTCGCGATCGAGCGCACCCTCAAAACCGACGAGGGACAGGTCCTCGCCTACGCCCTCGTCGTGCTGCCCGGTGACCGCGCCGAGGCAGCCTTCACCGTCCGGATCGGTACGGAATCACCCACCGAGGAGGTGCGCTGATGATGCGGTTGCTGCCGTGGCCCGGCGTCGACGGGAAACCGTGCTACCTGGACTCGGACGCCGCCGGCACGTCGTTTCTGTCCCGGCTCGCCGACAACCTGGAATCGGTCCAACTCGGGATGAGCCGCGAACTCCTGGACCACGTGCGGACCGACGTGTTGCAACGTCACGTCGATGAGATCGAGTTGAGCGTCGTCGTCTCGAACCTGTGCTCCGCGCTCACTGACGTGTTGCGGGTGGCCGAGTGTCGTGGCCAGCGCCTCCCGGCTCCGGATGACGACCTCGACCCCGAGGAGGCGGCCCGCATGACCGAGGTGGTGGGTGCCTTCACCAGCCGTGCCCTCACCCGTCGCGAGGCCCGCTGAGCGCCTGCCAGAGAGGAATTATGACCACTCAACGTGGTTCTCGTGCCGGGCCCGCACTGAGGTTCATCTGCGGTCGACGTGCCCTGATGTCCGAGGAACTGGCACGTACGGTGCTGAGCCTGGTGCCCGCCGACGACCCGTGCGCGTACACCCGCGAGGACGTGTTCGCCACGCTCGTCTGCACGATCGAAGCGCATGGGGGACCCGTGCACTACGGCGCCGCGCTGAACCTCCGAGGCCCGGACGCCGGGACGGTTTGGGCGCTCTGGCGGGAGGGCGAGACGGCACGCGCGGCCATCGAGATCCCCGACTGCCCGGCCGTCCGCGCGGAGGACGACGACGCGTGCAGCGAGTTCGCGGGCCACCCCGGCGGCCACAGTTGGACGCTGGGCGACCCGCCCCAGCCTGCCGAGCCCTTCCCGCTTCCGCGCCCTCTGCCGCTGTAGCCGACGGACAGCCCCGTCAACTCCCTTGCTCAAAGCCCCAAACCTCGAAGACAAGGAGCAACCTGCGCATGGTCAACGAGACCTCGGCCGACCCCGGCTCCGGCGACACCGCCGGGCCACCCTCCGCCACCCCGCGGAGATGGACCCTCACCACGATCGACGGCGCCACGATCCACGGCCACCTGCCCGGCTGGGCGGGAGCCGACCCCAGCGAACACAACGTGCCGACGAACGAGTTGGCCGACCGGCTCGCCGACATCCACCACACCGTCCGCTTTCCCGGTCAGACCCTGCCCGTCTATACCGCCGCCGCGCGCACGGGAAAGTCCGTCGAGCAGGAGATCCTGTCGTGCTCGGTCGACTGCACCCCGTACGCGAAGGACCCCGAACCCCGAGCCCCGGTCGCCAACTTGCACCTTTGCGAGGAGAACTGGATTCCCGACCTCGACCCGGACGGATTGGCCCGGGTCGCGGACCACTTCCGTGCGCAGGCCGACCGGATCGACCACCAGATACTGCCCATGCTCGTGGCCGCGTGTGAGGACTGGAACATCAACGGCGGTACGGTGCTGGGCCGATCGGATGAGTGACGCCACCAATCCCCCTGAACTCTCGCCGGAGGGAGACACGTCGATCCCCAGGCGCCGCGCCACCAACAGGCTTTACCAGGAGCCGGAAGCAGTCACCTGGGCGCGGAAGATGGCCGGTTTGACCAAGCGGGCGTTGGCCCAACGGGTAGGTATCTCAGAGCAGTTGATGGGCGAGATCGAGTCCGGCTGGCGCAGCGCCACCCCGGCGAACCTCATCAAGATCGCCGAGGCGCTGAACTGCCCACGCGTCGTCCTGGAACGCAAGCGCGTTCCTGATGACGGCCAGGACGCCGCCTGAACTGCCTCTGTAAGTCCCGCTCCTGCAAACCACGTTGGGCCCGGCCGCCGTACCGGGCCCAACGCTTTTCCGCGTCCGCAGCGCTTCTCTCCCTGTTGCTCCGCCGGCGCCCAAGGGCAACTACGGCAACGTCTCCGCGTCCACCCGGGAGAAGACGAGGTCGCTCTCGCCTGTGACGGGGCCTCGCCACCGTACGGGGACTGCTGAGGCGCCGCGCAGTGCGGCGGGGTACGAGGCTGCGGCGTACTCGTTGGCGAGCCGGTAGACGTGGAAGCCGGCGTCGCGCATCGTGTCGAGCAGTTCCTCGACCGAGTCGCCGAGTTGTTCCATGCGCTCCGGTGTGACCTCGACGGTGACCTCGGCGTCGGGTCGTAGGCGTTCGAGCATGGGGGCCATGCCCCGCACGACGCTGCCCTCGGCGCCCTCGACGTCGACCTTGACGACCCGCGCGCGGGTGATCTCCTCGTCGGTCAGTACGTCGGGGAGCGGGTGCGCGTCGATGTCGAAGACGGACTCGGTCGGGCCGTCCCAGGGGACGATGCTGTTCGCGCCCATGTTCGCCGAGCTGGCGAGGATGAACGTCAGCGTCTGGTCCTTGTCGGAGACGGCGGTGTGCACGGCGCGGATGTTCGTGCAGCCGTTGAGCCGCGCGTTCTGCTCTACACGGTCAAGGAAGGGGCGCGACGCCTCTATGGCGACGACGTGCCCGGTGGGGCCTACGAGTTGCGAGGCGAGCACGCTGAAGTAGCCGATGTTCGCGCCGACGTCGATGTACGTGTCCCCGGGCCCCAGGCGGTTGCGGAGCCAGTGGGTCATGCGCGGTTCCCACGTGCCGAACAGGTACAGGTAGCGCTGGATCAGGTCCTGCGTGTCGACGGCGAAGCGCGCGCCGCTCGCGGTTTCGGTGACGCGCCGGCGCGGCTCGTCCCGCAGGTGCGGGTTCAGCCAGCGGCCGGCGAGCGTGCCCTTGCCGAGGGTGCCGGGGGCGTTGCGCACGTACCAGCGGCCCAGGGTGACCAGGGCTTCCGAGGTGGGGTTGCTCATCCGTTCGCTCCTCCGCCGCACGCGCCGCACGCTGCCAGGGCACCCACCCTACGGGCGCGCGCCCGCGGCCACCGAGGGCCCCGCGACCCGGAAGCCCCGGAACCGCTCCCGCGTCGCCGTCCACCCTCCTAAAATCCTCAAGACGTCTTGATGACTCGGGGACCGGGGGTGGGCTTGAGCACGTCCGAGCAGTTGCTGACCATCGCCGCCGTCCTCCTGGGCGCCCTCACGACGTACGTCACCAACTACTGGACCGAGCGCCAGCGCATCCGCCGCGAACTGCTCACGCGCTGGGACACGAAGAAGCTCGAAGCGTACGAGAACTACATCGACCGCGTCCGCGCCGCCGTTTACCTCGCCGTCGAACTGTACGAACACCGCGAGGGCATCCGCGTCAGCGACGACCCCGAGTCCCGCCAACGGGCCGACCTCTACGAAGCCACCCACCTCCGCGGCCGGGCCTTCGAGCGCATCATGCTCCTGGCCGGCGACGAGGTGGTTGAGGCCGCCCACGCCCTGAACGCGGCGACCCTGGAGGTCGACTGGCAAGCCACCGGCAAGACGCCGGGCACCCTGGACGACTGGCGCGCCCGCAACCGGGCCGTGTTCGCAGCGATCAACGCCTTCCACGAAACCGCGCGGGTTGACCTGGGCGTCAGCGGCTCCGTGATGGGCGAGGTGCACCCGGAACGGGACCTTCTACTCCCCGATTCTCGATCCGCACAGGGCGAACACGAGGTCTGAAACTAGTTGGAGTCTAAACGTCACATCGCGGCCTTCGGAGGACCGGCCGGATAATAGGCTGACTCCACGATGTTTGCCGTAGTAGCTCTCTCATAGCTTGGGCGGCTTCTCGCGGGCTCTACGAATCGATTGATCGCTCGTGAAGCAGGTAGCTTTTCTCCTTTAAGCGGATTGGTAACCAAAATGTCGAGTGCAGGGGCTGCGGTGATGGCCGCCGTCGTGACGGCGCTTGCAACAACGGTAGTTCTGGAACTGACTGTAAAGCCATGGCTCGAAGCCCGTGGTGAGAGAGTAAAGGAGAGCCTCCGGGGCCGGTATCGCTTAGCTCGGCAGGCGGCAATTATTTTGGCCGCCTGCGACCGATTGGAAGCGGGGCGGCGGACGGCAGACGGAGCCACGGTGACAACGCGAGAATCGCGCGATGGTCGAATGGTAACAAGTACACACTTCAGAAGCATGGTTCAGAAGGTACATGTTGAAGAACGTCGTTGGCTTATTCAGCTTGATGAAGCAACCCAGGAGATCGTGGATAGCTATGAATCGGGTGGGCATTCTCTAGCTAAGCGCCTATTTAGTGATATATTTGCTGACTTTGCGCTCGCGACGCGTTGGGTCGTTGTGTCCGACCTGCCTTTGGAGACTAAAATTGCGCACCTGCGGGCGATGACGAATCCTGCCCGTACCTTGTTTTTCTCAAGTTGGCCCGTCTGGCTGCGCAGTGGTGGCGGATCAAATTCGGTTGAAATGGTGCGAGCTGAACTTAGGGTGGCCATTGATGCTGTCAGCCGTGGGAACTTGCTTTCCTACGAGCAGCCAACCCTGTTCGAAATCATGGATCAATATAGGCAAGATGAAGGCCGGCAAAGAGCCGGTGGGGATGATTTTGGAAATACGTTTCAGGATTAAGGTCGGCGCGAATGGACAATTTCACGCGGTTTGGATTCGCGCGACTTTATTGAAATATAGGTTTGCTCACTTTCGCAGTCGCACTGGCTGCCAGGCGTGTCGGCTGGTGCTCGGTGCTGCGTGCGCTCGAATCAAGATCAGGACGTGGCGCGGACGGGGGCACGTTGAGGTCTTCGGTATCGAAGGTCCAACCTGGTCTCAACTCAAGGCGGTTGAGCAACAAACGGGGACCGCACCGTGTGAAGCGCTCTTTCTCTCAGCCCTCACGGCTGCCCGACTGGCAGAGCCCTACCCCGAACTGCTAGCGGCTAGTTCTCACTTGCTCGCCGTCGGTCACTCGCCAGGCTGAGCACCCGACGGATACCCGAGGCGATTAGCCGAGCTCGTGGGATAGATGGAGTCTCAGTGTCTTTTGCTACCCGGCCTGTCAGCATGTCGTCATATACGTCAAGAAGAATCATGGCGCACGCTAAAACCGGATGTATTCTGCATGACGTACCTATTTCCCCGCTTTACTAGGCTTCCGGTAACCGATACAGAAGCACCGCTTTCATGTGCCCGCGTGGCGACAGAGTAATCCTCTTCTGCCAGATCGAGCCAAATCCTTCTCAAGCGATCGTTGAATCCACCTTCAACGATGCCGGCGATGCTGACTTCTCCTGGACCCAGTTTGCCTTCGCGATGGAGCCTTACTACTGCGCCGATAACAGTGACGTCATCCTCTGGGGCAGCGGCACGCAAGTCTTGCGCCGCCTCAGTAAGCACAACCACCTGATCCCGATTGAGAACTATTGGCGCCTCCGGTTCGACAGGGCGGGACAATGCCCACGAGAAGTCAATGCGGGCTCCCCCTCCCTCCCTGGAAGTAAATCCGGTGAGTGCTTCGCAAAGGTTGGCGTTGACGCCCAACTCTGCGCGCCTCGTGAAAGCCTCGATTCCCTCGCGACGTTGAATCACCTCGTCGGCAGCCGAAATTGCAGCGCGGGTAGCCTCGCGTAATTTGAGGGACACGCGCCGTTGAAACGGCTGGTTGAGAAGCCTTATCTGCGGGTGGTCAACTTCGATCGCCGTTTGCCCGATTAGGGGGGGCACCGGGATGTAGACAGTCAGAACATAACTGCCTTCAAAGGTTGGCCCGAGGCGAACGGCGCGCATGAAGTCTAGCGCAGCAGCGGGCTTCCGCGCCGGCTGTACGAGGCGCGCCTTTCCGGAGGTTGCGGAAACGGCGCCAGACAGAACCCATTGCCGTAGACTCTCGAATGCCCTGACGCCTTCATTAATAGGCGTAGTTCCCGGGTCTGCGTCGGGATCTGTATGTACAAATTGTACGTCTGCATCAGAAACGGAGATCTCAAGGGCAATCTGCGCTTCATTTCGCCCTTCGGCAACTGCAAGAGTCTTGAGCATGCTGCTCAGATACGAAGAGTATCCCCTCATGCTGCGATGCCGGGGGACGAATACTTCGAATGCTTCGTCATGTGCGACCCAGAGGGTCCCGCCAGAGTCGTCTTGCGGCTGCCATCCACGCGAGGTTAAGTAGAGGGAGATGCGTTGAGGATCGCCAGATAGAGCGTAGCGGAAGTCTCCTACATTTGTAATCAACTAGAACGACCCCCTTCGATAACGCCACCCTTGACTAACTGCGTTAAGCTGTCGACTGTCAGTAGATTCACCGTCGGGACGTGAACCGTTTTGTATGCCTGAGAGTCGGGATCTATCGGCTCCCGATCCATCAAGTCGACCCAATATATCGCGTGATGGAAGTTGCTCGAACCGGGTGTCGAAGTAACATAATCTGCTTTAGATGCGGGGGTGTGTACCAGAAACAGATATCGTCGAGTGGGTAATTCGATCCCAACTCGGCCGATAAGGTCATTATAGTTTTTTACGGGGATAGAATAGGCGAAGCAATCGCGAACGTAAGAAGGATTGCAGCAGGATTTTACCTGTGCCTCGATCAGTGGGTAGCGCATAGTGCTTGCCCTACCGGGGAATCCAATCTGGATGTCGACTCCGTCCACATCCAATACGCGCTTGCCCGGGTTAAGGCCGGCCGCGCACGATAGGGCCCAAACTAGTCCTTCGGCGAAATGTCCCTGCCAGACTTCGCTGTTTAAGCCCACCTGATCTCCCCCCGCCGCGGACGGCAGTCTCGCAGCCTCAGGCAGTCATTTTGGTCCGACGAGCGAGGCCGCGCAATAGGGCGACCAGCTCACACGTCCTGACCAGCAACTACCGGCCCGAACACGTCGACGGCACGCGGATCGTCGATCCCACCCGGGGCCCCGCCGGCCGTGGCGGGGGGTTTCGTGTGCTGTACGACGCCGGTTGCGAGACTTGCCGCATGAAGAAGCAAATCTTCGCCTGGATGCCTACGGCGGAGGAAGCGGACCTGCTCAAACGGGGAACCCTTCGCGCCGCGTCCCTGCTCGGGCCCCACCGCGCTGGGCGGTCACGACTTGCGAGACGGACGGCGCCGCGGACCGGTACTTGCGAGGCTTCGCGTCATCGTCGTGATGACCGGTGCCAACAGCTCCACGTCCAAAGCTCGAATGCCTCGGCGTGAGGTAGGTGTACTTTTTCGAGTTCATCCAATCGACTTAGTCAAAGTCAGAATAATCGACTTACCCGTGTTCTCACGGCGTCCACAACTGACTTCTTTTTTGCATCGGCGTGTAGACTGCGTGTTGCTCTGCGGAAAACATGGCTTGAGCTACGTCTAGATTGGCAACATGCGCCATGCCATCCGGGACTTCAATTCGATAGTCGTTGACAATCGCAGAGTAGCTACGGAATTTCTGTGGCACGGGTAGTGGGCCAAGCCATGCGTGGAAGTTACGCCCGCCCAGCTTATCTGTGCTCAATCCTTTTGTTTTTCCTTTGATGTACAGAACTCTATACATCTCCCGCTCTGCTCCGAAAGTTATCGCAGAGGCTCGGACTCCCCATTTCCAGCACGAGACGCCGACGAATCTGAAGTTGCTCGGCAATACTTCCTGGAGCATGGAGTCGGGGCGGTAGGCCAGTACGTTGTTGGTGCCTACAAAAATTCCATTATCGAGAACCTCTTGTGGTACTGGAGCAAGGGGGAATCTACTGAAGCAATCTGCGTAAGCGTCTGCGAGTAGCATGGAACGGTAATGCGTATCCAGCAGCCAGATGAGCTTGAAAAATTGTTCTTCGATGTCAGCATCCTTCGTAAGGATGATGGTGCTGACTCCAGTTGACAGAGCCCGGTGAATCGCTGCAAATACTAGCTTTTCGTCGGTTCCTCGGGTGTCGCCAATTCCTTTCATGGAGAGCTTTGCCGCCCGCTCGCCAAATACCTTCTGGGCTATTGCGTACGGCGTAATAGGTGTGCCGTTTTTGTCTTTTGCGGATTGCGCTTCTTCGATAATCGAAGGCATGGCAATTGCCCTCCTTCGAGCGCGAAGGAGGGCGACGTAGTAATCTTTCGCCAATTGATCGATACTCGTCAGTTCCGAGTCGTCAATGACCGTGAGGCGTTCACTCTTGGTCGCGATCATCTGGCTGACCGGATGGTTGGGACGGATGGCGAGCCATGGTGTAAGTTCTTCGCGAACTTCAGTCGTGATGAAGAACTTTCCGGGGTGATTTGCCAGCGCTTCCCAGAGCTTGGGATCGGCGTCATCTTCAAAGATGCTGTTGTCGCAAAAGAATTGCTTATCGTTTGCTCCGGCCACGGCATCTACTATGGCGGAGCTGGAGACCTGTGAGCCGTAACCGACTCGAAAGGAGAGTCGGGCCACGAAGGTGGGGTCTGCGAACGTCTTTTCGGGCACTTCGACGATGCCGGTTTGATACTTTCGGCTATGCATATGGTGCAGAGTTGGTGAGATCCTGCTCATTAAGGAAGAGTGTCCCAGAATCACCTTTGCGTCAACGGATTTGCCAGATTCTGTGGGCTCGTGCGACTCGGGGTTGGTGTATCGACTTGGACGACCGCCCGTGGTCGGCTCTACTGTCCGCAACGGCAGAAGCTGTCGGATGGTCTTGGTCGACCGAAATCCGATGCCGAGTGGCCTGCTCCGCTGGCCCGTCTTACGCAACTAGTCGGAAGGGACCGAGCAATGCAGCGAAAGCTTGATCGTCCCCCCAGCGGCCCCCGACTGAAGGAGGTTGCGGGAAAATACCTGGTCAGGAGGGGTGAAGCCGGTTCACTGTAAATCCGTCGGCTTAGCCTACCGTGGTTCGAATCCACGTGCCGCCACACCATGAAGAGGCCCCTCACCTGCGCTCGCGCGGGGGAGGGGCCCTTTGGCGTATCGGGGCTCCTCCCGGCTCGCCGTGGGGGTCGGCCCACCGCATCCTGGGTCCATGAGCGAGCCAACGCCGGGGCAGGACCCCGGTCCGGAGCGGAAGGAGCCCCGCGGAGGGCCAGCCGCGGGGCCGGCGCCCGAGCCGCACGGACATGTGCACCCTCCTCCGCCGCGAAGGAGGCGGAAGCGGCCGTGGGTCCTGCTCGCCGCGGCCGTGGTCTTCTTCGGCGGCATCATCGCCATCGCGGCCGTCGTCCGCGGTGACGCGGGCAAGTCGGTCACCGTGAGATACCGCGTCACCGGCACCGCCCGCGACGTGACCATCGGGTACCCCACCTGGCACGACGACACCATCTCGACGACCAAGGTGACGGCGAAGACGCTGCCGTGGCAGAAGGAGTTGACGACGAAGAGTTTCGTCAAGGGCGGCTCGCTCTCCCTGACCCTGGGACCGGGCGGCGGCACGGCGACCTGTTCCGTCGTGGTCGACAACGGCAAGGCGCACACGGCCACCGCGACCGGCCCCTCCGCGACCGTCGACTGCAACGGCTTCTGACCCCCCGACCCTCCGGTCCCGATCCGAACGCCCGTGGCATGGAAACGCCCTGTCCGGCCTTCAGATGCCGTACGCGCCCGGCGGCACCCCGTGTGCCGCCGCGTACGGGGTCAGCGCGATGACCCCGGTCCCGCGCGAGGGCGTGTCAGGCCCGATGGCGGGTTCGAGGGCGAGCGGGCTCACCCCCAAGGCGCGGGCGATGTCCGGTGCCATCTCGTACGCCTCGTGCGTCCACGTGTCCTCGTCCTCCTCGCTCTCCTGGGCCGGGTCCCATTCGGGCCGCAGGCCCACTTTCGTGCGGTGCTCACGTTCGAACGCGAGGGGCTCGCCGAGGGTCAGCAACTCGTCGTCGGCCTCGCCCGATTCGCAGTAGCGCCGCACCACGGCGCCGCGCTCGGCGACGAGCCAGGCGGAGCCGTCTCCCTGGCCTCCCCAGTAGTACGCCTGGGCCTGGCCGTAGCGTGCGCTCAGTTCGGTGCACAGGCGCAGGACGTCCGCGCTCCGCTCCTCGTGGCACGGGCTGCACCATGCGCCGAGGACGAGGGTCCAACCGTCGAGTTCAGGGGTCACGAAGACCCGGGAGTAGGCGGAGTCGTCGTGGCAGTGGCCGTCGGAGTCGATGACCTCGTGGGCGAGCTTGAAGGTCGCGGACCTGGGGTCGGTCAGGCCCAGGACCGCCATGACTCCTGCCTGGTCCCCACTCGGAACGGCGATCCAGTGGTTCCAGCAGGCCCAGATCCCCGTCGGTCTGTCGTCCTGGAGCCTGATCCTGATGAGCCGTTCGACCGCGGCCACGTCAGCGGTGGACAGCGCCGCCTCCCCGCCGATGTCCGCGAGCACGGTCAGCGCCCGCGCCCGCAGCCGGCCCGGCCCGCGCCTGCGGACGTCCTGGAGCAGCGGTACCACCTCCTGCCCGTGGTGGACCAGCAGGAACTGCGCCTTCCTGGCGATCTCCGGGTCCGGGTCGACGAGCAACGGCAGCACGGCGGGGAGTGCGGTCCGCCCGGCTTCGTCGCATCCCCGGACGCCTTCGACAGCCGCGGCCCGGATGAACGGCTCGTTGCTCGCGAGCGCCGTCCGGTAGTGGTCGAGAGCGGCCGGGCCGAAGGAGGAGAACGCGTAGCCCAACCGACTCCGGGACGCCTCGGCAGGTGCCGACCGGAATCCCTGCCACAGTCCCTCCAGCGCCCCGCTGCCGATCCGTTGGAGCACTTCGCGGATCTGCCGCGGCCCCACCGGGGAGTCGCCGTCCGCCAACTCCCGCACCAGCGGCTCCACCGCTTCCGCGCCCAGCGCCACCAGGGCGTTCGCGGCCGCCTCACGTGTGTCGTCCGACGCGAGGCCCCGTATCGGATCTGTCGCCACTCCGGCCCCCTCTGCCTGCCCGTGATCGTCCCCGGCTTCAGCATCGCGCACGGGTCCGACACTCGGCCGCCACCGATTCCGCCACCGATTCCGGCACCGACTCCGCCACCGATTCCGGCACCGCCGCTGACCCCGATGTCGCTGTGACCGTCGGGGCAGAGGAGACCGGCTCCGACGAGCGCGGAGGACCCCGGAGAACCGGTGCGGCGGGCTCAGAGGCCGGGGATGCCCTCCTGGTCGACCTCGAACCGGCCGGGGCGCCGCACACTCGCGTTCCCGCCCAACTTGCGCCGGCAGTTCTCCCCGAGCCCCCATGCGCGGCTCTCCGCGTCGGACAGCGGATGCCCGCACATGCCGCAGAGCACCACCCGCCGCCCGGCAGCCGCCAGTTCCTCGTCGGTGGCGAGGCCGGGGAGCGGGGCGTCGGAGGGCATGAGGACAGTGTGCGCGATACCCCGGCCGCCGCGGGAATCCGGTCGCGCCGGACGGGTGGTGCCTGGCAGGCTCGGCGGCGTGGATCACGCGGAGGTGTTGCTCATCGGCGGGCGGGCCGGCGTCGGGAAGTCGACGGTGGCGTGGGAGGTTTCGGCGGGCCTGCGGGGAGCGGAGGTGCCGCACGCGGTGGTGGAGGGCGACTTCATGGGGCAGGTGCACCCGGCGCCGGAGGGGGACCCTGACCGCTCGCGGATCACCGAGCGCAATCTGGCGGCGCTGTGGGCGAACTACGCCCGGCTCGGCTACCGGCGCCTGGTCTACACGAACACCGCGAGCGTGCTGCCCGAGTCGGCCGCGATGTTCACCCGCGCGATGGGCGCGGACCTGCGGATCGTACGGGTCCTGCTCACCGCGTCCGACGCCACCGCCACCGCGCGGCTGACGGGCCGCGAACTCGGTTCGGAGCTGGAGCGGGAGGTGGGCAACAGCATCCGCAAGGCCCGCCTCCTGGACGAGCGGACCCCGGCGGACGCCGTACGCGTGGCCACCGACGGCAGAACGGTCCCCGACATCGCCCGCGAGGTGCTCGCCGCCACGGGCTGGATCACCGCGCGGAGTTGACGGGATCACCGCGCGGAGTTGACGGGATCACCGCGCGGAGTTGACGGTGGCCGCGCGGAGTTGCCGGCACCGCGTGGAGCTGGCAGCGCCGCACCGCAGGTCTCAGACGGGCGTGCCGCCACCGGTGCTGACGGTGTGGCGGACCTTGTCCACGGCCTTCTGGTAGAGCGCGGAGGCGAGTTGGGGCGAGTCGCCGGCGATCTGGAAGAACGTGTAGCCGACCAGGACCGGGCCGACGCGCCCGAACGCCATGTACCCGTTGACCTGCACGCCGCTCAACTTCCCTTCCATACGCGTCGCCGTGCTCTCGCCGCCGCCGAAGCGGATCGGCTTCAGGGTGAGGGCGAGCCGGGTGCCGCCCTCGGTGAGGGTGAGGTCGCGGCAGGAGGTGAGCGCGGCCTTGGCCCGTGCGTAGACGGCGCCCTCCTTGGCCGACGTGCCCGCGGTCAGCTCTTCGCTCAGCAGCGGCCCGGTCTGGCCGCCGCTGAAGTCGGCCTCCTGCGTCCCCGCTCCGGGCGGCGCTTCCAGCACCTTCACCAGCGCCGGGCAGCCGGAGATCCCGTCGCCGCCGACGCCGCCACCGCCGCCGGTCGAGTCCGCACCGCTCAGCCCGGTGTCCCCGGGGGTCAGCAGCGCCGCCTTCAGCTCGGACGGGCTCGGTGCCGGTCCCTCGCCGCTCCGCGCCCCGGTGGCGGCCCCCGCGGTGTCGGCGGCCACCGTCCCGCCGAGGACGGCCGCAGCGGTGAGCACCGCGGCCGTACACATCAGACGGTTCCTGCGCACCCCGTGTCGACGACGCGTCCCCAGCATGGCGTCTCCCTAGGACTCGGCACCCGGTCCACCTTCCCGGCCAGTGTGCGCCGACCCCCGCCGTACCGCATTGTCAGAGCCCCCGACCGCCCGGCCGCCTGGGTTCATGACACTCCGTGACGGTACGGTCGCGCCGGTCGCGGCCACCTGTCTTCTGGCTGACGGCACCGGCGGTTCTGACGGCCCCGTCGGTCAGGACGCTGACTTCTCCTGCGCCGCCTTCTGGACGTACTCGTCGGTGTAGGTCTTCGCCAGGTCGATCTTGTGACCCTTGACGGCCGGGTCGATCGCGTTCAGCACCCGCAGTACGGTCTGCGGCGCGTCGGCCGGCATCTGGCCGGTGGGGTTGTACATGCCCATCTCGTTGGCCAGCGCCTGGATGTACTGGTCCTTGCCGCTGCCGGAGTAGAAGTCGGCCGGGACCTGGGCGGTGATCTGCGCGGCCGAGTGCGACTCCATCCACTGGAGCGTCTGGTAGATCGCGTTGACCATCTTCTGCGTGGTGTCCTTGTGGCTGTTCGCCCACGCCGTCTGGACGGTCAGCGCGGTGCCCGGGTACGGGCCGCCGAGGGCGGCCTTGGTGCCGGCGGCCGTGCGCATGTCGGCGACGATCGTGCCGAGGTGCTTCTTCAGCAGGGTCGAGATCGTCGGTTCGGTGGTGACACCGGCGTCGACCCGGTTGTGCTGGAAGGCCGCCACGAAGGTGGGCCCGGCGGCCACGGCCACCAGATGGGTCTGGGCCAGCGGGATGTTGTTGTGGACCGCCAGGTAGGAGCCGATGTTGGAGCTGGCCGAACCGAGCGAGGTCACCCCGACCGTCTTGCCCCGCAGGTCCGCCGGGGACTTGAGCGACTTCTCGTTCGCGCGGGTCATCTCGACCATGCCGGGCGCCTGGAGCAACTGGACGACCGCTTCGGTGTTCTTGCCCTTGGCCTGGAGGTCGAGGTTGTGGTCGAAGAACCCGATCATGCCCTGGACGTCGCCCTTGAGCAGCGCGTCGGAGACCTGCGGGGTGCTCTGCAGGTTGTCGATCTTGACGTCCAGCCCCTGCTTCGTGAAGTAGCCCATCCGCTCGGCCAGGATGAGCGGGAGGTAACTCTGGTTCGCCTGGTTCGACAGGGCGATGGTCACCTTCGTCAGGGAGCCCTCGCTCGCCGCGTCAGTGCTGCCGGACTTGTCGTCCGAGCAGGCCGTCACCCCTGTAGCCAGGAACGTCGTCGCGGCTATGAGAACGATCTTCTTGCGCCACATGAGCCTTGCTTTCTTCTCGGGAGCGGACGCGCCGCCGGCCGTCTTCGGCCGTGCCGCGTTCCGCCGGTCATTGCGGGGTGGACATGCGTCAGGGAGTTCACGTCGATCGCCGGGTCAGGCTCCCGCGCCGGACCGCTGCGGGCGCGGTTGCCACCGCAGCAGGCGCCGTTCGAGGAGCGTGATCAGGCCCTCGGCCGCCAGGGCGAACGCGGCGGTGATGACCAGGCCCGCGTAGACGCCGTCGGGGTCGAAATTCGCCTGCGCCTGGAAGATGAGCAGCCCGAGGCCCTGCTGCGCCCCGAGCAGTTCCCCCACGATCGCGCCGGTGACCGCGAAGCCGAACGCGACGTGCAGGCTGGTGGTGATCCAGCTCAGCGCGGACGGGACGACGACCTGCAAGGTCACCTTGGCGTTCCCGGCGCCGAGGATGCGGGCGTTGGCGATGAGGTTGCGGTCCACCTCGCGGGCGCCCTGGAAGGCGTTGAAGAACACGCCGAAGAAGACCAGCACCGCCGACAGCGTGACCTTGGAACTGATCCCGAGGCCGAACCAGATCGCGAACACCGACCCGAGCAGGATGCGCGGTATCGAGTTCAGCGTCTTGATATAGGGGGCGAAGACGTCGGCCAGGAAGCGCAGCCGACCCAGCAGGATGCCGAACACGACGCCGAGGGTCACGCCGATCCCGAAGCCCATCAGCGTCTCCTGGAGCGTCACCCACACCTGGTCCCACAGCGAGCCCTGCGAGGTGCCGTGGCGTACCCAGTCCCACAACTTCGAGCAGATGCCGGACGGTTCGCCGGTGTAGAACCTGTCGATCGTTCCCGCCGAGGCGAGCCACTGCCACAGCCCGACGAACAGGGCGAGGACGAGGACCCGGGTCAGGTTGACCAGCACGTGGCGCCGCAGCCGTTGCCGCCGGGCCGTGGACCCGGTTCGGGCCTCGCTCTTCGACGGTTCGGGGCGGGCGGTGCGGTCCGCGGCGTCACCTGCGGCATCACCCGTGGCTTCACCGCTCGCGCCGTCGGTCACTTCCTCGACCGCGTCACCGGTCGCGCCCTCGGCCGTACTGGTGGTGTCGGGATCGGCGTCCGCCGTATCGGCAGTGGACCGGGGACCGTGCACGTTCATGCGCTCTTGCCTCTTCCGGCGGGGGTGGGTCAGGCCGCGGTCTCGGGCGTCGCGGTCACGGTGCGGCGGTAGGCGACCTGGACCTCGTCGCGCAGCGATTCCCAGATCCGCTCGTGGAGCTTGACGAAATCGGGGGTGTGCCGGATCTCGCGTGGATTCCTCGGCCGGGGGAGATCGATCTCGAACGTCTCCTTCACGGTGGCCGGTCCCGCCGTCATGACCACGACCTTGTCGGCGAGCGAGATCGCCTCCTCCAGGTCGTGGGTGACGAACACCACCGACGGGCGGGTCTGGTCCCACAGGGAGAGGAGCTCGTCCGACATGATCTGGCGGGTCTGCACGTCCAGGCCGGCGAACGGCTCGTCCATGAGGAGCACGCGCGGCCGGTTGATCATCGTCTGGGCGAGTGCGACCCGCTTGCGCATCCCGCCGGAGAGCTGGTGCGGGTGGTACCGCTCGAACCCCGTCAGGCCCACCCGGCCTATCCAGTCGGTGGCCTCGGCGTGTGCCTCCCGGCGTGACGCGCCGCGGAAGCGGGGGCCGGCCGCCACGTTGCCGAGCACCGTCTTCCAGGGGAACACCGCGTCGGTCTGGAAGACGAAGCCGACGTCCTTCCCGATGCCGTCCACCGGGCGGCCGTCGATGAGCACCTCGCCGGTGTCCGGCCGGTCCAGGCCGCAGATCAGCGACAGCGTGGTCGACTTACCGCAGCCGGTGGGACCGACGACCGCGGTGAACTCGCCGGCCGCCACCGAGAAATTGACGTCGCGCAGGACATCGTGATTGCCGCCCTGCGGCGTGTTGAAATGTTTGGTCACATTGCGCATCACGATAGGAGGCGTCGTCGGTTGCGGCGATGTGACCGACCCATTGGTGTCTGCACGCTGGGATTCGCTTGTCACGCGAGTGAGGCTGCCAGAACCCGGCGCGGGACAACAACCTCGCCGAACAAGGGTCCACTGACTTAAGCGCGGGCAGGGCGCCTATCTGCGGCTCCTCTCCGCACGACGACCTCCCCGTGTCCGGAGAAAATCCGCAAAGTGTGCTTTCTGTGCATTGTCGACGATGGTTAGACGCGGCGCGTTCTTCGGAGGTAACTTCTAGCGATGACGTTCCGTTATCTCGGCATACCGTCTGAAACCCCCCTTCCGGACCGGCTTGCGCTGCGCATGCTCGTACAGACTTTCCGGCCGGAACTAATGGATCGGCTGGTGGACAAAGCCGAGCGGAGAGAGCGCCGCAGACGGCTGCTGCCCGCGCGGCTCATGATGTATTTCGCTCTCGCGATGTGGCTCTTCGGGACCTCTTCCTACGAGGAGGTGCTCGCCAAGCTGACCGGCGGCCTCCCGGAGATGTTCCAGGACGCCGGTGACCTGGCCTCCGCTGCCGCGATCGCCCGGGCCCGCATGCGGCTGGGCGTCGAACCGCTCAAGGAACTCTGCGCCCACGTGGCCGCGTCGGCCGGGCAGCCGGGACCGCCGGGCACCGAGCGGGTGTTCGCCTTCGAGAGCGTCGCCATGGAGGTGCCGGACACGCCCGCGAACCGGGCCGCGTACGTGCTGCCCGGCGTCGACGGGGAGGCGACGGGCGAGGCGACGGGGGACGGCGAGCGCGGCGACGGCGCCGACCGCGGCGACCGGACGAGGAGACCTACGAAGGGTCGCGCCCTGGACGTGTGGCTGGTCTCGCTCACCGAGTGCCGGATGTGCCTCTCCGTCGCCTCGGCGATCGCCCCCAGCCCGGAGTTGGGTATCGAGGGCATCATCGCCGAATGGCCGCACGACCTCCTCGGCGCGGGGGCGCTGGTGGTCGGCGAACGTGAGGCGGTCCCCACGGCGATGTGGAACGCGCTGGCCGCGGCCGGCGCCCATCAGATCTGGCGGCTGGACGGCCGCACCGACACCGCGCGGCCCCTGCCGGTGGTGCGCGCGCTGCCCGACGGGTCGTACCTGTCGAAGCTGCCGCCGGACGGCCGGGCCGCGGGTGCCGAGCCGGGTGCGGAGTTGGGGGCGGAGTTGGGTGCGGGGGCCGTCGTCCGCGTGGTGCCGTGCGGACCCTCCGCTTCCGCTCCCGGCCGGTCGCGGGGACCGGCCGGGAGCGCTCCGGTGCTGGTCACGTCGTTCCTCGACGATTCGGTGACGGCGGGCGAGATCACGGCACGGCACGAGAGTGTGGCGGAGATGTGCCGAAACGGTGTCGGCCGGTTCGCCGATCAGATCGCGGGGCTGCGGGTGGTATTGCGGTCGAAAAGTCCCGAACTCGTCCGGCAGGAAATATATGCGATGCTCTGCACGTATCACGCCGTCGGGCACCTGCTATCCCCGATGCATTCGGCGGACCAGCTTTCGGTCGAAGCGCGCGGACGGACGGTGTGACCGGGGGAGACCTCTTAAGTCAGTAGCGAGATCCTTTGCTCCCGCGGGCGTGCGTGTGCTGCAATGAGGTCCCCGACCAGCGCGCGGAAGTAACGCGCCGGCGACTTGGTGTGTACCTGAGTCGAGCGCTTGTTGTGGTGAACCGAATGACCGAGCGCCGCCGCGTCATGCTGCGACGTTATGAGGGTTGAGGGTTAGTAAATGGAAGACCAGGGGCCTCGCGAAGCCGGCTATCCGTTGACGTGCGGGGACCGCTTGGCGCAGCACAATGTGGCGATGCCGTGACAACGGCACGGAGATCCCGTTCCGCTTCCGCACCGAAGTGGATCACCGCCACCGGCGGAAAGGTCCTCGCCCGGCTGCACGTCAAGCGCCACCTGGGCGACTGGCGGCTCCGCAGCCGCATGCTGGTCCTGGTGCTGGTCCCGCTGATCGCGATCATCCCGCTCGTCGGTGTGCGCGTGGTCTCCGAGGTCGGCAGCCTCCGGTCCGCGGCGCACATCCAGGGGCAGACGCAGCTCGCCCGGCAGATCTCCACCCTGGTCGGCGCGCTCGACGACGAGCGCGACCTCACCGAGGTCGCGCTCAACGGGTCGGGCGTCGCCCGGGACAAGGAACTGACGGCGGCCCAGCGGACCACCGACGCGCAGGTGCGGGAGTTCGACGAGAGCCTGCGCCGGCAGCAGGACAGCGTCGACGCCCTGCCCGCCATGGTGCGCCAGCTCGGCGCGCGCGGGGAGGCCCGGCTCGGTGACCTGAGCCCGCTGCGTGCCTCCGCGCAGGGCCTCGCGGCCGGCGCCGGCACGCCGACCTTCAGCGCGTACAGCACGATCATCGGCGACCTGCTCGACTTCAGCGACCAGCTCGCCGCGGTCAGCTCCGATCACACGCTCGGCAGCCTGGTCGCCACGCTCTCCTCGATCGAGCAGATCGAGCAGCAGACGTCGAGCGAGCGCGGCTACCTCGTCGACGTGCTCGACAGCGGCGGCTTCACGCTGGAGCAGAAGGAGAACATCGAGCAGGCGCAGTTCGAGACGGCCGGCGACGCGCTCGCCAACAACGCGCCGACCTCGCTCCTCAACCTGTACCAGTCGACGGTCAGCGGCGACAAGGTCGGTGCGGCCGACGGCACCGTCCAGGCGGTCTCCACCGCCGCGCAGGAGGACATCCCGCTCGCCGACCTGGGGATCAGCAAGGCCACCGCGTTCAACCAGCTGACGGACAAGCTCGACGCGGTGCGGATCGTCGAGCGGCAGGCCGTCGCGGACATGAACGACCGCGCCTCGCACCTGCTGTCGGCCGGGCGGACCCAGCTCTACGAGAACATCGCGATCATCGTCGCGGTGGTCGCGCTGTCCTTCCTCGGCGCCCTGGTCCTCGCCAGGTCCGTCGTACGCCCGCTGCGCCGGCTGCGCGTCTCCGCGCTGGACGTCGCGGACAACCGGCTGCCCGAGGCCGTGCGCCGGCTTCGTGACGTGGAGCCCGCGGAGACCGACGAGCCGGTGCAGGTCCAGCCGATCGAGTTGCAGACGCAGGACGAGGTCGGCCAGGTGGCGCGCGCCTTCGACCGCGTGCACTTCGAGGCGGTCCGGCTCGCCACCGAGCAGGCGAGGATGCGCAGCAACGTCAACGCGATCTTCACCAACCTCTCGCGCCGCAGCGAGAGCCTGGTGCTGCGGCAACTCCAGCTCATCGACGACCTGGAGAACAGCGAGCAGAACCCGAGCCAGCTCGCCAGCCTGTTCCAGCTCGACCACCTCGCGACCCGGATGCGCCGCAACAACGAGAACCTCCTGGTGCTCGCCGGCGAGGAGCAGAGCCGCCGCTGGAACCAGCCGGTGTCGCTGTTCGACCTGGTCCGCGCCGCCACCGCCGAGGTCGAGCAGTACGAACGCGTGATGCTGTACGAACTGCCCGACGTGGCGGTGGCCGGCCATGCCGCGACCGACGTCGTCCACCTGGTGGCCGAACTCATCGAGAACGCCACCGCGTTCTCCGGCCCCGAGACCCAGGTGCTGGTGGGCGCCAAGATGCTCACCTCCGGCGATGTCGTGCTGGACATCGCGGACGCGGGCATCGGCATCCGGCCCGAGGAGCTGAACCGGATCAACCGGCGGCTCGCCGAGCCGCCCGTGCTCGACGTGGCGACCTCCCGCCGGATGGGTCTGTTCGTCGTCGGGCGGCTGGCGGCCAAGTACGGCATCCAGGTGCGGCTGACCGGGTCCGGCCGGACCGGCCTCAACGCGCTGATCCGGATACCGCCGGCCCTGCTGCTGCCGGTCAGCGAGATCGACGCGGGCATGGGACCGGCGTTCGACCAGGCCACCATGCGCCCCGGCCCGTACGACCTCCCCGAGCCCGGCACGCTCCCCGCCCGGGGCCCGTCGTCGGCGGTCGGCGACCCGCGGTTCGGCGACCCGCGGGCCACTGACCCGCGGTTCGGCGACCCGCGGTTCGACACTTCCTACGGTCCGGCGGTGGAGACCGGTGCGGGCGCGCGGCGCCTTGAGGAGGCGCCGTCCGGGCGCCACTCGGGTCCGCCCGACGGCGGCTTCCCGTGGTTCAACGAGGAGGAGCAGGCGGCGGGGCAGTCCGGCCACGGATTCTCCTGGTTCGCGCAGCCGGTCGAGGAGCACCCGCTTCCGGGCGGTATGGACGGCCGGCCGGCGATGGAAGGACCTCCGCAGGCCGGGTCCCACGTGGCGGGCAGTCACACGGCGGGCGCCCGTATACCCGACGCGCCGCAGCCCGGCCGGCACGCGTACCCGGACCCGGCGCCCGGCGGCCACGGGTCCGAGCGGCTGCCGATCTTCGAGTCGACGAGGTCGGGGTGGCCCGGCCCGGAGAGCGGCCAGGGACAGCCGGACCGCGGGCAGCCGACCCGTGGTCTGCCGGACCCCGGCCGGCCGGCGATGGGCGGGCCGCAACCGGCGCAGTCCGGGCCCGCCCCGCTCCCGCAGCGGCCCCAGCCCCAACCCCCGCGGTCCGCGCAGCCCCAGCCGCAATCCCAGCCGCAATCCCAGGCACAGCCGCAAATCCAGCAGTCCGCGCAGCCCCAGCCGCAGCCTTCCCGGGACGGCGCCCACCCGTCGCCTTCGTGGGCGCGGCCCGACACCAGCCCGCGCCCCGGGGCCGGCGGAGAAGCCGGGCCGTCGACCGGCGGTTCGGTGGTCGGAGGTTCGACCGCTCAGGGACTGCCCCGGCGCGTGCCCTTCGGCAACCTCGCCCCCGGCGCGGGGGCACGCGACAGGGCGGCACAGCCGCACGCGGCGCCGGTCGCACCGCGCCAGGCCGACCTGATGCGAGAGCGGCTGTCGAGCTTCCACCAAGGCGTCAGGCGAGGGAAGGACGGCGCCGAGCGCGGCGACGGGTCCGAGCGTGACGACGGGCGCGGCCGGTCACCGGGCGGATCGGGTCCGGTATGAGCGGGTCGCCGTCCCCTCTGCCCGCAGCGCCCTCGGCCGATGTCCCCCGCAGCATAGGAAGCAGCCACACCCATGAGCGATCTGAGCACCGAAGCGCAGAACCTGAACTGGCTCATCGCCAACTTCGTCAAGCAGGTGCCGGGGGTCGCGCACGCGGTGGTCGTCTCCTCGGACGGAGTCCAGCTGCTGGCCTCGGCGTCCATGCCCAAGGACCGGGGCGACCAACTCGCCGCGATGGCCTCGGGACTGGCGAGCCTGACGCAGGGGGCGGCCACGCTCTTCGAGGCCGGCGCGGTCACCCAGACCGTGGTGGACATGCTGAACGGTTTCCTCTTCCTGACCTCGATCAGCGACGGCTCCGTCCTGGTGGTGCTCGCCGCGCCCACCTGCGACATGAAGGTCGTCGGTTACGAGATGACCTTGCTGGTCGAACGGACCGGCGACGTGCTCACCCCCGCCGTGCGCCGAGAACTGCAGAGCGCGCTGGCCGGCTGAGGCCCGGCGCGATCAGCCGTCCGCGTCACACCCGGAAGGATGTGCGTTCGTGAGTGCAGACCGCAGGCGCAACTCGTCGCCCTTCGTACGCCCGTACGCCGTCACGCGCGGACGTACCACGGCGCGGACCGACTTCGCGCTCGAGGCGCTGGTCAGCACCACCGCACGCGCCTGGGAGAACGGGGTACGGCTGTTCCCCGAGCAGCAGGCGATCTGCCGGCTGTGCCTGAACCTGACCTCGGTGGCCGAGATCTCCGCGCTGCTGCACATCCCGCTTGGCGTCACGCGCGTCCTGGTGGGCGACCTGGCCGAGAGCGGCCTGGTCAACGTCCAGCAGCCGGGCCACGAGGGGGGACGGCCGGACGTCACCCTGCTGGAGAGGGTGCTCACCGGCCTGCGCGGCCTGTGAGTTCCCGCCCGGCGCCCACCTTCCCGGGCCACGCGACAACCTAGGGAGTGCCATGTCCCAACTGCCCGAGCTCGCGGTGTCCTTCGGTGCCGCGGCGCAGGACTACGACCGCTACCGGACGGCGCCGCCGGCCCAGGCGCTCGACTGGCTGCTGCCCGCGGACTGCGCCTCGGTCCTCGACCTGGGCGCCGGCACCGGCCTGCTGACCCGTCAACTCGCCGACCGCGCCGCCGAGGTCGTGGCGGTCGAACCCGACGCCCGCATGCGCGAGGTGCTGGCCGTCGCCTGTCCGCGGGCGACGGTGCTGGAGGGGACCGGCGAGCACATCCCGCTGCCCGACGCCCGGGTCGACGCGGTCACGATCTCCGCGGCGTGGCACTGGATGGACCCGGCGGTCGCGCTCCCGGAGATCGCCCGGGTGCTCAAGCCGGGCGGGACACTCGGCATCCTGTACACGCGCCGGGACCGGCGGGTGCCGTGGCTCGACCGCCTGGACGCCTACGTGCACGACGAGATGGGGACCGACGACCGGGTCGGCGACCTGATCGGGCGGATGAACGACGGGCCGTGGCTGCCGGACGGCGTGCCCTTCACCGAACCGGAGCCCCACGCCGACACCTGGACCGCCGCGATGAGCGCCGAGGAGGTGACCGCCATGTTCGCCACCTACAGCAGGTTCATCGCGCTGCCGGCCGACCGGAAGCGGGAACTGGCGGCCCGGATCGAGGCGAAGGTCCGCGAGACGGCGGAGATACGGGACGACCTGGTCCGGCTGCCCCTGGTCTGCTACTCCTGGCGCACCCGGCGGACCGGCTCCTGACGCGCGGACCCTTCCTGGAGCGCGCACCGTCCCCCTGACTCAGGGACGCTCTCCTGACTTAGCGGGGCTCCGGACCGCGTGACCCGGCCCCTTACTCCCGCCGGCTCCCGCCGGCTCCCGCCGGCTCCCGGTCCTAGCTGCCGGACGCCACCGCGCGCACCGCCTCCGCCACCGGGTCGGGCCCCGCGATCAGCTCCAGGGTCAGCCCGGCCGTGCCCGGCACCGTCAGCAGCTCCGCCAGCACCGCCGCCACGTCGTCCCGCGGCACCGAGCCGCGCCCGGTGGACGCGGCGAGGTGGACCCGTCCGGTGCCGCTGTCGTTCGTCAGGGCACCCGGGCGCAGGATCGTCCACTCCAGCCCCTTCCGGGCCCGCACCGCGTCGTCCGCCGCGCCCTTCGCCCGCAGGTATGCCGTGAAGACCGGGTCCACACCGGTCGCCTCCGCGTCCGCGCCCATGGACGAGACCACCAGGAAGCGCCGTACCCCGGCCCGCTCGGCCGCGTCCGCGAGGAGCACGGCCGCGCCCCGGTCCACCGTCTGCTTGCGCTCCGCCCCGGAGCCCGCGCCGGCGCCCGCCGCGAACACCGCCGCGTCGGCGCCTTCCAGCACCGCCGCCACCTGCTCCAACGTCGCCGACTCCAGGTCGAGTACGACCGGTTCCGCGCCCACCGCCCGCAGGTCGTCAGCCTGGGCGGCGTTCCGGATCAACCCGGCCGCGCTGTCCCCGCGCCCGCTCAGCAGCCGTTCGAGCCGCAGCGCGATCTGTCCGTGTCCACCAGCGATCACCGTACGCATGCCGCGACGCTACGCCTCGCGGTGCGCCTGACGCGGGAGGTCGAGGGTCGCGTCGCCCGCCGAGTCGCAGTACTCGCGTACCGCGCTGGTCCGGGAGACCACCCGGCCGCGGTGGATCACGATCCGGCTGTAGGCGAGCGAGAGCACGCCGGCCAGGCTCTCCCCGCGCACCGCGAGCAACTCGGCCGGGAAGCCCGCCTCCACGCGTACCTCCGGCAGCCCGAGCACCGCCCGGGCCTCGGCGCTCACCAGGTCGTACGCCCGCGGGGGAGGGCACTCGCCGTGCGAGGCCAGCAGGTAGGCCGCCTCCAGCGGGTCGCCGCGGCCGACCGGGTTGGCCAGGTCGCAGAGCGCGCCGCTGCCCGCGGTGACCCGTACTCCCGCAGCGCGCAGCGCGCGGACCGCGGTGAGCGGCGCCAGCGGGCGGACGGAGGCGGCGGCGCGGGCGGCCGGGGTGTCCGGCGCGGGCGCGCAGCGGTCCAGGGCGCCGCAGCCGCCCTGGGGGAGTGCGACCACGGAGACGCCCGCGGCGGCCAGCCGGTCTGCGGTGCGCGCCACCCCGTCAGGACCCTGCGCGGCCAGGCCGTGGCAGGGGCCGAGGGTGACGCCGGGCCGCAGCCCGCCGGCCATCGCGGCCAGCCGGGCCATCCGCGCCGGGTCGTCGGCGGCGGTGTGCAGGTCGACCGGCAGCCCGAACTCGGCGGCCAGCGCCAGCACCGCCTCGGTGTAGCCGCTCGGGTCCGGGTCGAGGTCCGGGCAGCCGCCCACCGCGGAAGCGCCCATCTTCAGCGCGTCCCGCAGCATCGCCAGGCCGTCCGCCCCCGCGGCGCCGGTCAGCACCCTGGGCACGGCCACCGCCTGCACGTCGAGCAGCCCGCGCAGCGACTGCCGGGCCTGGAGCACCGCCTCCAGCGAGCGCAGCCCGCGGACGTCGCCGATCCGTACGTGGCTGCGCACCGCCGTGGCGCCGTGGCCGAGTTGGAGCAGCGCGGCCTCGGTGGCGCGGCGCTGGACGTCCTCGGTGTCGCCGGAGGGCGGGCCGCCGGCGGTGAGCGCGAAGTCCAGGTGCGCGTGCGGCTCGGCGGGCGCGGGCAGCAGGAGGTAGCCGCGCAGGTCGATCCGGGCACCGCGCTCGATCCGGCCGCCCCGGTCGGGACGGTCGGGGGTCCGCTCGCCGCCGAGGCCGCCGCCGCGGTCGGGGCGTTCCGCGGACACGGCGAGGCTGCCCGCGGTGCCCACGGCCTCGATCCGCGAGCCGCTCAACCGGACGTCTACGGTCCGGCCGTCGGTGAGGCGGGCGCCGCACAGCAGCAGGGTGGCGGTCTCCGCGGTGGTGCCGCGGGAACTGTCGGTCATCGCGCTCCTCCGGTACGGGCCTTGCGAGCGGTGGGAGGCAGGATCACGGGACAGGAAGACGGACGATCATCTGCAGATCACGGAAGATGATCGGTGAGCAGGACATACGGCATGATCACGCACTCCGAGCGTAGGGCGCCGGACGGCGAGGTCCTGGCAGGAGCGCATTAGTCGTACCGGCCGGGGTCGCGCCAAACGTCCTGCGCACGGGCCGGTTCACCGGCCGCGCGCCGGCCTGGGCGCGGTACGCGAAAGGGTGCCGACAGGCCCCGGGCGAGGCGCGGTTCGGGTGTCCGCCAGGTCCGATGTGCCCTGCCGGATACGGATTTCACGTATCGCTGCGGAGCGTGTAATGTCTTCCTCGCTCGCCCCAATAGCTCAGTCGGTAGAGCGTCTCCATGGTAAGGAGAAGGTCTACGGTTCGATTCCGTATTGGGGCTCTGATGGATCGCACCCCCGTCGTTTCGGCGGGGGCCGGTTCGTCGAGGCGGCGTAGCTCAGTCGGTAGAGCAAGCGGCTCATAATCGCTGTGTCACCGGTTCAAGTCCGGTCGCCGCTACTCTCCGTAGCCGATTGCGGGTTCGGTCCCTCGATCGGCTACTCTTTCTGTGTTCATAACACCCGTTCGTCAAGGAGCACTCACGTGGCCGCCACCGACGTCCGCCCTAAGATCACGCTGGCCTGCGTGGAGTGCAAGGAGCGGAACTACATCACCAAGAAGAACCGGCGCAACGACCCGGACCGTCTTGAGATGAAGAAGCACTGCCCCCGCTGCAACGCCCACACCGCGCACCGCGAGACCCGCTGACCCAGGCGGTCCCTCTCCCAGTGCCGCCGAGGCGGGGCTGTTCGCGGCAGGCCGCCGGTACCCTACGGTTCCGGCAGACCGCGACTTCGGGCTCCGCAGCGGCGGAAGCCCGGGCCAAGTCCGGCTGAAAGCTTTACCGTGAGGCCGTTCCCGTATTCCGGGGGCGGCCTCACGGCATGTCCCGACCCGCGCCGGCCCCCTCGCGCCGACCGCACTCCCGCCGACCCCATCCGTATCCGGAGGTAACGATGGCCCTCGACCCGTCCTTCGTGGGGCGGAGCTATCCGCCCAGTAGCGTCTACGAGGTCGGCCGGGAGAAGATCCGCGAGTTCGCCGAGGCGATCGGCGACCCGAATCCGGTGTACGTCGACGCCGACGCGGCCAAGGCGCTCGGCCACCCCGACGTGATCGCGCCGCCGACGTTCCCCTTCGCGATCAGCTACAAGGCGGCCGGCGTGGTGGTCCGCGACCCCGAACTCGGCCTCGACTACAGCCGGGTGGTGCACGGCGACCAGAAGTTCTCCTACCGCCGTCCGGTTCGGGCCGGCGACCGGCTCACGGTCACCTCCACGATCGACACGATCAAGTCCCTTGCGGGCAACGACGTCATCGAGATCCGCGGGGAGATCCACGACGAGTCCGGCGAGCACGTGGTGACCGCCATGACCAAGCTGGTGGCCCGCGCGGCCGAGCCGGACGACGCCGACGTGAGCGGCAGCGACAAGAGAGGGGACGTGTGATGGCCGCGGCAATCGCCTACGACGACGTCGAGGTCGGTACCGAGCTGCCCGCCCGGGAGTTCCCGGTCAGCCGGGCGACCCTCGTGCAGTACGCCGGCGCCTCGGGTGACTTCAACCCCATCCACTGGAACGAGAAGTTCGCCCGCGAGGTCGGGTTGCCCGACGTCATCGCGCACGGCATGTTCACGATGGCCGTCGCCATCCGTGTCGTCACCGACTGGACGGTCGATCCCGGCGCCGTCGAGGAGTACGGCGTCCGCTTCACCAAGCCGGTCGTCGTCCCCAACGATGACCAGGGCGCCACCGTGCACGTCGCCGCGAAGGTCGCGGCCAAACTCGATGACCGCCGCGTCCGGATCGACCTCGTCGCCACCTCCGACGGCCAGAAAGTCCTCGGCATGTCCCGTGCGGTGGTCCGCCTCACCTGACCCCCGGGCGCCCCCGCCCCTCCGCCGAAGTCCCACCCCCCGGTGCCCGGTGCGGTGCCCTACGGTTCGTCCCCGGCTCACGGCCGGTGGTGGGTTGCCCCGTTCCCGGGGTGGCCGGGCGCTGCGGAGGAGCCGCACATCCCCAGGGGCGCGGGGAACTGCGCGACAAGCCCACCACCGGCGGGCGGGCAAGCAAGCACCGCACGGGGCACCCACCCAGAGCCGGCCGTCAGACGAGGACGAGGCAGCCACCCCGCAGGGGACCACACGGAACCATCGACGGCGCACCCCCTCCCCGCCGACACCCCACCCGCCGAGTTGACTGGTAAGTGATTGACCACTAACTTAGTCCCCATGGCAAGGATGAGCGCCGAAGACCGACGCGCCAGCGTCATCAGCGCGGCAATGAGCGAGTTCGCCCAGGGCGGCTACAAGGGCACGTCCACCGAAGCGATCGCCCGCCGCGTAGGCGTCTCCCAGCCGTACCTGTTCCGCCTGTTCCCCAACAAGCAAGCCATGTTCATCGCGGCCGCCGAACAGTGCCTCACCCAGACCCGCGAGGTCTTCGCTCACGCCGTGGAGGACGTCCCCATCGAGGGGCGGCTGCCCGTGATGGCCGCGGCGTACCAGCAACTCCTCCGTGACGACCCGGAGAAGCTGCTGATGCAGATGCAGATGTACGCGGCGGTCGCGGCGGCCGAAGCCGCCGGCGACCACGACTTCGGCTCGACCCTCAGGACGTCCTGGCAGCAGATGTGGGACGAGGTCCGCACCGCGCTGGGCACGGACATCGACGAGACGACGCAGTTCTTCGCGTACGGAATGCTGATCAACACCTTCGTCTCGTTGGGCTTCCCGCCGGGTCACCGGAACTGGGAGGGCTTCTACGTGGAGGCGAGGCCCGAGTGACCGGGGCCGAGCGGGCCCCGGTGCCGGCGGGCATATTTTTTTGACCTCGTAACTTAGTGACCAATAACTTACTATCAAGCGCGGCACCTACTGCCGGCGAACGCAACAGGGGGTAGCACGATGAGTACCGCAGAGCAGCAGCCGCAAGGCCGTACGGAGGCACCGGCACCGGACGGGAAGAAGGGGCCGGGGCTCGGGTGGGCCCTGGTCATCACGAGCGTCGCGGGCTTCATGGCCGCGCTGGACAACCTGGTCGTCACGACCGCGCTGCCCTCCATCCGCAAGAGCCTCGGGGGAGCGCTGTCGGACCTGGAGTGGACGGTGAGCGCGTACACCCTCACCTTCGCGGTGCTGCTGATGTTCGGCGCCGCGCTCGGCGACCGCTTCGGCCGGCGCCGGCTCTTCCTCGTCGGGATCACCATCTTCACCGGCGCGTCGGCCGCCGCCGCGCTCTCCTCCGGCATCGACGCGCTGATCGCCGCACGGGCGCTGCAAGGCGTGGGCGGCGCGATCATGATGCCGCTCACCCTGACCCTGCTGACCGCGGCCGTCCCGAAGGAGAAGCGCGGGATGGCGTACGGGATCTGGGGCGCCGCCAACGGCCTCGCGGTCGCCTGCGGCCCGCTGATCGGCGGCAGCCTCACCCAGCACATCTCCTGGCACTGGATCTTCTGGCTGAACGTCCCGATAGGCCTGGCCCTGCTGCCGCTGGCCCGGCTGAAGCTGCGCGAGTCCTACGCACCCGACGCCCGGCTGGACTTCCGCGGCACCGTACTGATCAGCCTCGGCCTGTTCGGCATCGTCTACGCCCTGGTCAGCGCGAACGACCACGGCTGGAGCAGCGCCCGGGTGCTGGCCGGACTGATCGGCGGCGGCATCCTGGTGGCGGCGTTCGTCCGGCACGGCTTCACCGCGAAGCGGCCCATGGTGCCGATGCGGATGTTCGCCAACCGCGGCTTCGCGGCGACCAACGCGACCAACATGCTGATGTTCATCGGCATGTTCGGCTCGATCTTCCTGCTCAGCCAGTTCCTCCAGACCGTCGTCGGGTACGGACCCACCGAGGCGGGGCTGCGGATGCTGCCCTGGACCGGCATGCCGATGATCGTGTCGCCGTTCGCGGGCTACCTCGCCGACCGGATCGGCGGGCGGGTGGTCGTCGCCACCGGGCTGGCCTTCCAGGCCATCGGCCTCGGCTGGTACGCGTCGGTGGTCTCGACGGACGTCTCCTACGCCGCGCAACTGCCCGCGCTGATCATCAGCGGCGTCGGGATGGCGCTGTTCTTCGCCCCCGCCACCACCCTGATGATGGGCGCGGTGAAGGAGTCGGAGCAGGGCATCGCCTCCGGCACGAGCAACTCGCTGCGCGAGGTCGGCGGGGCGCTCGGCATCGCGATGCTCAGCACGATCTTCTCCTCGCACGGCGGCTACCAGTCCCCGACGGCCTTCGTGAACGGCATCACCCCGGCACTGTGGGTCGGCGCGTCGGTCCTGGCGCTCGGGATGGTCGCGGCGCTGTGCAACCCGACGCGTCGGGCGCTCGCCGCGAAGGGCGGGGCGCCGGGCGCGGAGGGCCCGCGGGACGCGGCCGAGCCGGCGCTGAGCGCGCGGTAGCGGCCCTGGCGGGCAGCGGGACACGGAGCCTGCGTTCCACGCGGGGAACAGAACGTTCCTCGCGGGGAACGTAGGCTTTCCGCGTGGATGTCGTGGATACAACGGAGAACGCCCGGCTCGCGCCGCTGACCACCTTCCGGTTGGGCGGCCCGGCCCGGCGGCTGGTGACCGCCAGGACCGACGAGGACGTGGTGGCGGCGGTACGCGAGGCGGACGCGCGCGGCGAGCCGGTCCTGCTGATCGGAGGCGGCAGCAACCTGGTGATCGCCGACGAGGGCTTCGAGGGCACCGCCGTCCGGATCGCCACCCGGGGCGTGGCGCTGCACGGCACCGCCCTGGAGCTGGCGGCGGGCGAGGTGTGGTCCGACGCGGTGACCCGGACCGTCGAGGCGGGCCTGGCCGGGGTGGAGTGCCTGGCCGGCATCCCGGGCTCGGCCGGTGCGACACCGATCCAGAACGTGGGGGCGTACGGCCAGGAGGTGTCGTCCACGATCACCGAGGTGGTCGCGTACGACCGGCAGCGCGGCGAGGTCGTCACGCTGCCGAGCGCCGAGTGCGCGTTCGCCTACCGGTTCAGCCGTTTCAAGGCGGACCCGGCGCGGCACGTGGTGCTGCGGGTGCGGTTCGCGCTGGAGGACGCGGGCGGGCTGTCGGCGCCGCTGAAGTACGCCGAGACCGCGCGGGCGCTCGGCGTCGAGGCCGGCGACCGGGTGCCGCTCGGCAGGGCCCGCGAGACGGTGCTGGCGCTGCGGGCGGGCAAGGGGATGGTGCTCGATCCCGCGGACCACGACACCTGGTCCGCCGGGTCGTTCTTCACGAACCCGGTGCTGAGCGCGGCCGAGCACGCGGAGTTCCTGGTGCGGGTGAAGGAGCGGCTCGGCGCGGAGGTCATCCCGCCCGCGTATCCGGCCGACGCCGACCACGTGAAGACCTCAGCGGCCTGGCTGATCGACAAGGCCGGGTTCGCCAAGGGGTACGGCACCGGGCCGGCCCGGATCTCCACGAAGCACACGCTGGCGCTCACGAATCGTGGTGCGGCCACCACGGCTGACCTGCTGGCGCTCGCCCGTGAGGTCCGTGACGGCGTCCACGACGCGTTCGGCGTCACTCTGGTCAACGAGCCGGTGTTCGTCGGCACGGCTCTCTGACCGCTGGGGCCTGATCGCTGGGGCCTGACCACCGGGCCTTGACCGCCCGGGCTGCCCCGTCCTGCCGGTTCCCGCACCTCGCGGTCGTGACGGGTTGCGCGCGCGGTTCTCCCCCCAGAGCCTCGCCTGGGAGGTGCCCCCACGCGCCCCTGAGGGACCCCGGAGGGTCAGGGGGCCGCCCACTGGGTGATGCCGGACAGGAGGCGGTCGCGGACGTCCTTGGGGGCGCGGGAGGCGCGGACCGACTGGCGGGCCAGCTCCGCCAGTTCGGGGTCGGAGAAGCCGTGGGCGTCGCGGGCGAGGTCGTACTGGGCGGCGAGGCGGGAGCCGAAGAGGAGGGGGTCGTCGGCGCCGAGGGCCATGGGCACGCCGGCGTCCCAGAGGGTGCGCAGGGGGACGTCCTCGGGTTTGTCGTAGACGCCGAGGGCGACGTTGGAGGCCGGGCAGACCTCGCAGGTGATCCCGGAGTCGGCGAGGCGGCGCAGCAGGTAGGGGTCCTCGGCGGCGCGGACGCCGTGCCCGACCCGCTGGGCGTGCAGGTCGTCGAGGCAGTCGCGGACGCTGGAGGGCCCGGACAGCTCGCCGCCGTGCGGTGCGGCGAGCAGGCCGCCCTCGCGGGCGATGGCGAAGGCCCGGTCGAAGTCCCTTGCCAGGCCGCGCCGTTCGTCGTTGGACAGGCCGAAACCGATCACGCCCTGGTCGGCGTAGCGGACCGCGAGGCGGGCCAGCGTGCGGGCGTCCAGCGGGTGCTTCATCCGGTTGGCGGCCACGATGACGGCCATGCCCACCCCGGTGTCGCGGGAGGCGGTCCGCACCGCGTCGAGGATGATCTCGATGGTGGGGATCAGCCCGCCGAGCCGGGGCGCGTACGAGGTCGGGTCGACCTGGATCTCCAGCCAGCCGGAGCCGTCGGCGGCGTCCTCCTCCGCGGCCTCGCGCACCAGCCGCTGGATGTCCTCGGGCGTGCGCAGGCAGGAGCGGGCGATGTCGTAGAGCCGCTGGAAGCGGAACCAGCCGCGCTCGTCGGTGGCGCGCAGCTTCGGGGGTTCGCCCGAGGTCAGCGCCTCCGGCAGGTGCACGCCGTGCTTGTCGGCCAGCTCCAGCAGAGTGGCGGGCCGCATGGACCCGGTGAAGTGCAGATGCAGATGTGCTTTGGGCAGCTCGCGGATCTCGCGTGCCGTCGTCCCTACCTCGCGTGCCATCTGTAGATCCTGCTATACGTCGGCCCCCGCCCGGAACCATTTTCTCCGAACGGGGGCTTGCCCGAAAACGCGAACGGGTGCGAACGGGCACGGAAGGCGCGCGGAACGCGCCCGGAAGCGGAGGGCGCCGAAGCAACTGGACTAGTCGGTGGCCTCGCCGAGCAGCTTCTGAATCCGGGAGACGCCCTCGACCAGGTCCTCGTCGCCGAGCGCGTAGCTCAGCCGCAGGTAGCCGGGCGTGCCGAACGCCTCACCGGGCACCACCGCGACCTCGGCCTCGTCGAGGATCAGGGCGGACAGCTCCACCGAGGTCTGCGGGCGCTTGCCGCGGATCTCCTTGCCGAGCAGGGCCTTCACCGACGGGTAGGCGTAGAAGGCGCCCTCGGGGACCGGGCAGAGCACGCCGTCGATCTCGTTGAGCATCCGGACGATGGTCTGCCGGCGGCGGTCGAACGCGGCGCGCATCTCGGCGACCGCGGACAGGTCGCCGCTCACCGCGGCGAGCGCGGCGACCTGCGCCACGTTGTTGACGTTGGAGGTGGCGTGCGACTGGAGGTTCGCGGCGGCCTTGACCACGTCCTTGGGGCCGACGATCCACCCGACCCGCCAGCCGGTCATCGCGTACGTCTTGGCGACGCCGTTGACCACCAGGCACTTGTCGCGCAGCTCGGGCACGATCGCGGGCAGCGAGGTGAACTTCGCGTCGCCGTAGACCAGGTGCTCGTAGATCTCGTCGGTGAGCACCCACAGGCCGTGCTCGACCGCCCAGCGGCCGATCTCCTCGGTCTCGGCCTCGCCGTACACCGCGCCGGTCGGGTTCGACGGGGAGACGAAGAGCAGCACCTTGGTCCGCTCGGTGCGGGCCGCCTCCAGCTGCTCGACCGACACCCGGTAGCCGGTGGTCTCGTCGGCGACGACCTCGACCGGCACGCCGCCCGCGAGCCGGATCGACTCGGGGTAGGTGGTCCAGTACGGAGCGGGCACGATGACCTCGTCGCCCGGGTCGAGGATCGCGGCGAACGCCTCGTAGATCGCCTGCTTCCCGCCGTTGGTGACCAGGACCTGCGAGGCGTCCACCTCGTAGCCGGAGTCGCGGAGCGTCTTGGCGGCGATGGCGGCCTTCAGCTCGGGCAGGCCGCCGGCCGGCGTGTAGCGGTGGTACTTCGGGTTCCGGCACGCTTCCACGGCCGCCTCGACGATGTAGTCGGGGGTGGGGAAGTCGGGCTCGCCGGCGCCGAAGCCGATCACCGGACGCCCGGCGGCCTTGAGGGCCTTGGCCTTGGCGTCCACGGCCAGCGTCGCGGATTCGGAGATCGCCCCGACGCGGGCCGATACCCGCCGGTCGGTGGCGGACGGTGCGGAGGGTGTGGCGGAGGGAGTGGCTGCGCTCATGACTGCATCGTCCCAGACCCGGCCCGGGCCCGGCACCTGTGTTGGCCGGGCCCGTTCGGCTCTTTCGGGTGCAAGGCGTTCGACGGGGCGGCCCGGACCACGTACACTCATCGGTCGGTGGCCTTCCCGTCGTACCGTTGCGGTACGTTGGGGGTGTCAGCGTAGGGTCGTAGCTCAATTGGCAGAGCACTGGTCTCCAAAACCAGGGGTTGTGGGTTCGAGTCCCTCCGACCCTGCTCCACACGTCCGACGGTGGGCGTGGGCGCAGGTAGCAGACAGAAGCACTCGCCGTACCGCGCGACGGGCGCGGCATGGCCACGACCCGGAGTCAGGTGAGGACGAGTGACTGAGATCACGGACTCCGTTGAGGTCCCTGCTGAGGACGACAAGGAGACCGACAAGAAGCCCCGCCGCGGTGGTAAGCGCGGCAAGAAGGGCCCGCTCGGTCGTCTCGCGCTCTTCTACCGTCAGATCGTCGCCGAACTGCGCAAGGTCGTCTGGCCGAGCCGCAATGACCTGTCGACGTACACCACTGTGGTGATTGTGTTCGTTGTCGTCGTCATCGCGTTCGTCAGCGTGGTTGACTACGGTTTCGAGAAGCTTGTCTCGTACGTCTTCGGATGAGCCTTCCCTCGTAACCGCGGCCCGCTCCGGATTCCACGGCGGCGAGCCGTATGTCCCACCCTTTGAGAAGTCAGGAAGAAGCAGTCACCGTGTCTGACCCGAACGTGCACGATGCCGACGTCGCCGACGAGTCCGTGCAGGACGAGGACTCCGCACTCGACATCGTCGACGCTGCCGACGGCGACATCGACGAGGCCGAGGCTGCGGACCTGGCCGCGGGGGAGCCTGCCGAGCAGGGCGCGGTGCACGACGTGGACCCCGAGGCCCCCGAGAAGGCCGAGGAAGCCGCTGACGACGACCTGGCCCAGGCGGACGCGGTAGCCGCGAACGCCGCCGCTCACGCCGAAGAGGCTGACGACGAGGCCGCGGCCGAGGACGAGGTCGAGGACGACGAGGCGGAGGACGGCGCTGAGGACGACGCCGACGCCGAGGAGGCCGCTGACGCCGACGCTGCCCCCGCCGCCGAGCCGGTCGACGCGGTCGCCGCGTTCCGCGAGGAGCTGCGCACGCTGCCCGGCGAGTGGTACGTCATCCACACCTACGCCGGCTACGAGAACCGCGTGAAGTCCAACCTTGAGCAGCGCGCCGTCTCGCTCAACGTCGAGGAGTACATCTACCAGGCCGAAGTGCCCCAGGAAGAAGTAGTCCAGATCAAGAACGGCGACCGGAAGACCATCCGGCAGAACAAGCTCCCCGGCTACGTTCTGGTTCGCATGGACCTCACCAACGAGTCCTGGGGCGTCGTCCGCAACACCCCCGGCGTCACCGGCTTCGTCGGCAACGCCTACGACCCCTACCCGCTGACGCTGGACGAGATCGTCAAGATGCTCGCCCCCGAGGTGGAGGCCGCGGCCGAGGCCGCCGCGATCGCCGAGGGCACCGCCCAGCCGCGCAAGGTCGAGGTCCAGGTGCTGGACTTCGAGGTCGGCGACTCGGTCACCGTCACCGACGGCCCCTTCGCCACCCTCCAGGCGACGATCAACGAGATCAACCCGGACTCCAAGAAGGTCAAGGGCCTGGTCGAGATCTTCGGCCGCGAGACCCCGGTCGAGCTCAGCTTCGACCAGATCCAGAAGAACTAGCCCCACCCGCCTTCCGAAAGAACCCCCGGCCCACGGATTTCCGTAGCCCGGGGGTTCTTTGGCGTGCGGGGGTTCTTCGGGTGGCGCGTGGGCGGTCAGGACGCGTGGGTGGTCAGGAGGCGTCGGTGGTCAGGACCGGGAGGTAGCCGTCGGCGTGGCCGGTGGCGGTGGGGTGGTAGGACTCCCAGGTCGGGCTGATGACCAGGGAGTGCAGCCAGTCGTCGCCGGAGCACAGCTCGTGGCCGTTGAAGGTGGTGCGCACGTCGCCGAAGGTGAAGCCGTGCGCGGCGGCGCGGGCGGCGATGGTGGAGTCGATCAGGTCGGCGGCCTCGTTGAGCTTGTTGTGCTTGGTCGTACTGAGGCCGAGGCACAGCGTGTTGAGCTTGTACAGGTGCGGGTAGTCGAGGACGACGACCTTCGCGGAGGGCGCCTTCGCGCTGATCGCGCTGTAGACGGCGTCCAGCCGGCCCGGAAGCGTGTTCTGGATGTAGCTCTCGGCGGTGTTGACCCGGCTGACGCAGGTGTCGTCGGAGCCGGTCACGCAGGTGGTGATCACGTCGGAGAAGCCCGCGTCATCGCCGCCGACGGTGACGCTCACCAGACCGGTCGAGGCGTTCAGAGAACCGAGCTGGTTGTTGATCACGTCCGTGGTCACCGCACCGGAGCACGCGGCGAACGTGAACGAGGACGGGCTGTGCGCGCCGGCCCACAGGGCAGGGTAGGCGCTGTTGCTCCGGTGGCAGTCACCACTGGAACTGATGTAGTTTCCGGCGCCGTTGCCGGCCGCGTACGAGTCGCCCAGCGCGACGTACGCCGGTCCGGCAGCTTGCGCCGGGGCCGCCAGCAACATCGCTGCCACCAGGGCGAATGCCACGGCGGCAAGGGCGGTCAGGGACTTGGTCAGTCTCACGAAACCTCCAAGGGCAGGATCGCTGCGACACCTTGGTACCGCGCGGTAGCTTCGCTTGGGAAGTGTCCATGCCAAGAATTCTCCCCGCGTAGACCTGAGTGTCAGTCAGTGGTACCCGAGAAGCAGGTGTGTTGGGGAGCGGCACGTGAGACGCGTGGGGGCGCACTGGGGTGTTAGGGGGTCGTGCTGGGGTACGGGGTTGCGGCAGGGCGATGCCGGGCGCCGTGCCGAAGGTTCAGCCTGGGGTGCGAGGTTGTGGGAATGCGCCAAAGGGCGGCGCCGTGCCGAAGGTTCAGCCGTCGGTCCGCTGCTTGCGGCGGGAGACCACTTCGGTGAACGACCGCCGGGGCGGCCGCGCGGTGATGTCGCCGCCGCGGGACTCGCCGGCCAGCCGTACCCGCAGGATCGTCGGGCTCTCCGGCTCGGCCGGGCGGATCTTGATCTCGCCGCTGCCGCGTTCCAGCCCGTCGGTGTCGACGACGATCCCCGGCCTGGTCACCAGCAGCAGGTTCCCGCCGACCCGCAGATTGAGGTCCACGTCAAGGGTGTTGTGGGTGATGACCGCGTCCGTGAAGTCGAGCTTCGCCTCGCAGAACATCAGCCGGATCTCCATCCGGCGCGGCACCAGCCAGCGGCCGGCCCGCGAGACGTCCCCGAACCGCTGGTCGATCCGGATCAGCTCGGCGGCCTGCGGCGGCATCCCGTCGGAGGGCAAATCCGCGGTGAGCCGGGCGAGTTCGCCGACGGTGCGCGAGGACAGCGCGGCGTCCAGCCGCTCGTCCAGCTCCTCCGCGGTGATCCGCCCGTCGCCCGCGGCCACTTGGAGGATCTCCACGACTTGGTCCCGTTCCCGATCGGACGCCCGCAGATCCGGTGCCCGCAGGTCCGGCGCCGCACTTCGCCCGGGTACTCCGTCGACGGGCCCGGCTTCATCAGTCATGCGGGCAATTCTGCTGCGCGGGCCGAGGTCCGGGCAACGTACGGCGTTCAGGTGCAGCGGGTGAGTTCCAGGGCGAGTTGGGAGGCGAGGAACCAGGGAGCCGCCTCCCGGTCGCCGTAGGGCATGTACGTGTCCGCGGAGTTGACCAGGGCGCCGGTGGGGGAGGGGGTGACGAAGCCGCCGAAGACGCCCCAGACACGGGGTTTGCGGGAGCGGACGTAGAGGGGCGCCGCGAGGTGGGGGCAGTGGCGTACGGCCAACTCCGCGCAGGGGTGGCAGATCGGCGGCTTCGTGGTCAACGTGCCCTCGATCGGCTCCGGTTCGGCGCAGCCCTCCTCTCCCGGCGGCGCGGCCGGCATCAGAAAGAGCCAGCCCTTGGCCGTACGGTCCGCCGGCCCCCCGCACACCTGGCACAACTTGCACAGCGCGGCGACCCGTTGGCGGTGGGAGCTCATCGCGCGGTAGTCGGGCCGCCCGACCCCCACGGCCTCACCCATCCGGGCCCACAGCACCCCGTGCCCGTCCCGATCCGCGGCGACCTCGTCCTCGTACGCCAACCCCGAACCGTCCGGCTTCACGACCAGCCCCGCGGTGCTGACGGATTCCCCGCTCCAGCGGGCCACATACGGCACAGGCAGCCGCCCCGGCCCCCACGTAAGGAGGTCGGGCGGGGCGGAAGTGGTCGCGGTACAGGGCATGGGTAGCTCCTTTGTGCGAGGGCGGCTGGGTGGCTTTCGCGGGGTGCGTGACCTCCGACCCCTCCAGACTGCGCAGCTTGCGATGGGCGGCGCAACGAAATCCGCCCGTTTCACTGCGAAGTGCATAGTCGGTTGCATATGCTCTACGTGACTCGTTAAGTGCTCTGCGTCAGATTCGTCGGGCTCGCGGAGCGCTCGACTGCACTCACTGCTTGGGGAGGACGACTCATGGCGGCGCCAACAGGGCCCACTGTTCGACGCGTACAACTAGGCGCGGAACTGCGTAGGTTGCGCGAGAAGGCCGGGCTCACCCTGGTCGACGCTGTGGATGGACTGGCCCTGTCAACCACGAAGGTCCATCGTGTGGAGAACGGCCTGACCGCATTCAAGTCGACTGCCGAACTGCGTCTGCTGCTCGATCGCTACGGCGTTGAGGACGAAGAGGACATCGAGTTCCTGGTCGAGATCCAGCGGGACTCGCTCAATCGCGGTTGGTGGTCGCAGTATCGGAGTGTGCTGCCGTCCGGCATGGAGATGTACGTCGGTCTGGAGACCGGCGCGCGCACTATCCGGGCATGGCAACCAACCGTGGTGGTGGGCCTCTTGCAGACCGAGGGTTATGTCCGCGAGATGCTCCAAGCGGCGAAGCCCGTTGAGGAAACGACGACCGAGTTCGTCGAGCGCATGATCCAACTGCGGATGGAACGCAAGGAGCGGCTGATCGGCAGGGCCAACGGCCTGGAGCTGTGGGCCATTGTGGACGAGGCCGCGTTGCGCCGGGTGATTGGCGGACCGGACACGATGCGGGAGCAGTACGAGGAGATCATCCGCTTGACGAAATTGGATAATGTGACGGTTCAGATCCTCCCGCTGGCCAGCGCCACCTATCGCTCCAGCGTCAACTTCACCCTGCTGGAGTTCGGCGATCCGAAACTCACGGTTGTTCAGACCGACGTGCCGGAGGGATCGAACGTCAGCGACAAGGACACGACGACTTGGGCCTACACCCGCAGGTTCGACGCTTTGCGAGCTGGCGCCCTGCCTCCGGGCGAGACGCCGACCTTCCTGCACCGACTAGCCGGAAAGATCTGATCACTATGACGCACCGCACGGCCCCTGACCTCGCGCTCGACGTTGACTGGTTCACGTCGTCCTACAGTCAGGAACAGGGCAACGCCTGCATAGAGGTCGCCGATCTCGCCCCCACCGGGCAGGTGGCCGTGCGGGACTCGAAGGACAAGGCCGGCCCGGCCCTGCTCTTCCCGACGGAGTCGTTCACCGCATTCGTGGCTGCCGTGCGGGACGGTAGTTTCGGCGCTTGACCGTAGGGCCGGATCTGGCCTAGGTCCGGTGCGTGACCCGACCTCACACTGTGGGGGCGGGTCATTTCGCATGCGGATCGAGGAGGTCGCGGTGCCGAAGCGCGTCGCTCCTGAAGGCGCCTGGTTCAAGTCCTCCTACAGCCAGGAAACGGCCAACGCCTGCATAGAGGTCGCCGATCTCGCCCCCACCGGGCAGGTGGCCGTGCGGGACTCGAAGGACAAGGCCGGCCCGGCCCTGCTCTTCCCGACGGAGTCGTTCACCGCATTCGTGGCTGCCGTGCGCGGTGGGCGGTTCGGCGGCTGAGCCGCTGGGGAAACACCCCCTCCCTTCCACTTTCCGACAACTGCCCTCCCAGAACAAGACTGCAGTTTTCACGGTCAAACCAGGACACTTGCTCGCGGGGGTGGTGGCACGCGCCGCTTCCGACGGGAGGTGCCGTATGGCAGAGATCTGGGACCCGCACGGCAGCCTGCACCGGATGCTGTGGATCGGGGGAGCGCAGTGGTGCGGGAAGAGCACCGTGTCCGAACTCCTTGCCCGTGAGCACGGGTTGACGGTGTACCACTACGACTACCACGACGCCCGCGGCCACCAGGACCGCAGGGTCGCGCGGCGGGTCGCGCGGGGGGAACCGCTGGGGGAGCGGACACCCGACGAGAGGTGGGTGGGCCGGAGCCCGCGGGAGATGGTCGAGGAGACGCTGGCCGGGTTCCCGGTGCGGTTCGCGTGGGTGCTGGACGACCTGCGCGCGCTGTACACGGGCCGCCCGGCGATCGCCGAAGGCTGGGGGTTGCGGCCGGAGTTGGTCGCGCCGCTGCTCGACTCACCCGGGCGGATGGTCGTGCTCGTCCCGACGGAGGACTTCCGGCAGCACCAGATCCGTACGTTCCCGCGCGCGGGCCGGCTCGGCGTCACGGTCCGCGACCCCGACCGCGCGCAGGCCAACCGGGTCGCCCGTGACCGTATGGTCGCCGAGGACGCGGCTCGCCACGCCCGCCGGCTCGGCATCCGTGTCATCGAGATCGACGGCTCGCTCGACGCAGCGGGGGTGGCCGCGGAAGTGGCCGAGCAGTTCGCGCCGTACCTGGAGCTGTACGCGTAGCGCTGCCGGTCGTCGGAGGTCGCGTTGCGGCGGGCCGGTCGATGGCCCGAGGCTGACGTGGTGCCGCCGTGGTGAAGCGGAACGTCTACTTCACGCCGCGCCGTCGGCGCGTTCGGCGAGCAGGTGGTCCGCAAGGTGCGCGCGGGCTTTCCGTACGGTCACCGTGTCCTCGGTCGTGGAGTAAGCGTGCGCGCATCCGTGTACACGGGCTTCGGTGTGCGCGAGCCGTGGCCGAGTCCTCCACTAGGTGAGCCAAGGAGCTCGGAATAAGGCTCTCATAGTCTAGAATGTGTGCCACGCCGTGGCGGCCATCCGGCAGTTCGGCCGTGTTGATCCGCGTGGGCCGGAAGTCGGCTCCGCTCACGGCCGACCGGCACACTGGAGGAGCCTTGAGATCGATGATCGCGCCAATCGGAGAATGGTGCGGGCGGCGAGCGGGAGGACCACATGCCTGAGACGGATGCCTGGCGGGAAGCCGTTCGGGAGGCGGCGGAGGTACTCGGGCACCGTGACCCGGGTATCCCGCGCACCGTCGCCGGCATCCAGGATGCCTTGCGGCACGAGCTTCGCGACGAGTTCCTCGCGGAGTTGGGGACGCTGTCCGACGGTGGCCCCTTCGAGGTGTTCCTGGACCACTGGTGGACGCAGGTCGTGGTGGACGCCGCCACCGACGAGCAGGGCCGGGATGCCGCGCTGGATTTCGCGGACCTGGCGGTGTCGCTGCGCATCCTGAGCGACGGGCGTCCTCCGGTGCCCACGGCCGAGGTCGAGGCCCTGATCAGTTCCTTCGGCACGGCGGAGGCCCAGTGAGGTACACGATCATCTGGGAACGCGCGGCCAAGGACGGGATCAACCGACTGCGTCAGAGGGACGGCGACGCGGTGAAGCCGTTCGTCCGGGCCATCAACGGCTTAGCCGTGAACCCGGAGCCACCGGAGAGCAGCAAACTCGGCGGGTCGCGCGTCCGTCGGCTGCGCGTCGGCAGATACCGGGCGACTTACGAAGTCGACGGCGACAGGATTGCCGTTCACCTGGTCCTGGTGGGCAGCGTCCCCGCGTAACTGCCCTTCGGGCGCAGGAGCCAGGGTGGAATCCCGCCTCGGCCCAGCCGCACCCGGGCCGCTACTCCCCGGACTGCCGGCCGAACTTCGCGAGGGCGGCGTCGGTGACGGGGGTGAAGAAGTTGACGAGGTTGCCGTCGGGGTCGCGGAAGAGGAGTGCGCGGTTGCCCCAGGGCATCGTGGTGGGCTCGTTGACGAAATCCGCTTCGTCGATGAAGCCGGCGAGGTCGCGGTAGATGGCGTCCACGTCGTCGACGAGGAACTCGATGATGACGCTGCGGTTGGCGGCGGGCTCGGCGGAGCCGGGGGCGAAGAGGGGGACGGTGCGGGTGCTGCCGATGGCGAGGGTGGCCGCGGAGGTGCGGATCTCGGCGAAGTCCTCGGTGGCCCAGGCGGCCGGTACCCCGGTGACGCGCTCGTAGAAGGCGACGAGGCGGGCGATGTCGTCGGTGATGACGCGGATCGAGACGAGGTTCATGGGGTCGCTCCGAAAGTCGTCGGGTGCCGTCGGTGGCGGCGGGTTCGGCACCGGTCGGTGCCCCTGACCACACGCTAGGGCGGATACTGGGCAGAATCCGCCCGCTATCCGGGGGAGAATCGGGGGCATGGCCCGACCCATCGCCCGCGTGCTCACCCTGCTGGAACTCCTCCAGTCCGGCGGCATCCGCACCGTGGGCGAGCTGGCCGACCGGCTCGGCGTGGACGAGCGCACCGTGCGGCGCTACGTCGACCACCTGCTCGACCTCGACGTGCCCGTCGAATCGGTCCGCGGCCGCTACGGCGGCTACCGGCTCGGCCCCGGCTACCGCATGCCCCCGCTCATGCTGAACGACGACGAGGCGCTCGCCGTACTCCTCGGCCTGGTGGCGGGGCGCCGGGCCGGCCTGACCACGGCCGCGGGTGCGGGTGCGGGCACGGTGAGCGAGACCGCGGCCGGCGAGACCGCGGCGGCCAAGATCCGGCGGGTGCTGCCCGAGCGGCTCCGGGCCCGGCTCGACACCGTGCTCGGCTCCCTCGCCTTCACCGGCCCGGGCGGTGAGGAAGCGGCGGTGCCGGACACCACCGTCCTGCTCGCGCTCGCCGACGCGGTGAGCCACCACCGCCCGGTCGCCCTCCGCTACACCACCGCCGGCGGCCGGCGCGGCGAGCGCACCCTGCGCCCGTACGGCCTCGTCGCCCACGCGGGCCGGTGGTACGTCACGGGCGCGGCCGAGCCGAGCGGCGAGGACCGTACGTTCCGGTTGGACCGCATCGCGGACGTACGCACCCTGCCCGGCGCGTTCGAGCCGCCCGCCGACGTCGATCCGGCCGCGCGCGTGCTGACCGGCCTCGCCACGGCGCCGTACCGGTACGAGGTGGTGCTGCGGATCGCGGGCACCACCGAGCAGATCCGCACCCGCCTGCCCGCGTCAGTCGCGGTCGTGACGGCGCCGCCGACCCCGCCGGCCCCGGCGAGCGGCCCGGACGACCCCGCCCACTGGCCCCGCGTCGAGCTGCACGTGGAACGGCTGGACTGGCTGCCCGGCGTGCTCGCCTCGCTCGACCTGCCGTTCGCCATCGAGCGCCCCGACGAACTCCGCGCCCTGGTCACCGCCCTGTCCGACCGCCTCCACCACTCGGCCCACCGCCCCCCGCCCGGGGCGACGTAACGGCATCGCGGCCGCCGCCGCATGGTGCCGGGGCTTACGATTTCAGGGCGCGCCCCGATACCCGCTATCGTGGTGCGGTATGCCTGCTCGCAGGCATGAACACTCTCAACAAGACCCGGAGAGAGCAATGCCTCCCAAGAAGAAGAAGGTCACGGGGCTGATCAAGCTCCAGATCAACGCCGGTGCGGCCAACCCGGCGCCGCCGGTCGGCCCCGCGCTGGGCCAGCACGGCGTGAACATCATGGAGTTCTGCAAGGCCTACAACGCGGCCACCGAGTCGCAGCGCGGCATGGTGATCCCGGTGGAGATCACGGTCTACGAGGACCGTACCTTCACGTTCATCACCAAGACCCCGCCGGCCGCGAAGCTCATCCTGAAGGCCGCGGGCGTGGAGAAGGGCTCCGGCGAGCCGCACGTCAAGAAGGTCGCCTCGCTCAGCCGTGAGCAGGTGCGGGAGATCGCCACCACCAAGCTCCCCGACCTGAACGCGAACGACCTGGACGCCGCGGAGAAGATCATCGCGGGTACGGCTCGTTCCATGGGCATCACCGTCCAGGGCTGACGCCTCGCTCACGGGTACCCGCCGACGCGGCGGCCCGGAGCACCCCCCGGCAGTGAGTGGCAGGGCCTGCTCGGCTCGGACCACGACTCCAAGACAACGTAGGAGCAGCAAGTGAGCAAGCGCAGCAAGTCTCTCCGCGCTGCGGACGCCAGGATCGACCGGGAGCGCGTGTACGCGCCCCTGGAGGCCGTCCGTCTCGCCAAGGAGACCGCGACCACCAAGTTCGACTCGACCGTCGAGGTCGCCTTCCGCCTGGGTGTGGACCCGCGCAAGGCCGACCAGATGGTCCGTGGCACCGTGAACCTTCCGCACGGCACCGGCAAGACCGCCCGGGTCCTGGTCTTCGCGACCGGTGACCGTGCTGCGGCCGCGGAAGCCGCGGGAGCCGACATCGTCGGCTCCGACGAACTGATCGACGAGGTGTCGAAGGGCCGGCTCGACTTCGACGCCGTCGTCGCCACCCCGGACCTGATGGGCAAGGTCGGCCGGCTGGGCCGCGTGCTCGGCCCGCGTGGTCTGATGCCGAACCCGAAGACCGGTACGGTCACCCCGGACGTGGCGAAGGCGGTCACGGACATCAAGGGCGGCAAGATCGAGTTCCGCGTCGACAAGCACTCGAACCTGCACTTCATCATCGGCAAGGTCTCGTTCGACGAGACCAAGCTGGTGGAGAACTACGCGGCGGCGCTGGACGAGGTCCTGCGCCTCAAGCCGTCCGCGGCCAAGGGCCGTTACATCAAGAAGGCGGCCGTCTCCACCACGATGGGCCCGGGCATCCCGCTCGACTCGAACCGCACCCGCAACCTCCTCACCGAGGAGGACCCGGCCGCCGTCTGACGGCAGCCAGGTCGCGCGTCAGCGCGGTAGCGCGGTAGCCGGGCCCCCGCCCGGCCGCACCAGTGGCACCAACCGCACCACGGCACCACCGCAGCACCACGGCGCCCCGCTTCCCCCGGTATCCACCGGGCGGAGCGGGGCGCCCGCCGTTTACAGTGGGGCGCTCACCCGTGACGCAGGGGCACGGGGAGCATGGGGCAACCAGGGGTGGGGACCACGCGATGAGATCAACCACGGCTGTCTGCTGCGCTGTTGCCGCGACAGCACTGCTCGCCACGGCAGGCTGCGGCGGCACCACGCACCACGCGGCGGGGGACCGCCACACGGCCGCGGCGCCCGCGAAGGGCGCGGCGAAGGACACCGGGACCACGCCCCCGGCCGGCGACAGCGCGGCGAGGGCCGCCCTGACGGCAGCGGCAAAGTTGGCGGAGTCGAAGAAATCCGCGGACATCACGCAGACCATGGACCTGTACGGCAAGCGCACGTCGGCGAAGGGCAGTTACACGTGGGGGACCGGCGAGGCGCGTAGCGACACGATGGTCGATGCCGCCAAGGTCGGCTTCCAGAAGCTCGTCCACACCGATCAGATCGAGGCGCGGCAGATCGGCACCGCCACCTACTACCGCATCGACCCGCAGCCCAGCGGCCCGCTCCAGGGCAGGCACTGGGTGAGGATCGACCTGTCGGCGTACCTGGGCACGGCTGCGGCGAACACCGACGCCGGGGACGCGGCCAAGGGTGATCCGGCCGTCGCGCTGCGCCGGCTCGCGGCCTCCACCGATCTGCGGACGGTCGGACCGGCGACGGTCGACGGCAGGCGGACGACGCACTACCGCGGCCACGTCCCCGCGTCCGCGGCCATGAAGAAGCAGGGCCTCGTGGAGCCGCCGCTGGAGGACGTGTGGCTCACGCCCGACGGCACGCTGGTCCGCGTCCGGCAGGACGTCAGCTCGGTGATCACCACCCTGGACTTCACCAGCTTCGGCGGGGTCAAGGAGATCGCGGTTCCGCCGGGCTGGGACACCGCCGACAGGACCGACGAGGTCGCGGCACAGCGCCAGAAGGCGCTGCACCCGTCGACCCCGGGCGCGACGTCATGAGAACCGCCCGAGCCCTCCCGCTCGCCCTCACCGGCACCGCCGTCGCCCTCGCCGCACTGACGGCCTGCGCCGGATCGAGCAGCCCCGGCAGCCGCGCCCACACCGGGCAGCCGACCGCGGCCACGTCCGCCGCTCCGCCGTCCCACCCGGCTCCCCGGCCCGCCTCCGCCGTGGCCGCGCTGAAGCAGGTCCAGGCCCGGCTCGCCCAGGTGCACTCGGTGCGGGAGGACTCCTCCGACGCGTCGGGCGCCCTCAGTTGGCGGGAGAAGGGGGTGAGCGACTGGTCGCACGGCACCGTCGACGACACGGTCGTGACGTTCACCGACTCGGTCGACAAGGCCGTCCTTCAGCAGTTCGGCGTGAGCCACAGCCTGGAGACCAGGTCGGTGGCGGGCACGAGCTACGTCCGCATCGGGCCGCAGGAGGCGGCGAAGAACGGCGGCCGGACCTGGGCGAGGTCGGCGGGCGGCGTGGGGGCCTTGGCGATGCTCCAGACGGTTCCCCAGCAGGGCGACGCCGGCCCCGCGGGGATCGTGTCGAAGCTGCTGGCGGTGCCCGGCGTGCACAGCGTGGGGACCGAGACCGTAAGCGGTGTGCGGGCGGACCACTACACCGGGACGCTGACCGCGAAGCCGCCGACCCGCGACGCCGACGGGAAGCTGGTCATGGCCCCGGACACCCTGCATCAGGACATGCAGGCGGCCAACCTCACCCGGGAGAAACTGGACGTGTGGGTGTCGGTCGAGGGGCCGGACAAGGGATTGCCGGTCCAGGAGTCGCTGTACGGCACGGCGCCGCACCACAGCAGCGACACGGTCTCGATCCTCGCCCACTACTCTGGCTTCGGGCTGAAGGTGCACGTGGTCGCGCCTCCCGCGAAGGACTGCGTGGACGCCTTCGCGTTGCGGTAGCCGGCCGCGAACGACCGTACTCCGCCGGAGCCCGCGGCCCGTTCCGTACCGGCCCCGGCGGAGGCGGAGGCGGAGGCGGAGGCGGAGGCGGAGGCGAGGTGCTTCGGGGCGACGCCGTTCCCGTGCCGGGCGCCTCGGAAACCCTTGTCGAAGAGAAGGATTTGCCCGACGGGCTCCCGCTCCCGTACTCTCAGCACGAAGCCAAAGACCGCAGGTTGTCGTCGTGCCCGTCATCGGGTGGGGCGGCCGAAGGAATCCGCTGAGTGCGGACGGCCCGCGTAGGTGATCGGACCAAGACCTCCGGAAGTGCTGAAGCACTTTCGTCGAGTTCCGCCCCGTGCGCCTGCGCTCGGGGCGTTTGTGTTGTCGCGCCAGTCACGTCCCCTTCGTCAACCGGGCGGTCCGCAATCACCCGGAAGGAGGCCGAGACTCATGGCGAGGCCCGACAAGGCTGCCGCGGTTGCCGAGTTGACGGATCAGTTCCGCTCCTCGAACGCCGCAGTGCTGACCGAGTACCGCGGTCTCACCGTGGCGCAGCTCAAGACGCTGCGCCGTTCGCTCGGTGAGAACGCCACGTACGCCGTGGTGAAGAACACGCTGACCAAGATCGCGGCCAACGAGGCCGGGATCAGCACGCTCGACGACCTGTTCGCAGGTCCGTCGGCCGTCGCCTTCGTGACCGGTGACCCGGTCGAGGCGGCGAAGGGTCTGCGCGACTTCGCCAAGGACAACCCCGCTCTCGTCATCAAGGGCGGTGTCCTTGACGGTAAGGCGCTGTCCGCCGACGAGATCAAGAAGCTTGCGGACCTCGAGTCCCGCGAGGTTCTGCTCGCCAAGCTGGCGGGCGCCATGAAGGCCAAGCAGTCCCAGGCTGCCGCGCTCTTCCAGGCGCTCCCGTCGAAGTTCGTCCGCACCGCGGAGGCGCTTCGGGCCAAGAAGGCCGAGGCCGAGGCAGAGCAGGGCGGTGCCGAGTAACTCGGCTCGCACAATGACCGCCGCCTGACCCGTATCCGTACGGAGCGGGAGCGGTCGCCGCGGGCCCGATGTATGCCCGCCGACATGTACACCACGGCACCAGCCGAATGAATGGAAGGACGCCATCATGGCGAAGCTCACCCAGGACGAACTGCTCGCCCAGTTCGAGGGCCTCACTCTCATCGAGCTCTCCGAGTTCGTGAAGGCGTTCGAGGAGAAGTTCGACGTCACCGCCGCCGCCCCGGCCGCCGTCGCCGTTGCCCCGGGTGCCCCGGGTGCCCCGGCCGACGCCGCCGAGGAGAAGGACGAGTTCGACGTCATCCTCACCGCCGCCGGTGACAAGAAGATCCAGGTCATCAAGGTCGTGCGCGAGCTGACCTCGCTCGGCCTGAAGGAGGCCAAGGACCTCGTGGACGGCGCCCCGAAGCCCGTCCTGGAGAAGGTCACCAAGGAAGCCGCGGAGAAGGGCAAGGAAGCCCTCGCGGGCGCCGGCGCCTCGGTCGAGGTCAAGTAACACCTCACCGCGCTTCTGCTCCACCCGCCGTAGGGCGGCCACCCGATCGGGTGGCCGCCCTCGGTCGTTTTCGATCTCCGCGAGGCTTGGGCCTTGACGGATGGCACGCAGCGCGCAATTCTCAGGACGCGCTGCCACACGCGGTCACCCGATCCCGCACACATCCGCCGCACACTTCTTGGCGAGCCGGATGCATGGATCGTCGGCGAACCGGGAATGGATGCGATGGTGGTTGAGTGACCGGTTCCGGCCGGGCGCGCAGCAGGCAGGACAGGATGACGGAAGCGGCACCCGGGCTCCGAGGGCCGGGCGACGCGGACGATGAGACAGGCGGAGGGGGCGACGATTCGGTACTCCGAATCTCAGCCTGGACATCAGTGGGCCAAGTGGCTACACTGACCCTTTGCGCTGCCTGTTAGCTGCTGCCTGGCCCGTCACCAGGGGTATGCCCGTGTCCGAGCACTCGTGAGGAAGCCTGTCATCAGGGCTTTTCTCTTCCGCTCGGGTTCGGTCCGGTACGCGCGTAGTGAGTCCGAGCCCTCGGAAGGACCCCCTCTTGGCCGCCTCGCGCAACGCCTCGACCACCAATTCGAACAACGGCGCAAGCACCGCCCCGCTGCGCATCTCTTTCGCGAAGATCCGTGAACCGCTCGAAGTTCCGAACCTCCTCGCGCTCCAGACCGAGAGCTTTGACTGGCTGCTCGGCAACGCCGCGTGGAAGGCCCGTGTCGAGGCGGCCCTGGACAGTGGGCAGGACGTCCCCAGGAAGTCCGGTCTGGAGGAGATCTTCGAGGAGATCTCCCCGATCGAGGACTTCTCCGGGTCGATGTCCCTCACGTTCCGTGACCACCGCTTCGAGCCGCCGAAGAACTCGCTCGACGAGTGCAAGGAGCGCGACTTCACCTACGGCGCCCCGCTCTTCGTCACCGCCGAGTTCACCAACAACGAGACCGGCGAGATCAAGTCCCAGACCGTCTTCATGGGCGACTTCCCCCTGATGACGAACAAGGGCACCTTCTGCATCAACGGCACCGAGCGTGTCGTCGTCTCGCAGCTGGTCCGCTCGCCGGGTGTCTACTTCGACAGCTCCATCGACAAGACCTCCGACAAGGACATCTTCTCCGCCAAGATCATCCCGTCCCGGGGTGCCTGGCTGGAGATGGAGATCGACAAGCGCGACATGGTCGGTGTCCGCATCGACCGCAAGCGCAAGCAGTCGGTCACCGTCCTGCTCAAGGCGCTCGGCTGGACCACCGAGCAGATCCTCGAGGAGTTCGGCGAGTACGAGTCGATGCGCGCCACCCTGGAGAAGGACCACACCCAGGGCCAGGACGACGCGCTGCTGGACATCTACCGCAAGCTGCGCCCGGGCGAGCCGCCGACGAAGGAGGCCGCCCAGACCCTGCTGGAGAACCTCTACTTCAACCCGAAGCGCTACGACCTGGCCAAGGTCGGTCGCTACAAGGTGAACAAGAAGCTCGGCAGCGACGCGCCGCTGGACGCCGGCGTGCTCACCACCGACGACATCCTCGCCACGATCAAGTACCTGGTGAAGCTGCACGCCGGTGAGACCGAGACGGTCGGCGAGTCGGGCCGGTCGATCATCGTCGAGACCGACGACATCGACCACTTCGGCAACCGCCGCATCCGCAACGTCGGCGAGCTGATCCAGAACCAGGTCCGTACGGGTCTCGCCCGTATGGAGCGGGTCGTGCGCGAGCGCATGACCACCCAGGACGTCGAGGCGATCACGCCGCAGACCCTGATCAACATCCGGCCGGTCGTCGCCTCCATCAAGGAGTTCTTCGGCACCAGCCAGCTGTCCCAGTTCATGGACCAGACGAACCCGCTGTCGGGCCTGACGCACAAGCGCCGGCTCAACGCGCTCGGCCCCGGTGGTCTGTCCCGTGAGCGGGCCGGCTTCGAGGTCCGTGACGTGCACCCGTCGCACTACGGCCGGATGTGCCCGATCGAGACGCCGGAAGGCCCGAACATCGGTCTGATCGGCTCGCTCGCCTCCTACGGCCGGGTCAACGCGTTCGGCTTCATCGAGACGCCGTACCGCAAGGTCGTCGACGGCCAGGTCACCGACGACGTCGACTACCTGACCGCCGACGAGGAGGACCGCTTCGTCATCGCGCAGGCCAACGCGCCGCTGACCGAGGAACTGCGGTTCGCCGAGTCCCGCGTGCTGGTCCGCCGCCGTGGCGGCGAGATCGACTACATCCCCGGCGACGACGTCGACTACATGGACGTCTCGCCGCGCCAGATGGTGTCGGTCGCGACCGCGATGATCCCGTTCCTGGAGCACGACGACGCCAACCGCGCCCTGATGGGCGCGAACATGATGCGCCAGGCCGTGCCGCTGATCAAGGCCGAGGCGCCGCTGGTCGGCACCGGCATGGAGTACCGCTGCGCGGTCGACGCCGGCGACGTGATCAAGGCCGAGAAGGACGGTGTGGTCCAGGAGGTCTCCGCCGACTACGTCACGGTCACCAACGACGACGGCACGTACACCACGTACCGGATCGCCAAGTTCTCCCGCTCCAACCAGGGCACCTCCTTCAACCAGAAGGTCGTCGTGGACGAGGGCGCCCGCGTGGTGGCCGGCCAGGTGCTCGCCGACGGCCCGTCCACGGACGAGGGCGAGATGGCCCTCGGCAAGAACCTGCTGGTCGCGTTCATGCCGTGGGAAGGCCACAACTACGAGGACGCGATCATCCTGTCGCAGCGCCTCGTGCAGGACGACGTGCTCTCCTCGATCCACATCGAGGAGCACGAGGTCGACGCCCGCGACACCAAGCTGGGCCCCGAGGAGATCACCCGGGACATCCCGAACGTCTCCGAGGAGGTGCTGGCCGACCTCGACGAGCGCGGCATCATCCGGATCGGTGCCGACGTGGTGGCCGGCGACATCCTGGTCGGCAAGGTCACCCCGAAGGGCGAGACCGAGCTGACCCCGGAGGAGCGGCTGCTGCGCGCGATCTTCGGCGAGAAGGCCCGCGAGGTCCGCGACACCTCGCTGAAGGTGCCGCACGGCGAGGTCGGCAAGGTCATCGGCGTGCGCGTCTTCGACCGTGAGGAGGGCGACGAGCTGCCGCCCGGTGTCAACCAGCTGGTGCGCGTGTACGTCGCGCAGAAGCGGAAGATCACCGACGGCGACAAGCTGGCCGGCCGGCACGGCAACAAGGGCGTCATCTCCAAGATCCTGCCGGTCGAGGACATGCCGTTCACCGAGGACGGCACCCCGGTCGACATCATCCTCAACCCGCTCGGCGTCCCGTCCCGGATGAACCCGGGCCAGGTGCTGGAGATCCACCTCGGCTGGCTCGCGAAGCAGGGCTGGGACGTCTCCGGTATCGCCGAGGAGTGGGCCAGCCGGCTCGACGCCATCGGCGCCGGCCGGGTGGAGCCCGACACCAACGTGGCCACGCCGGTCTTCGACGGCGCCCGCGAGGACGAGATCGTCGGTCTCTTCGAGGCCACGGTCCCCAACCGCGACGGCGACCGGATGGTGAAGTCCTCCGGCAAGGCCCGGCTCTTCGACGGCCGCTCCGGCGAGCCGTTCCCGGAGCCGATCTCCATCGGCTACATGTACATCCTCAAGCTGCACCACCTGGTGGACGACAAGCTGCACGCGCGCTCCACCGGTCCGTACTCGATGATCACCCAGCAGCCGCTGGGTGGTAAGGCGCAGTTCGGCGGGCAGCGATTCGGCGAGATGGAGGTGTGGGCGCTGGAGGCTTACGGCGCCGCGTACGCACTCCAGGAACTGCTGACCATCAAGTCCGACGACGTGCTCGGCCGCGTGAAGGTCTACGAGGCCATCGTCAAGGGCGAGAACATCCCCGAGCCCGGCATCCCCGAGTCCTTCAAGGTGCTCATCAAGGAGATGCAGTCGCTCTGCCTCAACGTGGAGGTGCTGTCCAAGGACGGCATGTCCATCGAGATGCGGGACACCGACGAGGACGTGTTCCGTGCGGCGGAGGAGCTCGGCATCGACCTGTCCCGGCGCGAGCCGAGCAGCGTCGAAGAGGTCTGACGGGCCGGCCCGTCCGGTCTCCAGCCGGACGGGCTCTCCCGCGACCCGTTCAGACCATTTGAGAATCAACCCTGAGAGGGATTGACGACACAGTGCTCGACGTCAACTTCTTCGACGAGCTGCGGATCGGCCTGGCCACCGCGGACGACATCCGGACCTGGTCGCACGGCGAGGTCAAGAAGCCCGAGACCATCAACTACCGCACCCTCAAGCCGGAAAAGGACGGGCTCTTCTGCGAGAAGATCTTCGGCCCCACCCGGGACTGGGAGTGCTACTGCGGCAAGTACAAGCGCGTCCGCTTCAAGGGCATCATCTGTGAGCGCTGCGGCGTCGAGGTCACCCGCGCCAAGGTGCGTCGTGAGCGGATGGGCCACATCGAGCTGGCCGCGCCGGTCACCCACATCTGGTACTTCAAGGGCGTGCCCTCGCGCCTGGGGTACCTGCTCGACCTCGCCCCGAAGGACCTGGAGAAGGTCATCTACTTCGCGGCGTACATGATCACCTGGGTGGACGACGAGCGCCGCACCCGCGACCTGCCCTCGCTGGAGGCCCAGGTCTCCGTGGAGCGCCAGCAGGTCGAGCAGCGGCGTGACGCCGATGTGGAGGCCCGGCAGAAGAAGCTGGAGGCCGACCTCGGCGAGCTGGAGAACGAAGGCGCCAAGGCCGACGTCCGCCGCAAGGTGCGTGAGGGCGCCGAGCGCGAGATGAAGCAGCTGCGCGACCGCGCCCAGCGCGAGCTGGACCGGCTCGACGAGGTGTGGGCCCGCTTCAAGAACCTCAAGGTCCAGGACCTGGAGGGCGACGAGCTGCTCTACCGCGAGCTGCGCGACCGGTTCGGCACGTACTTCCAGGGCTCGATGGGTGCCGCGGCGCTGCAGAAGCGCCTGGAGTCCTTCGACCTGGACGAGGAGGCCGAGCGCCTCCGCGAGATCATCCGCACCGGCAAGGGTCAGAAGAAGACCCGCGCCCTGAAGCGGCTCAAGGTGGTCTCCGCGTTCCTGCAGACCACCAACAAGCCCGGCGGCATGGTGCTGGACTGCGTCCCGGTGATCCCGCCGGACCTGCGTCCGATGGTCCAGCTCGACGGTGGCCGGTTCGCCACCTCCGACCTGAACGACCTGTACCGCCGTGTGATCAACCGCAACAACCGCCTGAAGCGCCTGCTCGACCTCGGTGCCCCCGAGATCATCGTGAACAACGAGAAGCGGATGCTCCAGGAGGCCGTCGACGCGCTCTTCGACAACGGCCGCCGCGGCCGCCCGGTGACGGGTCCCGGCAACCGTCCGCTGAAGTCGCTCTCCGACATGCTCAAGGGCAAGCAGGGCCGGTTCCGCCAGAACCTGCTCGGCAAGCGCGTGGACTACTCCGCGCGTTCGGTGATCGTCGTCGGCCCGCAGCTCAAGCTGCACCAGTGCGGCCTGCCCAAGGCCATGGCGCTGGAGCTCTTCAAGCCGTTCGTGATGAAGCGCCTGGTGGACCTCAACCACGCGCAGAACATCAAGTCGGCCAAGCGCATGGTCGAGCGCGGCCGCACGGTCGTGTACGACGTGCTGGAAGAGGTCATCGCCGAGCACCCGGTGCTGCTGAACCGTGCGCCGACCCTGCACCGGCTGGGCATCCAGGCGTTCGAGCCGCAGCTCGTCGAGGGCAAGGCCATCCAGATCCACCCGCTGGTCTGCACCGCGTTCAACGCGGACTTCGACGGCGACCAGATGGCCGTGCACCTTCCGCTGTCCGCGGAGGCGCAGGCCGAGGCCCGCATCCTGATGCTGTCCTCGAACAACATCCTCAAGCCCGCCGACGGCCGCCCGGTCACCATGCCGACCCAGGACATGGTGCTCGGTCTGTTCTTCCTGACCACGGACTCCGAGGAGCGCGAGGTCAAGGGCGAGGGCCGGGCGTTCGGCGCCACCGCCGAGGCGATCATGGCCTTCGACGCGCGTGAGCTGTCGATGCAGGCGCGGGTGGACATCCGCTTCCCGGTGGGCACCGTCCCGCCGCGCGGCTGGACCCCGCCGGAGCCGGTGGAGGGCGAGGAGCCGTACCAGGTCGGTGACAGCTTCCGGCTGCGCACCACCCTGGGTCGGGCGCTCTTCAACGAGCTGCTGCCCGAGGACTACCCGTTCGTGGACTACGCGGTCGGCAAGAAGCAGCTCTCCGAGATCGTCAACGACCTCGCCGAGCGGTACCCGAAGGTGATCGTGGCGGCGACGCTCGACAACCTGAAGGCGGCCGGCTTCCACTGGGCGACCCGCTCGGGCGTCACCGTGGCCGTCACCGACATCGTCGTGCCCGAGGCGAAGAAGGGCATCATCGCCTCCTACGAGGCGCTCGACGAGAAGGTCCAGAAGCAGTACGAGCGCGGCCTGATCACCAAGCAGGAGCGCTCGGACGAGCTGATCAACATCTGGACCAAGGCGACCAACGAGGTCGCCACGGCGATGAACGCCAACTTCCCGAAGACCAACCCGATCTTCATGATGGTCGACTCGGGTGCCCGCGGGAACATGATGCAGATGCGTCAGATCGCGGGTATGCGTGGCCTGGTGTCGAACGCCAAGAACGAGACGATCCCGCGTCCGATCAAGGCGTCCTTCCGCGAGGGCCTGTCCGTGCTGGAGTACTTCATCTCCACCCACGGTGCCCGTAAGGGTCTGGCCGACACCGCGCTGCGTACCGCCGACTCGGGTTACCTGACCCGTCGTCTGGTGGACGTCTCGCAGGACGTGATCATCCGCGAGGAGGACTGCGGCACCGAGCGCGGTCTGAAGCTGCGGATCGCCGAGCGGGCCGAGGACGGCACGCTGCGCAAGGCGGAAGACGTCGAGACCAGCGTGTACGCGCGGATGCTCGCCGAGGACGTCGTGGTGGACGGCAAGGTCATCGCCCCCGCCAACGTCGACCTGGGCGACGTGCTCATCGACCAGCTGCTGCGGCACGGCGTCGAGGAGGTCAAGACCCGCTCGATCCTCACCTGCGAGTCGGCCGTCGGCACCTGCGCCTACTGCTACGGGCGCTCGCTGGCCACCGGCAAGCTGGTGGACATCGGCGAGGCGGTCGGCATCATCGCCGCCCAGTCGATCGGCGAGCCCGGCACCCAGCTGACGATGCGTACCTTCCACACCGGTGGTGTGGCCGGTGACGACATCACGCAGGGTCTGCCGCGTGTGGTCGAGCTCTTCGAGGCGCGCGTGCCCAAGGGTGTCGCGCCGATCTCCGAGGCGGCCGGCCGGGTCCGGGTCGAGGAGACCGAGAAGACCAAGAAGATCATCGTCACCCCGGACGACGGTGCCGACGAGATCGCCTACCCGATCTCCAAGCGCGTCAAGCTCCAGGTCGGCGAGGGCGATCACGTCGAGGTGGGCCAGAAGCTCACCTACGGCGCGACCAACCCGCACGACGTGCTGCGCATCCTCGGCCAGCGCCAGGTCCAGATCCACCTGGTGCAGGAAGTGCAGAAGGTCTACAACTCGCAGGGCGTGTCGATCCACGACAAGCACATCGAGATCATCATCCGGCAGATGCTGCGCCGGGTGACGATCATCGAGTCCGGCGACGCGGAGCTGCTGCCGGGCGAGCTGGTCGAGCGCGGCCGGTTCGAGACCGAGAACCGTCGCGTGGTCTCCGAGGGCGGTCACCCGGCCTCGGGTCGTCCGCAGCTGATGGGTATCACCAAGGCCTCGCTGGCCACCGAGTCCTGGCTGTCGGCCGCCTCCTTCCAGGAGACGACCCGGGTGCTGACGGACGCGGCGATCCACGCGAAGTCGGACTCGCTGCTGGGTCTGAAGGAGAACGTCATCATCGGCAAGCTCATCCCGGCCGGTACGGGCCTGTCCCGCTACCGCAACATCCGGGTGGAGCCGACCGAGGAGGCCAAGGCCGCGATGTACTCGGCCGTCGGCTACGACGACATCGACTACAGCCCGTTCGGCACCGGCTCCGGCCAGGCGGTGCCGCTGGAGGACTACGACTACGGCCCGTACAACGGCTGAGTGGTGGGCCTGACGGTCTGAAGGACCGCGGTACGAAGGAAGGGCGGTCGCCCCGGGACTCCGGGGCGGCCGCCCTTCTCGTGTGCCCGGGGGGCGTGCGTGGGGCTGTGTGGGCCGTGCGTGGCGCCGTGCGTGCGGCCGGGCCGGCCGGTTGGGCCCGGGGTGCTGTCGGGGCGGAGATAGATGCGTGTTACCGTTATCTCCGTTGTCATCATCTGATGACATCAGTGGGTGACAACTGACCCGGGAGAGCGACGGCATCGTGTCGATCAGCGGAGACATAGCAAGCGGGCCCGCCGGGCCCGGGGCCCTACCGCGCGGGCTGCGACTGCGCCTGCTCGGGCCGACCCTGGTGATCGTCGGCTCGCTGATGTCGGTCGTCTCCAGCCTGGGCGCCCCGCTGATCCCCACCATCGCCCACGCCGACGGCGTCTCGCTGAGCACGGCTGAGTGGCTGCTGACCATCACGCTGATGACCGGCGCGCTCGCCACGCCCCTGATGGGCCGGCTCTCCGACGGGCCCCGGCAGCGCGAGGTGATCCTCGCCGCGCTCGGCTCGGTGGTGGCCGGCTGCGTGGTCGCCGCGCTCTCCAACGGCTTCGCCATGCTGATCGTGGGCCGCGGCCTGCAAGGGGTGGGGCTCGGCCTGCTGCCGGTGGCGATGGCCGTCGCCCGGCGCAACCTCGCGCCCGAGAAGTCACGGCAGGCGATCGCCACGCTCTCGGTCACGGCCGCGATCGGCGCCGGGCTCGGCTACCCGCTGACCGCGCTGATCGCGGAGACCTTCGACTTCCGGGGCGCGTACTGGTTCGGCGCGATCACCGTCGGCTGCGCGTTCCTGCTCGCCGCCTTCGTGCTGCCCGGCCGCGCCGAGGTGCCCACCCGGCGGTTCGACACCGTGGGCGCGACCCTGATCAGCCTGGTCGTCGTCGGGCTCTCGGTGGCGCTCAGCGAGGCGGGCGGCTGGGGATGGACGTCGGCCCGCGCGCTGGGCCTCTTCGCCGGCAGCCTGGTGCTGCTCGCGGTGTGGATACCGTACGAGCTGCGCACCACCGACCCGTTGATCGACCTGCGCCAGGTCAAGAACCGCTCGGTGCTCACCGCCGACACCGGCGGGTTCCTGATCAGCGTGGCGATGTACCTGCTGCTGCCGGTCGTGGTGGAGTTCGTCCAGGTCCCGGCGTCCCAGGGCTACGGCTTCGGGGCCTCGCTGGTCGTCTCCGGCCTGGTGCTGGTGCCCTACGCGGTGACGAACTTCGTGGCCAGCCGCTTCCTCGGGATGTACGAACGGCGGTTCGGCACGCGGAGCATGATCCCGCTCGGCTCGCTGATCTTCGCCTTCGGCACCGGCTTCTTCGCGCTGGAGCACTCGCACCTGTGGGAGGCGTTCGTGGTCTCCGGGATCGCCGGCTTCGGCATGGGGTTCACCTACGCCGCGATGCCCGGCTTCATCGTGCGCGCGGTGCCGGCCGGCGAGACCGGCAGCGCGACCGGCTTCTACCAGGTGCTGCGCAGCATCGGCCTCACGCTCGGCAGCGCGCTGTCGGCGGCCGTGCTGATGGCGCACACCCACGCGGGGAGCGCGCTGCCGGAGGTGTCGGGGTTCCGGATGGCCCTGATCATCGCGTCCGCGCTGGGCGTGGCCACGGCCGTCATCAGCTTCGTGCTGCCCGGGCTGGGGGCCGGCCGCCGGGTCGCGTCGGGCGCCCCGGCCCCGGCGGCGGTCGTCCCTATGATGGAGGAGGAGGCCGAACTCGCCGGCTCCGGCTACATGACCGTCGACGACCGGACTTCCGACACCCGCTGAGGAGGACCAGGGTGAGCGCCGAGCACGCGGTGCCCGAGCGGCCGCGGGCGGGCCGGGCCCGGGACGCCGCCGCCAGCAAGCAGGCCCTGCTGCGGGCCGCGCAGGAGCTCTTCGGGCAGAAGGGCTTCGAGCGCACCACGATCCGGGAGATCGGCGAACGCGCCGGTGTGGACGCGGCGTTGATCGCCCGCTACTTCGGCAACAAGGCGGAGCTGTACGTCGCCGCGGTGGTGGCCGAGGACGCCGCCGCGCGCATGCCGGCCGACTTCCGGGGGCTGGCGCAGATCACCCACACCCTGGTCACCAGGTCCGACGAGCGCGGGCCCGGCCCGATCCTCCAGGCGCTCATCCGGTCCGACACCTCCCCGGAGATCCGGGTGGCCGCCGGTGACCGGATCGCCCGCCGCGTCGTCGAGCCGCTGGCCGCCGACCTCGCCGACCGGGACCTGGACCGCGCCCGGCTGCGCGCGGAGATCGCCGTCTGCGCGCTGTACGGCATCAGCCTGGGCCGCTCGCTCGGCTGGTTCGAGGAGATCCGTTCGGTCCCCAAGGACGAACTGGTCGCCCTGGTCACGGAAGCGCTCAGCGCGCTCGCCACGCCGGGAGCGAATGAGGAGCCGGGCGGCGTTCCCGGCGACGGGTAGCCGTCGCCCGCCGTCGCGCGATTCCCGCAACCGCACCGCGATTCCTCCCGCGGACCGCCGTTTTGGGGCATCCTGGAGGCATGCTGGCCGGTGACGCGGATCGTGAGCACGCGGTGGACATCCTCAAGGAGGCGTACACCGAGGGCCGGTTGAGGCCCGAGGAGTACGACGAGCGGATCGGCTGGGCGTACCAGGCACGCACCTACGCCGACCTCGACCGCATCACCGCGGACATCCCCCACGCTCCGGCGCACCGGGCCCCGCCGCAGCCGTATCCGCCCGTCCCCCTCACCTTCGCGCCGGTCCCGCGCACCAACAGCGCGGCCACCGCCGCTCTGGTCTGCGGCATTCTCGGCTTCCTGACCCTGGGCGTCACCTCGCTTCCGGCGGTCATCTGCGGCCACGTCGCCAGGGGCCAGATCCGCCGCACCGGCCAGCACGGCGACGGGCAGGCCACCGTCGGCCTCGTCCTCGGCTACCTCGGCCTGGCCGGCCTGCTCGCCCTCATCAGCCTGATCGCCGTCCTCCTCGCCTTCGCCCCGGGCCCCTGACACCGGTCCCCTGACGCCGGGCGGCCGCCCCCCTCCGGCGGCCGCCCGGCGCCGATCAGCGGGCGGGCTCCAGGTAGGGCCGCAGGTGGTGCAGCCGGGTGTGGTAGTCGGGGTGCGAGGACAGCAGCCTGGTGAGCAGACCGCCTTCCGTGGTCGCGGCCGTCGCGCCGTGTGCCGGCAGGGCGAGGGTCGCCGTGCGGGGGTCCCGACGGCTCTGCGACTGCATGGTCTGGAGGACCTCCGCGAGCATCGGCCCGAAACCCAGCGCTGCCGCGTGCTGGTCGGCGCGCAGCTCGGCGCGGCGGCCGACGGCCGCCAGCAGGTACGGGGCCACCAGCAGCGGGAGCACGACGAACCAGTACGACACGGCGAGCGCCACCACGAACCCGGCCGCCATGATCAGCAGCAGGAACGTCAGGCAGCCGTTGACCCGCCGGAAGAAGCGCGCCACCGCGCGGACCGCGGCCCAGGCCAGCCGGCCCGGCGTCGCGTACCACTGGCCGAGCAGCGACGACCAGGCGTGACCGCCGGTGTGGTGGCTGAGCTCGTGGGCCAGCACGGCCGCGAGCTGGCCGTCGGGCAGGGTGAGGGAGAAGCGGGTGACGCCCACGATGTGGCCCGCCGCCGAGAGGGCGTTGAGGTCGTCGCGGTCCTCGACCCACAGGTGGTACGCGCGGCCCTCGACGCCGGCCAGCGCGGCCACCTTGCGCCACTGCGGCTCCAGCCGGTGCCACTCCGACGGGGTCGGATAGCGCAGTCCCAGCAGGTGGCGGGCGATGAAGCTCTCGGTCGGCGGGTGGAAGACCAGGGCCCCTGAGGCCAGCCAGGCGGCCACGATCACCCAGTCCGCGCGGGGGAGGACGGCGTGCGCGATGCCGGCGACGAGGATCAGGCTCACCAGGAAGCTCGGCAGGTGGAGGAGGAGCTGGCCCAGCGCGGTGGCGTCCGCTCCGCGCTGCCGCCTGGTGAGGTGCACCCGCCCCGGCGCGGCACCGGCCGTCCACGGCTGCTGCTGCCGCGGAAACGGTGGAACGACGGGTCCGGGGGGTGGCGCGGCCGTGGTGGTGGCCGTGGAGGGCCGCGGTGGCAGGCCGCCGGGGTAGGGAGGCGGCGATGGCCGGGCGCCCGTGGGGTAGCGCGGCGGCATGGAAGGGCCGCGGCTGTCGGGCGGGTCGTCGTCGGTGGCGGACGGGGTGGTCATGCGATGTGCCTTCCGATCGGGCGTCGCGGGTGTCGGTCAGCCGAGGAGCAGGGCGCTGGGCAGCAGCACCGCGCCCGCGGCATATGCGATCAGCCCCACACGTATCCAGGTGTGCTTGGTGCCGACGATGCGGCTGGTGGCGGAGAGGGCGTCGATCAGGCCCGCGTCCGCGGCGGCGTCGGTGTCCGCCAGCGCGCGCGGCAGCACGTCCTGGGCGACCGCCCGCCGGATGTCGTCGAAGTAGGTCAGCGGGCGGCCCGGGGCCCACAGGTCGCTGCCGTAGCGGGGTGTGATCGCCAGCAGCAGGGCCAGCAGGCAGCCGGCGAGCGACGCGATACCGGACCACCACAGGAACTGGTCCGCGGTCGCCAGCCGGGTCGGCGTCCAGCCGTGGGCCGCCAGCAGCGCGCCGACCAGGCCCGCGGTCATGCTCAGCGCACCGAGCAGGACCGATGCCTTGTTGTCGGCGTGGGAGATCTCGGAGCGCAGCTCGGCGAGTAATCGTTGGCCCGCGGTGGCGCTGCTCACGACTCGCCCGTTTCCGGCCCGTTCGGGCCGCTGGGTCCACTCGGCTCGCTGGACCCATGGGGCCCGCTGGGCGGTGGTGCGTCGTGGGGTCGGGTCCACGGCAGCACGCCGGGCATGGGCGGCGGGGCCTTGGTGGCGCCCGGCAGATTGCGGGTGAGCACCTCTTCGATGATCTGCGCGGCGTGCTTGTTCATGTCCTCACGCTGGTACTCCTCCAGACCGGCGCTCTTGAGCACGTCCAGGGCGACGTTCACCTGGCTCTGGATGAGGGCGAGCTGGTCCTGGCGCAGGCTCTCCATCACCAGCCGGGAGTCCTCCGGGTGCTGGGCGAGGTGGAACGCCCAGGACCGCACGCCCTCCTGCTGGAGGTAGTACTGGTAGAACTCGATCTTCTCCGCTTCCAGGCTCTGGCGTTCGATCTCCCCGCGCCCCTTGAGCATCGCCAGCTCGTGTTCCTGCTCGGCCTGAGCCGTCGTTCGTTCCGCCTGGAGCCGGTCCTCGCGCATCGCGAGCGCGTGCGAGGCGCTGAGCTTCTCGTCCGCGTAGCGCGTCTGGCGAAGCTCGCGCTGGTGCGCCAGCGCGTCGTCGTCCACATGCAGGCGCAGCATCCAGTCCACCCGCAGCCCGGCATCGCCGCCCAGCGGCCCGGCCGTCTCGACGGCGCGCCGCACGGCCTGTTCGGCGGCTGAGGAGCGGTCGATCGGCAGTGCCCGGGTGTGCGGGCGGGCGAGTTCTTCGAAGCGCCGTTCCAGCAGCGTCGGCACGTGGCGCTCGCCGCTGGCGACGAAGAGGTCGGGTCGGACGACCTGCCAGCTCAGCTCCAGTTCCGCGGTGAAGTGGAAGGCGTCGTTGTCGCTCGGCAGGCGCAGCGAGGACGCGCAGCGGTGGATGCCCACGTCCACCTCGTACACGGCGGAGTACCGCTTGGTGGCCATCTCCGAGCGGGTCGGCCGGTGCGGTGGCATGAAGACGTCGTAGCCGCCCTTGCCGGTGGTGAACACCAGGGCGTTGTCGATCCGGCTGTAGAGCTTGCGGTACTCGAATCGGGCGAGTTGGCGCACCACCAGGACCGGGTCGGACAGATCGCTGTGTCGGTCGGCGCCCTGGTCCCAGTCCGGGGGGCGGCGGAAGTCCGCCATGGTTCGTCGCTCCTTGTCGTCGCGGGTGGCGAGGTGTCGGGATGTCGCGGGGGTCGGCGTGCCGTGCGCGGTCTTCGTCGTCGTTCGTCGTCGTTCGCCGGTGCCGTGGTGCCGTGGTGCCGTGGTGCCGTCGTGCCGTGCGCTGCCGCGCTACAGGGCGGCGAGCAGCCTGCCCGCCACCTGCGGCGGTTGCCCGCCGTGCGGTGCCGGCAGCGTGCGCAGCAGGTGGCTGAGGCGCTTGCGGTCGTCGGCGGTCACCGCGATCGCCGGGAGCAGGCCCAGCAGCGCGGACTCCACTGTCGGGTCGGTGTCGGCCTGATGGACCCAGCGGCGAAGCGCCTGCAACGCGTCGCCGGTGTACGACAGGTCGCCGAGGGCGGCGCGCCACAGCGCCGAGAGGTGCCGGTCGTCCGCCGTGCCGCCCGACGCCGCCGCTTCGGCGTGCCAGCGCAGGAGGAGCAGGTCGTCGGTGTGCTCGCAGGCGAGGACGAACGCACGAAGCGTGACCCGGCGTACCGGTGGCTTGTCGTGGACCAGTTCGGCCAGTTCGGAGAGCACCCGGCTGCGGGTGTCGGCCGCCGGCGCGGTGAGCAGCAGGGCGATCGACTCGGCGATCTGCTCGGCCTCCTCGTCGTCGCCCTCGGCCCGGGCCGCGTCCGCGAGCGCTTCCAGCGCCTCTTCGGGCATCTCCGCACCCACGAGCGCGTACGCGCGGATCGCCGTCCACCGCAGCCGCTCGTCGGGCTGCTCCCGGTCGCACCAGGCCCGCAGGATGCTGGGCACGTTGGGGGCGCCCAGGCTGTGGGCGAGGGCGAGGGTGTTGGCCGCGACGAGGCAGAAGCGGTACCGCCTGGCACCGGCCCAGCCGTGCACGAGGAGCGCCATCGCCGAGGGCAGGTCGGCGTAGGTCAGCACCGCCGCGGTCACCGCGGCGCGGGTACGGACCAGTGGACGGCCGTCGTCCGCGAGCCGGCGCAGCCAGTGGATCAGGGCGGGCCGGGCGGACGGGTAGCTGGTCCACACCTCGCGCAGGAGCACGATCGCGGCCAGCGGCTCCTCGAAGCGGGCCTTGTACTGGCTGACCGGGCCCCACTCGGTGTGCTCCATCTCTTCGTAGCCGCGCGCGCGGGCCAGGCGCAACCGCTTGGTGATGGAGGTGCCGAAGACCGGGATCAGCGGCCGGACACCGGGGTGTTCGGTCCGCTGGAGAGCCGCGTGCAGCTCGTCGCTCAGCTCTGCGGCCAGGGCATAGGGGGCCTCGTCGAAGGCGGCGAGCGCGATCAGGAACGCCTTGTCGCGCAGCGGGGTCTCCTCGTCCCCGAACCACTCCTGCACCTGGTCGGTCACGGCAGCGGCCTGGAAGGAGCTCAGTGTCTGCTCGGTCAACTCGCCGCGGGCGTAGGCCGCCAGTGCCTCCGCGAACCTGGCGGCCTCCCGAAGCTGGTGGTGGCCGTGGGCGACGAAGTCCTGGGCGGGCTCCAGCGCGAGCAGCATCCGCTCGCGCTGCGCGTCGCCGACACGCCGAGCCAGGTGGGCTCGCAGGACGGCATCCGGAGCGGGCGGCTGCCAGGGCATCGGCCGGACCCCGGACAGCGAAGCCGCCAGACCGATCGTGACCACGAGATAGGCGTCCTCCTTCACCAACTCCTCCCGGACACCGAGCAGATCGATGTCCCGCAGCGGATGGTCCCGGTCGGTGGTCAGGTCGCACAGCAGGTATCCGCGGGCACCCGCGCCCAGTTCGTCCTTGAGCGCCGTGGGCCGGGTCTTCGGGTCGAGCGCGCGGACGGGAGCCGCGCCCAGCGTGTGCAGCAGCATGAGCGCGGCGCTGCGGCGGCCGGTGTAGGGGGCGCCGGACAGCACGAGCACGCGATCGTCGCGCAACCGGGCCAGGGCGGCGTCGACGTGTTCGGTGTCGGCGACGAACACCTCGGCCAGTTCGGCCAGTTCGGACGGCGGGAGCTCGCCGGAGGTGTGGGTGGAGGAGCCGAGGCGGAAGTGGTTCTCGACCTTGCTGCCCATGATCAGGTCGCCGTGCAGCCGGCCGCCGGTCATCCCGATCTGGTCGCCGGCGGTGAGTCCGCCGCCGAATGCGGTCGGGGCGTGCAAGTACAGCTCGCGGCGGGCGACCCAGGGGTCCTGCGGGCGGTCGTCCTCCTCGGCGGGCTGGTCCTCGCCGGCCTCCTGCTCGTCAACCGGCGGCTCTTCCGGCTGCGGCTCTTCCGGTGGGTCCGGCCGGTCCTTTCCGTGCGGCTCGCTCATCGGCGCTCGCCGCCGGAGTCCCGGTGGACGCTGCCCATGATCACGTCGCCGGTGACCTGGCCACCGCTCACGCCGATCTGGTCTCCCGCGACCTGGCCGCCGCCGAAGGTCTGGGAGCCGCCGTCGAAGGTGAAATGGACGCCGACGTCAGCGGCCTGGGGGCGCCGCCGGGGCTGTGGCTGCGCCTGTTCCCCCGGTTCCGCCCGTTCCCCCGGTTCCGCCCGTTCCCCCGGGCTCACCCGTTCCCCCGGGCCTACCCGTTCCCCCGGCAGCGCCGGCTCCCCCCGCGCCCCCGAGCGCTCCCTCCCCACACCGGCGGCGTCGCGGTCGCCGCCGTGCCCGCCGGGCACCGGTCCGTACAGCCAGGCGTCCAGCCGGTCCTCCTTCACCGCCACGGCGACGCGATGGAACTCCTCCTTGGCCAGGCCCCGATGGCCGTGCCGGACCACCCCCTCGTAGACCGGCGCCGAGACGCACAGCACGCAGTCGGCCGTCTCCCGCTGCCGTAGTGCCTCCCGCAGGACGTCGGCGTCGAGCAGCCGGCACGCCTGGTTGAGGTCGTGGCCGACGAGACCGCCGACCGTGCTGCCCTGCGGATCGTGCGCCACCTCGCCGGAGGCCAGCACGATGCGCAGCCGCATCTGGGTGCTGCTGGCGGCGAAGCGGTTGTAGGCGCGAAGCGCGTCGGGTGTCTCCTTCAGCAGCGCGCGCAGCAGCCGGGCCTTCGAGACGTCGCCGCTGATCAGGATGATCAGCCCGTCGCCGCGGTCCTCGCGGTACTGCTGGGTGCGCTCCACCCCGGCCGCGGCGAGGCTGTCCGCCACGACGCTGTCGAGGCCGCGCCGCAGGAACGCCTGCTCCATGTCGTCCCGCCGGCTGAAGCGCTCGATGTCGAAGAGCAGGATGGTGCGGTTCACGGGTTCGGTCATGGCCGCCTCTCACGAACTCGACTGTGCGTGCCGACTCTCCCGCACCGCACTGACAGTCGGGAGGGACGTCGACACAGACGATCTGTGACCGAGTGCACACAACGGGGCTCCGGCCTGTGGCAGCCGCCGTCCGCTGCTCGCCGCTGCTCGCCGAGACCGACTACTCGCCGCGGCCGACTACTCGCCGCGGCCGATCCGGCGCAGTTGTTCCGGCCGGACGATGATCAGACTGCGGCGGCTGGTGCGGACGATGCCGCGCTCGCGCAGGTCCTTGAGCAGCCGCGCGACGGCCTCGCGGGAGGCCCCCACCGAACCCGCCAGATCGTGCTGGCTCAGGCCGGTGGTCAGCCGCAGCCCTTCCGGTACCTGCGTGCCGTGGGTGCGGGCCAGTTCCAGCAGCAGGATGGCCAGCCGCTCCCGTACCCCGAGGGCGCCGAACTCCACCCGCCGGCGGTCGCTGGCCCGGGTGCGGTCGGCGGTGAGGCCCAGGAGCTTCAGGGCGATGGCGGGTGAGGCGGCCAACTGGGCCAGGAACCGGTCGCGTTCGACGGTGACCGCGTTGACCTCCTCCAGCGCGGTCACGGTCGCCGAGCGCGGCCGCCCGCTGACCGCGGACGCCTCGCCCACGATGTCGCCGGGGCCGCGGAGGGCGAGCAGCGCCTGGTATCCGTTGACCGCGGAGCGCGTGACCTTGGTCCAGCCGGTGAGCACCAGCAGCACATGGGCGGCCGGCTCGTCCTGGTGGACGAGGGTCGATCGCGCGGGGTAGACGAGCGGGCGGCCGAGGGCCAGCAGCGCGACGCGGTCGTCCTGCTCCAGGCGGGCCAGGAAGGGAATCCGGTCGTCCAGCGTGCTGGGCTGCTCCGCCCAGCCGGGAGAGGTGCTTCGGCCGGCGTCACCGGTGACAGTCATGAGCGAAGCTCCCCCGAATCGCGGCGGTACGAGGCCGCAGCACCCTAGCGCAGCGCGCGGCCCCGGGGAGCGGAACGGCGTCGGCGGGCGGCCGGTGGAAGCCGCCTCCACCAGGGTCAAGGGGTGAGGTGCATTTGTTTTGACCGTAGCCGATGCGGTAGGTACGCTCTCATCTTGTGCCTGGGGTGTGCCCGGGTCCTTGTGCGTGCCATGTGACCGGACGAGGACACCGAGGCCGCGGCGCCCGACCAAACGCACTTTCCGTTCCTTCGGATACGTGCGGGGTCCGCGACACACCCGACCGCGTGGGTCGGTCCCCAGGTTAGTTTTATCGAGATCGGCACACAGAAACCGGAGAAACGGTGCCTACGATCCAGCAGCTGGTCCGAAAGGGCCGGCAGGACAAGGTCGAGAAGAACAAGACGCCCGCGCTGAAGGGTTCGCCCCAGCGCCGCGGCGTCTGCACGCGTGTGTACACGACCACCCCGAAGAAGCCGAACTCGGCTCTCCGTAAGGTCGCGCGTGTCCGTCTGACCAGCGGTATCGAGGTCACTGCCTACATCCCGGGCGAGGGCCACAACCTTCAGGAGCACTCCATCGTGCTCGTGCGCGGCGGCCGTGTGAAGGACCTGCCGGGTGTTCGCTACAAGATCATCCGCGGTTCGCTCGACACGCAGGGCGTGAAGAACCGCAAGCAGGCCCGCAGCCGCTACGGCGCCAAGAAGGAGAAGTAAGCATGCCTCGTAAGGGCCCCGCCCCGAAGCGCCCGGTCATCATCGACCCGGTTTACGGCTCCCCGCTGGTGACCTCGCTGGTCAACAAGATCCTCCTGCACGGGAAGCGCTCCACCGCCGAGCGCATCGTGTACGGCGCTCTCGAGGGCGTGCGCGAGAAGGCCGGCGCCGACCCGGTCATCACGCTCAAGCGCGCTCTGGAGAACATCAAGCCGACCCTTGAGGTCAAGTCCCGCCGCGTCGGCGGCGCGACCTACCAGGTGCCGGTCGAGGTCCGTCCGGGCCGCCAGAACACGCTGGCGCTGCGCTGGATGGTCGGGTACTCCCGCGCCCGTCGCGAGAAGACCATGACCGAGCGACTGATGAACGAGATCCTCGACGCCAGCAATGGCCTCGGCGCCTCCGTGAAGCGCCGCGAGGACACGCACAAGATGGCCGAGTCCAACAAGGCCTTCGCGCACTACCGCTGGTAGTCACCACCCCCATCGAAACCGAGAGAAGACTGAGCCACATGGCCACCACTTCGCTTGACCTGGCCAAGGTCCGCAACATCGGGATCATGGCCCACATCGACGCGGGCAAGACGACGACCACCGAGCGGATTCTGTTCTACACCGGTGTCTCCTACAAGATCGGTGAAGTCCACGACGGCGCTGCCACCATGGACTGGATGGAGCAGGAGCAGGAGCGCGGCATCACCATCACGTCGGCCGCGACGACCTGTCACTGGCCGCTCGACGATGTCGACCACACCATCAACATCATCGACACCCCCGGCCACGTCGACTTCACCGTCGAGGTGGAGCGTTCGCTGCGCGTCCTCGACGGCGCCGTGACCGTGTTCGACGGTGTCGCCGGTGTGGAGCCGCAGTCCGAGACGGTCTGGCGTCAGGCCGACCGTTACGGCGTGCCCCGCATCTGCTTCGTCAACAAGCTCGACCGCACCGGCGCGGAGTTCCACCGCTGCGTCGACATGATCGTGGACCGCCTCGGCGCGGTGCCGCTGGTCATGCAGCTTCCGATCGGCGCGGAGGCCGACTTCAAGGGCGTGGTCGACCTCGTCCAGATGAAGGCCCTGGTCTGGTCGCTCGAAGCGACCAAGGGCGAGATGTACGACGTCGTCGACATCCCGGACACGCACGTCGAGGCGGCCGAGGAGTGGCACGGCAAGCTGCTCGAGGCTGTCGCCGAGCACGACGACGAGATGATGGAGCTGTACCTGGAGGGCCAGGAGCCCACCCAGGAGCAGCTGATGGCGGCCATCCGCCGGATCACGCTCGCCTCCAAGGGCAGCGCGGACTCGGTCACCGTCACCCCCGTGTTCTGCGGCACCGCGTTCAAGAACAAGGGCGTGCAGCCCCTGCTCGACGCGGTCGTGCGCTACCTCCCGTCGCCGCTGGACGTCGAGGCCATCGAGGGCCACGCCGTCGGTGACGCCGACGAGATCATCAAGCGCAAGCCGTCGGACGACGAGCCGTTCTCCGGTCTCGCGTTCAAGATCATGAGCGACCCGCACCTGGGCAAGCTCACCTTCGTCCGGGTCTACTCGGGCCGCCTGGTGTCGGGTACAGCGGTGCTGAACTCGGTCAAGGGCAAGAAGGAGCGCATCGGCAAGATCTACCGCATGCACGCGAACAAGCGTGAGGAGATCGAGTCGGTGGGCGCCGGCGACATCATCGCCGTGATGGGTCTGAAGCAGACCACCACCGGTGAGACGCTGTGCGACGACAAGAACCCGGTGATCCTGGAGTCGATGGACTTCCCGGCGCCGGTGATCGAGGTCGCGATCGAGCCCAAGTCCAAGGGCGACCAGGAGAAGCTGGGTGTCGCCATCCAGCGGCTCTCGGAGGAGGACCCCTCCTTCCAGGTCCACTCGGACGAGGAGACCGGCCAGACCATCATCGGCGGCATGGGCGAACTGCACCTCGAGGTGCTGGTCGACCGGATGCGGCGCGAGTTCCGGGTCGAGGCCAACGTCGGCAAGCCGCAGGTCGCGTATCGCGAGACCATTCGCAAGACGGTCGAGCGCATCGACTACACCCACAAGAAGCAGACCGGTGGTACCGGTCAGTTCGCCAAGGTGCAGATCATGCTGGAGCCGCTGGAAGGCGGCGACGCGACCTACGAGTTCGTCAACAAGGTCACCGGTGGCCGCATCCCCCGCGAGTACATCCCCTCGGTGGACGCGGGTGCGCAGGAGGCCATGAAGTTCGGCATCCTGGCCGGCTACGAGATGGTGGGCGTCCGCGTCACCCTGCTCGACGGCGGCTACCACGAGGTCGACTCCTCCGAGCTGGCGTTCAAGATCGCCGGTTCGCAGGCGTTCAAGGAGGGTGCCCGCAAGGCGAGCCCCGTGCTTCTCGAACCGATGATGGCCGTCGAGGTCACCACCCCCGAGGACTACATGGGCGACGTCATCGGCGACCTCAACTCCCGCCGTGGCCAGATCCAGGCCATGGAGGAGCGCAGCAGCGCCCGGGTCGTCAAGGGCCTGGTTCCGCTGTCGGAGATGTTCGGCTACGTCGGTGACCTGCGGTCCAAGACCTCGGGCCGGGCCAGCTACTCCATGCAGTTCGACTCCTACGCCGAGGTTCCGCGGAACGTCGCAGAGGAGATCATCGCGAAGGCCAAGGGCGAGTAGTACCCCTCGGTACCTCGTTTAGGCTTGACAGCAGGCTTTCGGGGTGTTTCCGGCACAATGTGTCGGAAACGCCCCCGGGTCGGCATTCCAGCAAAGATCACCTGGCGCCGATGAACCAAGGCGTACAGATCCACTCCCAGGAGGACCCCAGTGGCGAAGGCGAAGTTCGAGCGGACTAAGCCGCACGTCAACATCGGCACCATCGGTCACATCGACCACGGTAAGACCACGCTTACCGCGGCGATTACCAAGGTGCTGCACGACGCGTACCCGGAACTCAACGAGGCTTCGGCCTTCGACCAGATCGACAAGGCTCCTGAGGAGCGCCAGCGCGGTATCACCATCTCGATCGCGCACGTCGAGTACCAGACCGAGTCGCGTCACTACGCGCACGTCGACTGCCCCGGTCACGCGGACTACATCAAGAACATGATCACCGGTGCCGCGCAGATGGACGGCGCGATCCTGGTGGTCGCCGCGACCGACGGCCCGATGCCGCAGACCAAGGAGCACGTGCTGCTGGCCCGCCAGGTCGGCGTGCCGTACATCGTGGTGGCCCTGAACAAGGCCGACATGGTGGACGACGAGGAGATCCTGGAGCTCGTCGAGCTCGAGGTGCGCGAGCTGCTCTCCGAGTACGAGTTCCCGGGCGACGACCTGCCGGTCGTGCGCGTCTCCGCGCTCAAGGCCCTCGAGGGCGACAAGGAGTGGGGCGAGAAGCTGCTCGGCCTGATGAAGGCCGTCGACGAGTCGATCCCCACCCCCGAGCGTGACGTCGAGAAGCCGTTCCTGATGCCGATCGAGGACGTCTTCACGATCACCGGTCGTGGCACCGTCGTCACCGGTCGTATCGAGCGCGGTGTGCTCAAGGTCAACGAGACCGTGGACATCATCGGCATCAAGACCGAGAAGACCACCACCACGGTCACCGGCATCGAGATGTTCCGCAAGCTGCTCGACGAGGGCCAGGCCGGTGAGAACGTCGGTCTGCTGCTTCGCGGCATCAAGCGCGAGGACGTCGAGCGCGGCCAGGTCATCATCAAGCCGGGCACGGTCACCCCGCACACCGAGTTCGAGGCGCAGGCGTACATCCTGTCCAAGGACGAGGGCGGCCGCCACACGCCGTTCTTCAACAACTACCGCCCGCAGTTCTACTTCCGTACCACGGACGTGACCGGCGTGGTGACCCTCCCCGAGGGCACCGAGATGGTCATGCCGGGCGACAACACCGCCATGACGGTCTCGCTGATCCAGCCGGTCGCCATGGAGGAGGGCCTGAAGTTCGCCATCCGTGAGGGTGGTCGTACGGTGGGCGCCGGCCAGGTCACCAAGATCAACAAGTAAGTCCTGCGGGCTCGTTGAGCCGTAGCCGAGGTGCCCCACTCCGCTTGGAGTGGGGCACCTTCTTGCGTGTGGAGGGTCAGCGCAGGAGCTTGTTCGCTGCCGCGCTCGCCGCGTAGGCGATGGCCGCCGTGAGGAGCACCGTGACCGTCAGCACGGTGGCGGGGGCGCCGTGGGAGAGCGTGAGCGCCAGTACCGTCACCGCGACGAGCGGCCCGGCCGCGTACCACGCGAGGTAGATGAGGGGCCCGGGGGAGCCGATGGGGGAGCCGCCGCCGAGGAACATGAGCTGGGTGCGGGCGGGGCCGCGGCAGGCGCCGTAGAGCGCGGCGGCGGTGAACGGGAAGGCGCACAGCGGCAGGTAGAGCAGGGCGATCGGGGCGCCGTGCAGCGCGAAGGGCACCGCGGCGAGCAGGCCGAGGACCGCGCCCACGACGGCCGGCACGATGCCGTGTTGCAGCATGAGGCCGCGCAGCCGGTACGGCGACCAGGCCGCGCGGCGCAGGTCGTCGGTCTCGACCCGGGCGGACTCGGCGAGCGCGCCGACCGCGAGGTAGCCGCAGACCAGGCCCACCACCAGGCCGACCGGGCGCCGCTCGCCGCCGAGGTCGGCGCCGAGCCCGGCCGCGGTCGCGGCGGCGGCCGTCCACAGCACGGCCCGGCCGACCCGGCCGGGCGCGCGCAGCAGCGTCAGGGCGTCGCGCCAGACGACGGCGAGGTGCCGGGCCCAGCGCCCGCGCGGGGGCGGCAGCCGGACCATGCGGGTGGCGTCACCGCCGCCGGCCTCCAGCAGGGCGAGCTTGGCGGCGCGCAGTTCGAGCGACCAGGCGACCGAGGCGACGGTGGTGGCGGTGGCGGCCCTGGCCCGCAGTTGCCCGGTCGGTACGGCGGCGGCCTCGCGGTGGGCGAGCACGACCGCGGCGGCGGTGGCGGCCAGCAGCAGCGCCAGGGCGGCCGGCCAGCCCGGCACGCTGCCGCCGCAGGCGCGGACCACCGGCTGGGCGGCCCAGCCCCACGGCCCCGACCACAACTCGACCCACTCCAGCGGCCGGACCCGGTGCCCGGAGCCGGCCAGCCCGGTCTGCGCGCCGAGCGCGGCCAGCAGCAGGACGGCGGGCGCGGTCCAGCGCCGTACGGTCCTGGCGCGGTCCGGGCGGCGCTCCACGGCCATGCCGAAGGCGACCGCGAGCAGGGGCAGGCAGACGGCGGCGGGCAGCGCGGCCGGCAGAGCCTCGCCGATGGACGCCTGGCCGGTGACGCGCAGCGCCACCGCCCCCGCGACGCCGCCGAGCACGCCGGGGATCAGCGCGAGCCCGGCGGAGAGCCGGAACCACGGCCGCAGCACCGCCGCGCGCCGCACGGGCTGCGCCAGCAGCCAGCCCACGGCCGGGCCGGGCAGCACCACCGGGCCGCGCCACAGCGCGTCGCGGGCCGAGACCAGGAACAGCAGCAGGCTCAGCGCGGTGAACAGGGCGGGCAGGCCGCGGGTCAGACCGGCGCCGAAACCGCCGTAGTCCGTCCCTTCGTCGAGGCCGCGCAGGAAGTGCACGGCCAGCCCGCTGCCGTAGCCGACGACGGCGAGCAGCACGGAGTAGAGCAGCACCGCCAGGTCGCGGCCCTGCCGGCGGCGGTGGGCCTTGCGCTTGGTCCGCAGCCAGGCGAGCGTCTCGGTGGTGCGGTCGTCGTCGGCCTCGCTCCAGCCGCCGGAAGCGTACGTGTCGGGGTCGTCGGCTGCCGGGTCGTCGGCTGCCGGGTCGTCGGGTGCGAGCTCGCCGGGTACGGGGCTGTCGGGCGCGGGGCTGTCGGTCATGTCGGCGTCGTGGTCCGCGAGTCCGGGCCCCTCGGGGGTGTCCGCCGAGGCGCGGCTGCTGCCGGTCATGCGCCCGCGCCGAGCTGCCGCAGCACGTCGGCCGGCGGGCCCTGGGCGGCGACCCGGCCGTCCTCCAGGGCGACCAGGTGGTCGGCGACCGCCTCGGCCAGCTCGGCCTGGTGGGTGGCGAGCAGCACCGCCACGCCGCTCTCCTTCTCGGCGACCAGCAGTTCGGCCAGCCGCTGCCGGGCGTCGGGGTCGAGCCGCTGCTCGGGCTCGTCCAGGACCAGCAGGTCCCGCGGGCGGACCAGCGCGGCGGCCAGCAGCAGGGACTGCATCTGGCCGGAGGACAGGGCGCCGGGCAGCGCGTCCGCGTGGTCGGACAGCCGCCGGTCGGCGAGCACCTGGTCGATCCAGCCGGCCGCGTCGTCGACGGCGTGCGCGACCGTCACCAGTTCCAGGTGCTCGCGCACGGTGAGGTCGGGGTAGCAGGCCACGGTGTCACCGACCACGGCGACCCGGGCGCGTACCTCCGGGTCGTCCTCGCTGATCGGCCGCCCGGCGAAGAGCGCCTGGCCGCTGGTGGGGGCGTCGCGGCCGGACGCGATCCGCAGCAGCGTCGACTTGCCCGACCCGTTGTGCCCGAACAGCGCGGTGCACTTCCCGGCGGTCACATCCAGGTCCAGCGGCAGCAGCGCCTGCCGCTTCCCGTAGTTCCTGCTGACCTTCCGCAGCCGCAGCAGGGCACCCGAACCCTGGGCCTTCACCGCCATCGCGGGCCTCCCTGCACTAGGTGGATTCCCGTGACCCTAGTACGGCCGGCTGCGCAGGCGGCGGGGCGTGTCAGTTTCGCGACCGCCCGCCCCCGGTGCGGAGCGGTCGCCCGGCGAGCGCCGGACCGGGCATCGGTGCGGGCCGGCGCCGGTCATGGCCTGACACCCCACAGCGGTGTGCCGAGGACGCCGGCCGCATGTCGCCTGACCTTCCGCACCCTCACGGTTTGGCCCGGACCCACTTCTGGTTGGAGGTGCCGGCGCAGTCCGCCAACTGCAACTTGGTCCCGTTGCCGGTTCCCTTGTTGACCGCGGCCACGCACTTGTTGGCGAGGATGCTCACCAGATCGCCGCCCGTGGTGGTGTTGAGGGTCCACACCTGGGCCGGGCCGCCGTTGCAGTTGGCCAGCTGGACCGTGGTGCCGGCGGCCGTGTTCGCGTTGGCGACGTCCATGCACAGTCCCAGCGAGTGGATGGTGCCCCGGTAGTCGGCCTTCCCGTCCAGGACGAAGGTCCACTGCTGCCAGGCGGCGCCGCTACAGTCCCACAGCTCCAGCGGCTTGCCGTCCTTGCCCCCCGGCGCGACGCCGTCCGTCACCGTGATGCACCGGTGGGAGCCCTGGCCGACCAGCTCGACGGCCGAACTCCCGCTGGCGGGCGGCGTCGTGTGCTTGGGGCCGCTGCCGCTCCCACCGCTGCTTCCGCCGCCGTGGCCCCCACCGCTGCTGCTACCGCTGCTGCCGCCTCCGCCGCTGGTGCCGCCGCCTCCGCGGGCCGGGGTGTCCTGCGGGGTGGTGGGCACCGCCGCACTCGGGGTGGTGGCGGCCGGCTGCGGCGGCGCGGGCGCGGAACTCGGGCTGGGGAGCACACTCGCGGTGCTCTGCTGGACGAGTGGCGTGGCCCGGCTGCTGAGGGCGGGCGCATGGGTGAACCAGAGCGCGACGCCGACGATGACGAGCCCCAGGCAGAGGGTGAGGGCGGTGAAGAGCCAGCGGGGCAGGACGCCGCGCTGGACGTAGGCGCCGTCCACGGTCAGCGGGCTGACCCCCGAGCGGGACACCGACAGCCGGTACGGCCGGTTCTGCTTGGCGCCGATCCAGATGATCTGGCGGGGCTTCAACGTGGCGGCGACGAAGGCCGCTCGGCCCGGCTCGATACGGACGTTGGACGGGACGATCTCGTAGCCGAGCTGGTCGCCGTTGTCCTCGCCGGTCACGGAGGCGGTGAGGGCGGTGTTGCCGAGGTTGTCGACAGCCAGCTTGGGCCGTCCCCGGAAGCGCCCCTTGACGGTGTGCGGGACGAGTTCCGCGCGCACCTCGACGAACGGCGTCACCGTGATGTTGCCCTCGGGGACGGTGGTCGCCTCGGGCTGCTCGGACGGGGTGATCTGCACGGCGTAGGGGTGCGGCCCGGCGGTGGCGTCGGGGGTGCGGGGCGGCGCGACCGTGAGCTCGACCGTGCCCGTGGTGCCCGGGTAGAGGCGGAGGGTCGCCGGTTCGGCGGTGATGTAGGGCGCGAGGTCACCGACGACGGTGAAGCGGTACTCGTCGACGACGTCGCCGGTGTTGCGGATGCGAAGGCGCACGGCCGCGGTGCTGCCCGCGTCGACAGTCGTGGACGGGGGCTCCAGGGAAGTCCATAGGCTCACCTTGGAAAGTTACCCGGGCGGGCGGGTATCGGGACAGAGCGCCAATAGGCCACGTTTCGCGCCTCAAAGCGCCTGCCGCGCGCCCCTGTTGACCGCCGCCCGGGCGGGCGGGGCGGACACCGGCGGGGCGACGGCCCCGCGCGGGCGGTGATCGGGACCTGTCCGGACCCGCCCCGCCCAGGTTTGGGTGTTCCGGGCCACGGGGTAAGCTACCCGGCTCGATTGGCGTCCGGTGCGTCCGGTATGGCAGACTACCCAAGTTGCTCGGTCGAGCGCCGATGTTGCGCGCCTCCCGTCGGGAGGACCGGAAGCGAGTCCCACAGTACTCGTCGTCCTTATCTGCCCTCCGGGCAGCGCTGGGGCGGACGTACGGGAATCTTCCGGGAAGTGTCAACGCGGCTCCGATCAGGCATCCGGTGGGTGAGATCTCCCACGCAAATCCCTGGTGCAGGGCCTTTCCGCATGCGGAAAGTCATGTGCGAGAGACGCGACACGCCCGACCGCGTGGGTCGGACAAGCGGATGCCAGAGCGTAAAAAGAGACAAGGACTACGGAGTAGCCATGGCGGGACAGAAGATCCGCATCCGGCTCAAGGCCTACGACCACGAGGTCATCGACTCTTCGGCGAAGAAGATCGTCGAGACGGTGACCCGTACTGGTGCGCAGGTCGCGGGCCCGGTGCCGCTGCCCACTGAGAAGAACGTGTACTGCGTCATCAAGTCGCCGCACAAGTACAAGGACTCGCGCGAGCACTTCGAGATGCGCACGCACAAGCGCCTGATCGACATCCTCGACCCGACGCCCAAGACCGTTGACTCGTTGATGCGCCTGGACCTGCCGGCCGGCGTCGACATCGAGATCAAGCTCTGAGAGGCGCGGAGAAGATGACCAAGCAGATCAAGGGCATCCTGGGCGAGAAGCTCGGCATGACCCAGGTCTGGGACGAGAACAACCGTGTCGTCCCGGTGACCGTGGTCAAGGCCGGCCCGAACGTTGTGACCCAGGTGCGTACGAACGACGCCGACGGCTACGAGTCGGTCCAGCTCGCCTTCGGCGAGATCGACCCGCGCAAGGTGAACAAGCCCCTCAAGGGCCACTTCGCCAAGGCCGACGTCACCCCGCGCCGCCACCTCGTGGAGCTGCGCACGGCCGACGCCGCCGAGTACACCCTCGGCCAGGAGATCACCGCCGAGGTGTTCGAGGCCGGTGTCAAGGTCGACGTGACCGGCAAGAGCAAGGGCAAGGGCTTCGCCGGTGTCATGAAGCGCCACAACTTCAAGGGCCTCGGCGCCGGCCACGGTGTCCAGCGCAAGCACCGCTCTCCCGGCTCCATCGGTGGCTGCGCCACCCCGGGCCGCGTGTTCAAGGGTCTGCGTATGGCGGGCCGCATGGGCAACGAGCGGGTCACCACCCAGAACCTGACCGTTCACGCCGTTGACGCGGAGAAGGGCCTGCTGCTCATCAAGGGCGCGGTTCCCGGTCCGAACGGCGGCCTCGTCCTGGTCCGCAGCGCGGCCAAGGGGGCCTGAAGGATATGAGCACCAGCATCGACATCCTGTCGCCCGCGGGCGACACCGCCGGGACCGTAGAGCTCCCGGCCGAGATCTTCGACGCCAAGGTCAGCATCCCGCTGATCCACCAGGTCGTCGTCGCGCAGCTTGCCGCGGCCCGCCAGGGCACGCACAAGGTCAAGACGCGTGGCGAGGTCCGCGGTGGTGGCAAGAAGCCGTACCGCCAGAAGGGCACCGGCCGCGCCCGTCAGGGCTCGACCCGCGCACCGCAGTTCGCCGGCGGTGGCGTCGTGCACGGCCCCGTGCCGCGCGACTACTCGCAGCGCACGCCCAAGAAGATGATCAGGGCCGCCCTGCGCGGTGCCCTGACCGACCGCGCCCGGCACAGCCGTATCCACGTCGTGACCGGCATCGTCGAGGGCGAGACGCCGTCGACCAAGGCCGCGAAGACGCTGCTGGGCAAGATCAGCGAGCGCAAGAACGTGCTGCTCGTCGTCGAGCGGGCCGACGAGGCCGGGTGGCTGTCCGCCCGCAACCTCCCCCAGGTGCACATCCTGGAGGCCGGCCAGCTCAACACGTACGACGTGCTCGTCTCCGACGACGTGGTCTTCACCAAGGCCGCCTTCGACCGGTTCGTCAGTGTCCCCGGTACCGGCGCCGCCGAGACCGAAGGGAGCGACGCCTGATGGCCGAGCAGACCGAACTGACCGAGGTCACCGACCAGGTGCCGGCCGCCTCGATCACCAGCAAGACCTTCACGGACCCGCGCGACCTGCTGATCAAGCCGGTCGTCTCCGAGAAGAGCTACGCGCTGCTGGACGACAACAAGTACACCTTCGTCGTCGACCCGCGCGCCAACAAGACCCAGATCAAGCAGGCCGTCGAGGCGGTCTTCCAGGTCAAGGTCACCGGGGTCAACACGATCAACCGGCAGGGCAAGCGCAAGCGCACCCGCACCGGTTTCGGAAAGCGCGCCAACACCAAGCGCGCCATCGTGACCCTTGCCGAGGGCGACCGCATCGACATCTTCGGCGGCCCGGTCTCCTAACGGGGATCGGTTCGAGTCGAAGTCCGGAATATTCCGAGGACTGAGAAATGGGTATCCGCAAGTACAAGCCGACGACCCCGGGCCGTCGTGGCTCCAGCGTCGCCGACTTCGTCGAGATCACGCGGTCCACGCCGGAGAAGTCGCTGGTCCGCCCGCTGCACAGCAAGGGCGGCCGTAACAACGCCGGTCGTGTGACCGTTCGCCACCAGGGCGGTGGCCACAAGCGCGCCTACCGAGTGATCGACTTCCGTCGGCACGACAAGGACGGCGTGCCCGCCAAGGTCGCGCACATCGAATACGACCCCAACCGCACCGCGCGCATCGCGCTGCTGCACTACGCGGACGGCGAGAAGCGCTACATCCTCGCCCCCGCCCGCCTGCAGCAGGGCGACCGGATCGAGAACGGCCCCAGCGCCGACATCAAGCCGGGCAACAACCTGCCGCTGCGCAACATCCCGGTCGGTACCACGATCCACGCGATCGAGCTGCGGCCCGGTGGCGGCGCCAAGATCTCCCGCTCCGCGGGCGCCTCGGTGCAGCTGCTGGCGAAGGAAGGCAACATGGCCACCCTTCGCATGCCGTCCGGCGAGGTCCGGATGGTCGACGTCCGCTGCCGCGCCACCATCGGTGAGGTCGGCAACGCCGAGCAGTCGAACATCAACTGGGGCAAGGCCGGCCGCATGCGGTGGAAGGGCGTTCGCCCGACCGTCCGCGGTGTCGCCATGAACCCGGTGGACCACCCGCACGGTGGTGGTGAGGGCAAGACCTCCGGTGGTCGCCACCCGGTCTCGCCCTGGGGTCAGAAGGAGGGTCGTACTCGTTCTCCCAAGAAGGCGAGCAACAAGTACATCGTCCGCCGCCGCAAGACGAACAAGAAGCGCTAGGAGCGGGTTTAGATGCCGCGGAGTCTCAAGAAGGGGCCCTTCGTCGACGACCACCTGATCAAGAAGGTGGATGTCCAGAACGAAGCAGGCACCAAGAACGTCATCAAGACCTGGTCCCGCCGCTCGATGATCGTCCCGGCCATGCTGGGCCACACGATCGCGGTGCACGACGGCCGTAAGCACGTCCCGGTGTTTGTCACTGAGTCGATGGTCGGCCACAAGCTCGGCGAGTTCGCGCCGACCCGCACCTTCCGCGGTCACGAGAAGGACGACCGCAAGGCGCGGCGTCGCTGACCAGCGGCGAGAAGCGACCGACCATGACAGACACTGAAGGGACAACCATGGAAGCCAGGGCCCAGGCGCGGTACATCCGCGTCACGCCCATGAAGGCCCGCCGCGTGGTGGACCTCATCCGTGGCATGGATGCCACGGAGGCTCAGGCGGTCCTGCGTTTCACGCCGCAGGCCGCGAGCGAGCCGGTGGGCAAGGTGCTCGACAGCGCCATCGCCAACGCCGCGCACAACTACGACCACACGGACGCCGAGTCGCTGTTCATCAGCGAGGCGTACGTGGACGAGGGTCCGACCCTGAAGCGGTTCCGGCCGCGCGCCCAGGGCCGCGCCTACCGCATCCGCAAGCGGACGAGTCACATCACCGTGGTCGTTGCCAGCAAGGAAGGGACCCGGTAATGGGCCAGAAGGTTAACCCTTACGGGTTCCGGCTCGGCATCACCACGGACTTCAAGTCCCGGTGGTACGCCGACAAGCTCTACAAGGACTACGTCAAGGAAGACGTCGCCATCCGCCGGATGATGACGCAGGGCATGGAGCGGGCCGGCATCTCCAAGGTGGAGATCGAGCGCACCCGTGACCGCGTCCGCGTCGACATCCACACCGCCCGGCCGGGCATCGTCATCGGCCGTCGCGGCGCGGAGGCCGACCGTATCCGCGGTGACCTGGAGAAGCTGACCGGCAAGCAGGTCCAGCTGAACATCCTCGAGGTCAAGAACCCCGAGATGGACGCGCAGCTGGTGGCCCAGGCGGTCGCCGAGCAGCTCTCCTCCCGGGTCTCCTTCCGCCGTGCCATGCGCAAGAGCATGCAGGGCACGCTGAAGGCCGGCGCCAAGGGCATCAAGATCCAGTGCGGTGGCCGTCTCGGCGGCGCCGAGATGTCCCGCTCGGAGTTCTACCGCGAGGGCCGGGTGCCGCTGCACACCCTGCGGGCGAACGTGGACTACGGCTTCTTCGAGGCCAAGACCACCTTCGGCCGGATCGGTGTGAAGGTGTGGATCTACAAGGGCGACGTGAAGAACATCGCCGAGGTCCGCGCCGACAACGCCGCGGCCCGTGCCGGCAACCGCCCGGCCCGTGGCGGTGGCAACGAGCGTCCGCAGCGCCGCGGTGGCGAGCGCGGCGGCCGTGGTCGTCGTCCCCAGACGGACGGTGCCGCAGCGGCCCCCAAGGCCGACGCGCCCGCTCCTGTCGAGGCGGCGGCTCCGGCTGCTGAGACCCCCGGAACGGAAGGCTAAGTACCATGCTGATCCCCCGTAGGGTCAAGCACCGCAAGCAGCACCACCCCACCCGGCGCGGTATGGCCAAGGGCGGCACGGAGCTGGCGTTCGGCGAGTTCGGCCTGCAGGCCGTCACCCCCGCCTACGTGACCAACCGGCAGATCGAGTCCGCTCGTATCTCCATCACCCGCCACATCAAGCGTGGCGGCAAGGTCTGGATCAACATCTACCCGGACCGCCCGCTGACGAAGAAGCCGGCCGAGACCCGCATGGGTTCCGGTAAGGGTTCGCCGGAGTGGTGGATCGCGAACGTCAAGCCCGGTCGGGTGATGTTCGAGCTGTCCTTCCCGAATGAGAAGGTTGCGCGCGAGGCGCTCACTCGTGCCGCGCACAAGCTTCCGATGAAGTGCCGCATCGTGCGGCGCGAGGCAGGTGAGTCGTGATGGCGGCCGGTACCAAGGCGACCGAGCTGCGCCAGCTTGGCGACGAGGACCTCGTCGGCAAGCTGCGTGAGGCCAAGGAGGAGCTGTTCAACCTCCGCTTCCAGGCGGCCACCGGACAGCTTGAGAACAACACCCGGCTCAAGACCGTCCGCAAGGAAATCGCCCGGATCTACACCCTCATGCGTGAGCGTGAGCTCGGCATCGAGACGGTGGAGAGCGCCTGATGAGCGAGAAGAATGTGACTGAGACCCCCGCCAGTGACGCGCGCGGCTTCCGCAAGACCCGTGAGGGTCTCGTGGTCAGCGACAAGATGGACAAGACCGTTGTGGTCGCTGTCGAGGACCGCGTGAAGCACGCGCTCTACGGCAAGGTCATCCGCCGCACCAACAAGCTCAAGGCACACGACGAGCAGAACGCCGCAGGCATCGGCGACCGCGTCCTCCTGATGGAGACCCGGCCGCAGTCCGCGACGAAGCGCTGGCGTGTCGTGGAGATCCTCGAGAAGGCCAAGTAACCCAGTAATTCCTGCGGGGATTCCCTCGCAGGACGGTTCCGCCAGGCTCGGCGGGCGCCACGCAGGTCAGCTTGCGTGGCGCCCGCCGGGAACCGGCAGACAAACAGGAGACAGACGTGATCCAGCAGGAGTCGCGACTTCGTGTCGCCGACAACACTGGTGCCAAGGAGATCCTTTGCATCCGTGTTCTCGGTGGTTCGGGTCGCCGCTACGCGGGCATCGGTGACGTCATCGTCGCCACCGTCAAGGACGCGATCCCCGGTGGCAACGTGAAGAAGGGCGAGGTCGTCAAGGCGGTCATCGTCCGGACCGTCAAGGAGCGCCGTCGCGCCGACGGCTCGTACATCCGCTTCGACGAGAACGCCGCCGTGCTTCTCAAGAACGACGGCGACCCCCGCGGCACCCGTATCTTCGGCCCGGTGGGCCGTGAGCTGCGCGAGAAGAAGTTCATGAAGATCGTCTCGCTCGCGCCGGAGGTGCTGTAACCGATGAAGATCAAGAAGGGCGACCTGGTCCAGGTCATCACCGGCAAGGACAAGGGCAAGCAGGGCAAGGTCATCGTGGCCTTCCCCCGCGAGGACCGGGTCCTGGTCGAGGGTGTCAACCGGGTCAAGAAGCACACCAAGGCCGGCCAGACCGACCGCGGTTCGAAGACCGGCGGGATCATCACCACCGAGGCGCCGATCCACGTCAGCAACGTGCAGCTGGTTGTTGAGAAGGACGGCAAGAAGGTCGTGACCCGCGTCGGCTACCGCTTTGACGACGAGGGCACCAAGATCCGCGTTGCCAAGCGGACCGGTGAGGACATCTGAGATGACTACTGCAACTTCAGGTGCCGCTACCACCAGCACCGCTCCGCGTCTCAAGACGCGCTACCGCGAGGAGATCGCGGGCAAGCTGCGTGAGCAGTTCGACTACGCGAACGTCATGCAGGTCCCCGGTCTCACCAAGATCGTGGTCAACATGGGTGTGGGCGACGCCGCCCGCGACTCCAAGCTGATCGAGGGCGCGATCCGCGACCTCGCCACGATCACCGGCCAGAAGCCGCAGGTCACCAAGGCCCGTAAGTCCATCGCGCAGTTCAAGCTGCGTGAGGGTCAGCCGATCGGCGCGCACGTCACGCTGCGCGGTGACCGGATGTGGGAGTTCCTGGACCGCCTGCTGTCGCTGGCGCTGCCGCGTATCCGCGACTTCCGGGGCCTGTCGCCGAAGCAGTTCGACGGCCGGGGCAACTACACCTTCGGTCTCACGGAGCAGGTCATGTTCCACGAGATCGACCAGGACAAGATCGACCGGGTCCGGGGCATGGACATCACCGTGGTCACCACGGCGACCAACGACGACGAGGGTCGTGCCCTCCTTCGTCACCTCGGCTTCCCGTTCAAGGAGAACTGACCGTGGCGAAGAAGGCTCTGATCGCTAAGTCGGCTCGCAAGCCCAAGTTCGCTGTGCGCGCGTACAACCGCTGCCAGCGCTGTGGCCGGCCGCACTCCGTCTACCGCAAGTTCGGCCTGTGCCGCGTGTGCCTTCGTGAGATGGCCCACCGTGGCGAGCTGCCGGGCGTGACCAAGAGCTCCTGGTAGTCCTCTTCCGGACATCAGGACCCGATCCACTACGCCGTAGGTCCCCGCACCACACCCGCTCCCGGCTCAAGCCGGGGGAGAGGGACGGAGCAGACAGGAAACCCCGGCGAGAGAGGCCCAGGGCCAACTCATGACCATGACCGACCCCATCGCAGACATGCTGACCCGTCTGCGGAACGCTAACTCGGCGTACCACGACGAAGTCGGGATGCCGTTCAGCAAGATCAAGTCGCACATCGCGGAGATCCTCCAGCAGGAGGGTTACATCACCGGCTGGAAGGTCGAGGAGGCCGAGGTCGGCAAGAACCTCATCCTCGAGCTGAAGTTCGGCCCCAACCGCGAGCGCTCGATCGCCGGCATCAAGCGGATCAGCAAGCCGGGTCTTCGGGTCTACGCAAAGTCCACCAACCTGCCTCGGGTGCTGGGCGGCCTGGGCGTGGCGATCATCTCCACGTCGCACGGTCTGCTCACCGGCCAGCAGGCGCAGAAGAAGGGCGTGGGTGGGGAAGTCCTCGCCTACGTCTGGTAACCGGGAAAGAGAGGTAGAGCAATGTCGCGCATCGGCAAGCTGCCCATCTCGGTTCCCGCCGGAGTGGACGTCACCATCGACGGCCGCACGGTTGCGGTGAAGGGCCCCAAGGGCTCCCTCACCCACACCGTTGCCGCGCCGATCGAGATCGCAAAGGGCGAGGACGGCGTGCTGCTGGTCACCCGCCCCAACGACGAGCGTGTCTCGAAGGCCCTGCACGGCCTGTCCCGCACGCTGGTGGCGAACATGATCACCGGCGTGACCGCGGGCTACAGCAAGTCCCTTGAGATCAGCGGAGTCGGGTACCGCGTCCAGGCGAAGGGCTCCAACCTGGAGTTCGCGCTGGGATACAGCCACCCGATTCTCGTCGAGGCCCCCGAGGGCATCTCCTTCAAGGTCGAGTCCCCGGTGAAGTTCTCCGTCGAGGGCATCGACAAGCAGAAGGTCGGCGAAGTGGCCGCCAATATCCGCAAGCTGCGGAAGCCTGACCCGTACAAGGCGAAGGGCGTCAAGTACGCCGGCGAAGTCATCCGCCGCAAGGTCGGAAAGGCTGGTAAGTAGCCATGGCATACGGTGTGAAGATCGCCAAGGGCAAGGCGTACAAGGGTGCGGCGCTCAAGCGGCGCCACATTCGGGTCCGCAAGCGCGTCAACGGTACGACCGAGCGCCCGCGCCTGGTGGTGACGCGGTCCAACCGCGGCATCGTGGCGCAGGTCATCGACGACCTCGCGGGCCACACGCTCGCGTCGGCGTCGACCCTCGACGCGTCCATCCGCGGCGGCGAAGGCGACAAGAGCGCCAAGGCGAAGCAGGTCGGCCAGCTCGTGGCCGAGCGTGCGAAGGCCAAGGGCGTCGAAGCTGTCGTATTCGACCGTGGCGGCAACCAGTACGCTGGGCGGATCGCCGCCCTGGCGGACGCCGCCCGCGAAGCCGGTCTGAAGTTCTGACCGGTTCCGTTAGCTAGCGGATAACGAAGAGAGGTAATTCCAATGGCTGGACCCCAGCGCCGCGGAAGCGGTGCCGGTGGCGGCGAGCGACGGGACCGTAAGGACCGGCGGGACGGCGGCCAGCAGGCCGAGAAGACCGCCTATGTCGAGCGGGTCGTCGCGATCAATCGCGTCGCCAAGGTTGTGAAGGGTGGTCGTCGCTTCAGCTTCACCGCGCTGGTCGTGGTGGGCGATGGCGACGGCACCGTCGGTGTCGGCTACGGCAAGGCCAAGGAGGTGCCGGCCGCCATCGCCAAGGGTGTTGAGGAGGCCAAGAAGCACTTCTTCAAGGTCCCCCGTATCCAGGGCACCATCCCGCACCCGATCCAGGGCGAGAAGGCCGCGGGCGTCGTCTTGCTCAAGCCGGCTTCCCCCGGTACCGGTGTGATCGCCGGTGGCCCGGTGCGCGCCGTGCTGGAGTGCGCGGGCATCCACGACGTGCTGTCCAAGAGCCTCGGCTCGGACAACGCGATCAACATCGTGCACGCCACGGTGGCCGCGCTCCAGGGCCTTCAGCGGCCCGAGGAGATCGCCGCCCGCCGCGGTCTGCCGATCGAGGATGTCGCGCCGGCCGCGCTGCTGCGCGCCCGAGCCGGGGTCGGTGTGTGATGGCGCGCCTGAAGGTCACGCAGACCAAGTCCTACATCGGCAGCAAGCAGAACCACCGTGACACCCTGCGTTCGCTCGGGCTCAAGCGCCTGCACGACGTCGTGGTCAAGGAGGACCGCCCGGAGATCCGCGGCATGGTCCACACCGTCCGCCACCTCGTCACGGTCGAGGAGGTCGACTGATCATGGGTGACAACCCGATCAAGGTGCACAACCTCCGTCCGGCTCCGGGCGCCAAGACCGCCAAGACCCGTGTGGGTCGCGGCGAGGCGTCCAAGGGCAAGACGGCCGGTCGTGGTACCAAGGGCACCAAGGCCCGTTACCAGGTTCCGGAGCGCTTCGAGGGCGGGCAGATGCCCCTCCACATGCGCCTCCCGAAGCTCAAGGGCTTCAAGAACCCGTTCCGCACCGAGTACCAGGTCGTCAACCTGGACAAGCTCGCCGCCCTCTACCCCGAGGGTGGTGAGGTCACCGTTGCCGACCTGGTCGCCAAGGGTGCCGTGCGCAAGAACCAGCTCGTCAAGGTGCTCGGCGCCGGCGACGTCTCCGTGGCTCTGCAGGTGACCGTGGACGCGGTCTCCGGCTCCGCCAAGGAGAAGATCACCGCGGCCGGCGGTACCGTCACCGAGCTCGTCTGAGCCGGATGTGCAACCCGACCGGGGACGCCCAGTACCTCAGGGCGTCCCCGGTCGTTCATTTCTGTGAATTTTCCCTGGCCGATGGGTCATTCCTACCGGGGCCACGTCGCCGGTAAGGTGGCCGAGCCCCTATCCGTCAGAAATCTCACCAGAGACCGTCCTTCCGCCGTGGCGCGGGGGGTGCAGGAGGCACCGTGCTCACCGCGTTCGCCCGGGCGTTCAGGACGCCCGACCTGCGCAAGAAGCTGCTCTTCACGCTGGCCATCATCGTGGTGTACCGGCTGGGCGCGCACGTCCCGGTGCCCGGTATCGACTTCGGCGTCGTCAATGACTGTGTGAAGCAGACGAAGGGCAACAACAGCCTCTTCGGTCTGGTCAACATGTTCAGCGGCGGAGCTCTGCTCCAGCTCACCATCTTCGCGCTCGGGATCATGCCGTACATCACGGCGAGCATCATCCTGCAACTGCTGACCGTGGTGATTCCGCGGCTGGAGGCCCTGAAGAAGGAGGGGCAGGCCGGCACCACCAAGATCACGCAGTACACCCGGTACCTGACGGTCGCGCTGGCGATCCTGCAGGGCACCGGTCTGGTGGCGACCGCCCGCTCCGGCAACCTCTTCTCGACCTGCTCCAAGGGCAACGACATCGTCCCGAACCAGTCGATCTTCACCACCGTCACCATGGTGACCTGCATGACCGCGGGCACCGTGATGATCATGTGGCTGGGCGAGCTGATCACCGACCGCGGCATCGGCAACGGCATGTCGATCCTGATGTTCGTCTCGATCGCGGCCGGCTTCCCCGGCTCGCTGTGGGGCATCAAGGTCTCCGGCACCATCGCGGGCGGCTGGGTCGAGTTCCTCGCGGTGATTCTGATCGGCCTGGTCATGGTCGGCCTGGTGGTCTTCGTCGAACAGGCCCAGCGCCGTATCCCGGTGCAGTACGCGAAACGCATGATCGGCCGCCGGTCCTACGGCGGCACCTCGACGTACATCCCGCTCAAGGTGAACCAGGCCGGTGTGATCCCGGTCATCTTCGCCTCCTCGCTGCTCTACATCCCGGCGCTGATCGTGCAGTTCTCCGGGTCGACGGCCGGCTGGGCACAGTGGATCGAGCGCAACTTCACCAAGGGTGATCACCCGGCGTACATGGCCGCGTACTTCCTGCTGATCGTCTTCTTCGCCTTCTTCTACGTCGCGATCTCCTTCAACCCCGAAGAAGTAGCCGACAATATGAAGAAGTATGGTGGGTTCATCCCGGGTATCCGGGCCGGTCGCCCCACCGCTGAATACCTGAGTTACGTGCTCAACCGCATCACGTGGCCCGGTTCGCTGTACCTGGGCCTGATCGCCCTCGTTCCGACGGTCGCGATCGCGATCTTCAACGGGAGCAACGGCAACTTCCCTCTGGGTGGCACCAGCATCCTCATCATCGTCGGTGTGGGTCTGGAGACCGTGAAGCAGATCGAAAGCCAGCTCCAGCAGCGTAACTACGAAGGGTTCCTCCGCTGATGCGTATCGTCCTGGTCGGGCCGCCCGGCGCAGGCAAGGGAACGCAGGCCGCGTTCCTCGCCAAGAACCTCTCGATCCCGCACATTTCCACGGGCGACCTGTTCCGCGCCAACATCAACCAGGGCACCGACCTGGGCAAGCAGGCGAAGGCGTACATGGACGCCGGCGACCTGGTGCCCGACGAAGTCACCATCGGCATGGCCGAGGACCGGCTGGAGCGCCCGGACGCCGCCGGCGGCTTCCTGCTGGACGGCTTCCCGCGCAACGAGCACCAGGCGCGGGCGCTGGACGCCTACCTGGCCCGGCACGACATCGCGCTCGACGGCGTGCTGGACCTGGAGGTCCCGGAGGAAGAGGTGGTCAAGCGGATCGCCGGCCGCCGGATCTGCCGCAACGACAGCGCGCACGTCTTCCACGTCGAGTACAAGCAGCCGAAGACCGAGGGTGTCTGCGACGAGTGCGGCGGCGAGCTGTACCGGCGTGACGACGACGCCCCGGACAAGGTCCGCAACCGGCTGGAGATCTACCACCGCGAGACCGAGCCGATCATCGACTACTACAAGAAGCAGGGCCTGGTGGTGACGATCTCCGCGCTCGGCGCGGTGGCCGACGTCACCGGGCGGGCCATGGCGGCCCTGCGCGCGGACGCGGACAGCGAGCAGAGCGCGTAGCCCACCTGGTACCGGCCCGGCCGGTACGCGTACCTCCCACGGCCGTGGTGCCCCGACGGGCGCCACGGCCGTATGGTTGGTGGAGGCAAGGACTTACCGCAGCAACGACTTACGGCAGTAGCGACTCACGGCAGTAGCGACTCACGGCAGCAAGGAAGGCATCAGCCGCGATGGTGGAGCTGAAGACCCCGGAGCAGATCGCCAAGATGCGGGAGGCCGGTCTGGTCGTCGCGGCGATCCACGAGGCGACCCGGGCGGCGGCCGTACCGGGCGCCAGCACCAAGGACCTGGACGAGGTCGCCGCGAAGGTGATCGCCGACCACGGCGCCAAGCCCAACTTCCTGGGCTACGGCGGCTTCCCCGGCAACATCTGCACGTCGGTCAACGACGTGGTGGTGCACGGCATCCCGGACGCCGTGACGGTGCTCAAGGACGGCGACATCCTCGCGATCGACGCGGGCGCGATCGTCGACGGCTGGCACGGCGACGCGGCCTTCACCTGCCTGGTGGGCACCGGACACGCCCCGGAGCTGGCCGAGTTGAGCCGGGTCACCGAGGAGTCCATGTGGGCCGGCATCGCCGCCTTCCGCAAGGGCAGCCGGCTGGACGACATCTCGCAGGCGGTCGAGTCGTACATCCGCCGCCAGCCGCGCCCGTCCTCGGGCAAGTACGGCATCGTGGAGGGGTACGGCGGCCACGGCATCGGCACCCAGATGCACATGGACCCGCACGTGCTCAACTACGTCACCAAGAAGCGCGGCCGCGGCATCCGGCTGGTGCCCGGGCTGTGCCTGGCGATCGAGCCGATGGTGACACTCGGCACACCGCACACCCACGTGCTGGAGGACGAGTGGACCGTCAAGTCCGACGACGGCTCCTGGTCCGCGCACTGGGAGCACACCATCGCCCTCACCGAGCAGGGCCCGCTGGTGCTCACCGCCCCTGACGGGGGCAAGGCCAAGCTGGCGGAGTACGGCATCACCACCGCCCCCGACCCGCTTCGTTAGCGCCTTCTCGCCTCCGGCCGGCTGAACCCGTCCTTCGGCTCGCCGGCGAGGGGTGGCCTCCGCGCGTAACGATCACGCTCGGTGGGCATACATCTCGATTCGTGTTTCAGCGGCGCTTGCCGTAGACTCATATGTCGGCCCCGCGTGTCTTCCGGCATGTCCGGAGCCGACCCCGGTAGCCGATCCCGAAAGCAGGACATGGCCAAAAAGCAAGGCGCCATCGAGATCGAGGGCACCGTGATCGAGTCTCTGCCGAATGCGATGTTCAAGGTGGAACTGCAGAACGGTCACAAGGTCCTCGCGCACATCAGCGGCAAGATGCGGATGCACTACATCCGAATCCTTCCGGATGACCGGGTCGTCGTGGAGCTGTCTCCCTACGACCTGACGCGCGGACGGATCGTCTACCGATACAAGTAACCCGCTTGTAGATCTCACCACGACCCGGAGAACCTCAGTCCCATGAAGGTCAAGCCGAGCGTCAAGAAGATCTGCGACAAGTGCAAGGTGATCCGCCGTCACGGCCGGGTCATGGTCATCTGCGACAACCTGCGCCACAAGCAGCGCCAGGGCTGACGCCCGCCGACCACCCCTGCACCAGCAGAACTTCGCGCGACGCACCACGCGTACATACGCAGTTCCCATCCCCGTCCGGTACGGGGATGACACCCCCGGTGGAGGCCGGGGACCCGTTCCGTACCTGGTACGGCGGAAGGGAACCCGGAACTGCGGAAGACCTCCGAGAACACCAGGAGCCAAGCACATGGCACGCCTTTCAGGCGTTGACCTCCCGCGCGAGAAGCGCGTGGAGATCGCCCTCACCTACGTCTTCGGCATCGGGCGCTCGCGCGCCCAGGAGATCCTGAAGAACACCGGTGTGAACCCCGACACCCGCGTCCGCGACCTTGCCGAGGAAGACCTCGTCAAGATCGGCAAGTGGGTCGACGAGAACTACACGACCGAGGGTGACCTCCGCCGTGAAGTCCAGGCCGACATCCGCCGCAAGGTCGAGATCGGCTGCTACCAGGGTCTGCGCCACCGTCGGGGCCTGCCGGTCCACGGCCAGCGCACTCACACCAACGCCCGCACCCGCAAGGGCCCGCGTCGCGCCATCGCCGGTAAGAAGAAGCCGGGCAAGAAGTAGTCCGACAGCCAGACCCCATCAGCGGTCTTCGCTGTAGGACCGATCACCTCCACCGGGAGAAGTTGACACATGCCTCCTAAGGGCCGTCAGGGCGCAGCCAAGAAGGTGCGCCGCAAGGAAAAGAAGAACGTCGCTCACGGGCACGCCCACATCAAGAGCACGTTCAACAACACCATCGTCTCGATCACCGACCCTGCCGGGAACGTGATCTCCTGGGCCTCCGCCGGTCACGTCGGCTTCAAGGGCTCGCGCAAGTCCACCCCCTTCGCCGCGCAGATGGCCGCCGAGTCGGCTGCCCGCCGCGCGCAGGAGCACGGCATGCGCAAGGTGGACGTCTTCGTCAAGGGTCCCGGCTCCGGCCGCGAGACCGCGATCCGCTCCCTCCAGGCCACCGGCCTCGAGGTGGGTTCGATCCAGGACGTCACCCCGACCCCTCACAACGGCTGCCGCCCGCCGAAGCGCCGCCGCGTCTGACCAGCTGATACAGGAGAACTGAGACAATGGCGCGTTACACCGGGGCCGACTGCAAGCGATGCCGTCGGGAGAAGCAGAAGCTCTTCCTCAAGGGAGCTAAGTGCGAGAGCGCGAAGTGCCCGATCGAGATCCGTCCTTACCCCCCGGGTGAGCACGGACGCGGGCGCACCAAGGACAGCGAGTACCTTCTCCAGCTTCGCGAGAAGCAGAAGTGCGCGCGTATCTACGGTGTCCTCGAGAAGCAGTTCGTGAACTACTACAAGGAAGCGAACCAGAAGACCGGCAAGACCGGTGAGAACCTTCTGCGCATCCTCGAGACCCGCCTCGACAACGTGGTGTACCGGGCCGGCTTCGCCAAGTCCCGTGACCACGCCCGTCAGCTGGTCCGGCACGGACACATCACCATCAACGGCCGCAAGACCGACATCCCGTCGGCGCGCGTGGCCGTGAACGACATCGTCGAGGTCCGCGAGCGCTCTCGTAACCTGACCCCGTTCGCGGTGGCGCAGGGCGAGGCCGGCGACAAGACCGTGCCCGCGTGGCTCGAGTCGAACGCCGGCAAGCTGCGGATTCTGGTGCACAGCATGCCCGAGCGCCAGGTGATCGACACCCAGGTGCAGGAGCAGCTCATCGTCGAGCTCTACTCGAAGTAGTAGTCGAGTAGAAGTTCGCAGGTGGGGGGTGGTGCGGCGGCCGTTTCACGACGGTTTCGCCGCGCCACCCGTACCCTCGTAGTACAGGGGGCGTCAAATAGCGGGCGCCCACGACTGAAGGACCGAACACATGCTGATCGCTCAGCGTCCCTCGTTGACCGAAGAGGTCGTCGACGAGTTCCGCTCCCGGTTCGTGATCGAGCCGCTGGAGCCGGGATTCGGCTACACCCTCGGCAACTCCCTGCGTCGTACGCTCCTCTCCTCGATCCCGGGTGCGGCTGTCACCTCGATCCGGATCGACGGGGTCCTGCACGAGTTCACCACCGTGCCGGGCGTCAAGGAGGACGTCACCGACCTCATCCTCAACATCAAGCAGCTCGTCGTCTCCTCGGAGCACGACGAGCCGGTCGTGATGTACCTGCGCAAGCAGGGCCCGGGTGTGGTCACCGCCGCCGACATCGCGCCGCCGGCCGGTGTCGAGGTGCACAACCCCGACCTGGTGCTGGCCACGCTCAACGCCAAGGGCAAGCTGGAGATGGAGCTGACCGTCGAGCGCGGTCGCGGCTACGTCTCCGCGGTGCAGAACAAGCAGCAGGGCCAGGAGATCGGCCGTATCCCGGTCGACTCCATCTACAGCCCGGTGCTCAAGGTCACATACAAGGTCGAGGCGACCCGTGTCGAGCAGCGCACCGACTTCGACAAGCTGATCGTCGACGTCGAGACCAAGCAGGCCATGCGGCCGCGTGACGCCATGGCGTCGGCCGGCAAGACCCTGGTCGAGCTGTTCGGCCTGGCCCGCGAGCTGAACGTCGACGCCGAGGGCATCGACATGGGTCCGTCCCCGACGGACGCCGCCCTGGCCGCGGACCTGGCGCTGCCGATCGAGGAGCTGGAACTCACCGTCCGCTCCTACAACTGCCTCAAGCGCGAGGGCATCCACTCGGTGGGCGAGCTGGTGGCCCGCTCCGAGGCGGACCTGCTCGACATCCGCAACTTCGGTGCCAAGTCGATCGACGAGGTCAAGGCGAAGCTGGCCGGCATGGGCCTGGCCCTCAAGGACAGCCCGCCCGGATTCGACCCGACCGCCGCCGCCGACGCCTTCGGCGCCGACGACGACGTGGACGCGGGCTTCGTGGAGACCGAGCAGTACTGACCGTCTCCGACGGTTGACGTGTGACATGCCCCGAAGGGGCGCGTGGGAACTCCCGGGCCGCCAGGCCCAGGGGGAGGACCCCGCGCCCCTTCGGGGAGCCCCGAGGCGCGAGCCTCGGGTACTGACGAGTCGGCGGCCGCCGGCTCGCACTGACATCGGTACCTGACACGGCCGGTGCAGCGTAGAAGGAGAAGGACCATGCCCCAGCCCGCTAAGGGCGCCCGTCTGGGCGGGAGTGCCGCGCACGAGAAGCTGCTGCTCGCGAACCTCGCGAAGTCGCTCTTCGAGCACGGCCGGATCACCACCACCGAGGCCAAGGCGCGCCGGCTGCGCCCGGTCGCGGAGCGGCTGATCACGAAGGCGAAGAAGGGCGACATCCACAACCGTCGCCAGGTGCTGCAGCAGATCACCGACAAGGGGATCGTGCACACCCTCTTCACCGAGATCGCGCCGCGGTACGAGAACCGCCCGGGTGGCTACACCCGCATCACCAAGATCGGCCCCCGTCGCGGCGACAACGCCCCGATGGCGGTCATCGAGCTGGTGGAAGCCCTCACCGTGCAGCAGAACGCGGTGGGCGAGGCCGAGGCCGCCACCAAGCGCTCCGCCAAGGACCGCGCCGGTGACGAGGCCCTGGCCGACGTCAAGAAGGACGCGCCGGTCGAGGACGCCGCGCCCGAGGCCGACGCGGCCGCGGACGAGGAGTCCAAGGACGCCTGAGCGTCCTGACGGTTCCCCGGATCTCCGAGGACCGACGAGCGGGCCCGCACCCTCCGGGGTGCGGGCCCGCCGCCGTATGGCGAGGGTGAGGGCGGTGCGCGCCGTGGCGTGGGCGCGGGCCGAAGCAGGTGGCACAGGCACCGGACGGGGCACCGGACCCGGGGCACGAGGCGCGAGGAGCGACGGGTGAGCGAGGGGCCGGCGGCCGGATTCGTACGGGTCAGGTTGGATCTCGGGTACGACGGGGCGGACTTCTCCGGGTGGGCGAAGCAGCGCAGCCGGCGGACGGTGCAGGGGGAGCTGGAGTCGGCGATCGGCACGGTGCTGCGGCTGCCGGACCCGGTCGAGCTGACGGTGGCGGGCCGCACGGACGCGGGGGTGCACGCGCGCGGGCAGGTGGCGCACGTGGACCTGCCGGCGGAGGTGTGGGAGCGGGAGAGCGGGAAGCTGCGGCGCCGGCTGGCCGGGCGGCTGCCGTGGGATGTGCGGGTGTGGGGGGTGGCGCGGGCGCCGTCCGGGTTCGACGCGCGGTTCTCGGCGGTGTGGCGCCGCTACGCGTACCGGATCGGGGACCACCCGGGCGGGGTGGACCCGCTGCTGCGCGGCCATGTGCTGTGGCACGACCGCCCGGTGGAGGTGGACCTGATGAACGACGCCGCGAAGCTGATGCTCGGCGAGCACGACTTCGCCGCGTACTGCAAGAAGCGGGAGGGCGCGACCACCATCCGCACCCTGCTCGACCTGTCGTGGGAGCGGACCGCGGACGGCCTGGCGGTGGCGACCGTACGGGCCGACGCCTTCTGCCACAACATGGTGCGGGCGCTGGTCGGCGCGATGATCCTGGTCGGCGACGGGCACCGGCCGGTCGGCTTCCCGGCGGAGGTGCTGGCCGGACGGGAGCGGCACTCGGCGGTCAACGTGGTGCGGCCGCACGGACTGACGCTGGAGGAGGTCGGCTACCCGGCGGACGAGCTGCTGGCTGCGCGCAGCCGGGAGGCCCGCAACATGCGGACGCTGCCCGGCTGCCTGGAAGGACCCGGGGTGCCAGGGCCCGCGGTGTGAGGAGCTGGGGTGTAAGGACCCGCCTCCTGGAGGTGGGTCCTTACCCGCGTCCTTACTGCTTGTTCGCCTGGGCCTGCGCCGCGTCGCGGCCGCGCTGGACGATCCGCTGGAAGGCGAAGTCCGAGGCGTCGTTGGCGGCCTGGGTGCCCGTGGTGTTGCCCGCGGTGAGGGTCTTGCCGTTCTTGAAGCCGGCGATCGCGAAGTAGGCGTACCGGCCGACCGAGTTCGAGGTCATCTGGCAGGCCACGGCGTGGCAGAAGTCGGAGATGCCGCCGCCGTTGAGCGGGGCGACGTACTGCGCGACGTTGTGCACCTTGGTGGCGCGCGCCTCGTCCGCGAAGACCGCGACGCCGACGGTGACGGCGATCTGGCCGTTGGTGTACGTGGCGCGCAGCAGCTTGGTGCAGCCGTTGGAGGCGAGCACGCCGGACAGCTGGCCGCCGGCCGCCGAGGAGCAGCTGGTGGTGCTGGCGCTGTTGGTCTTGACGTAGGTGCGGCCGCCGAGCACGAACTGCTTGCCCGGGAAGAGCGACGCCGGGGTGATGGGCGCCTTGTCCTTCGCCGCCGTGGAGAGGAAGTCCAGCGGGTTCGCGGGCGGCGGCGGGGCCACCGAGGAGAACGACGGCTCGGGCGGCAGCGGCTTCTGGCTGGCCGTGCCGCTCCCCGACGCGCTCGGGTCGGCGATGGCGTGGCCCGAGCTCTTGCCGGACATGACCACGGCGGTGGCCACACCTCCGGCTATCACCGCCACCGCGACGATCCCGCCGACCAGCATCATGACCCGGCGCCGCCGGGCCGCCCCGCTGGCCTGCTCCTCGGCCAGGGCGCCCCAGTCCGGCGTCCCCGGCTCCGAGGCCGGGCCGGGCCCCCTCGCGGGTGCCGGGCCGGTCGAGGGCGCCCCCGGCCCGTTGCCGCCGCCCGCGCCGGGACCACCCGGAGCGCCCGGCCCACCGGTGCCTTGCGGGCGCGGGAAGCCGTATCCGCCCTGGGAGGCAGGGGGTGCGGCGGGGTTGCCCGCGGTTCCGGGTGGCTGCTGCTGGGGGAAGCCGTATCCGCCCTGGCCGCCGGGAGGTGTGCCGGGGTTGCCCTGGGCGGCGGGTGGCTGCTGCTGCGGGAAGCCGTACCCGCCGGCCGGCTGGCCCGGCCGGCCCTGAGGGCCGCCCTGGGCGGGGCCGGGGTTCTGCGCCGGGCCGGGGTATTGCGCCGGGCCGGGCGGCGCCGGGGCGGCCTGCGTGGGGGTGTGCGGGGGCTGCTGCCCCGCGGCTGCCCCACCACCGGGCCGGCCAGGGCCTCCGGGGCCACCGGGGCCGCCAGGGCCGCCCGGCCGGAAGCTGTAGGGGCCGTCGGGGGTGGCGCCCCCGGGTGCCGTGGCGGCAGGGCCCTGGGGGTCCTGCTCCGCCTCCTCCCGGGGCCGCGCGTGCTGCGGAGGGCCTGCGAAGCCGCGCCGGGGGTCGGATGTGCGGGAGGGGATGACGCGTCCCTCCAGGACCTCGCGGGGGCCGTCGGAGGCTTGGTTACGGGGTTCCTGCGGGGGCTGCTGCCCCGGCCCTTCACTCATGTGGCGCATCATATTGCCGCCGAGGCCCCGGAAAAGGACTTGGGGCAGGTCCGTGGAGGCAGGGAGAATCCGGGCCATGGGTCATGTGGAAGCCGCGCACATCGAGTACTACCTCCCGGACGGCCGGGCGCTGCTCGGCGACGTCTCGTTCCGGGTCGGCGACGGCGCCGCGGTGGCCCTGGTGGGCCCCAACGGCGCGGGCAAGACGACACTGCTGCGGCTGATCTCCGGCGAGCTGAAGCCGCACGGCGGCACCGTCACCGTCAGCGGCGGCCTCGGCGTGATGCGGCAGTTCGTGGGCAGCGTCCGCGACGACCGCACCGTCCGCGACCTGCTGGTGTCCGTCGCGCACCCCCGTATCCAGGCCGCCGCGAAGGCCGTCGACGCCGCCGAGCTGGCGATCATGGCGCAGGACGACGAACCCGCGCAGATGGCGTACGCCACGGCGCTGAGCGAGTGGGCGGAGGCGCGCGGGTACGAAGCGGAGACGCTGTGGGACATGTGCACCATGGCGGCGCTCGGGGTGCCGTACGACCGGGCGCAGTGGCGCGAGGTGAAGACGCTCTCCGGCGGCGAGCAGAAGCGGCTGGTGCTGGAGGCGCTGCTGCGCGGCCCCGACGAGGTGCTGCTGCTGGACGAGCCGGACAACTACCTGGACGTGCCGGGCAAGCGCTGGCTGGAGGAGCAGATCGCGCAGACCCGTAAGACCGTGCTGTTCGTCAGCCACGACCGCGAGCTGCTGTCGCGTACCGCGGAGAAGATCGTCAGCGTGGAGACGGGCCCGGCCGGGTCCACCGCGTGGGTGCACGGCGGCGGGTTCGACACCTTCCACGAGGCCCGCAAGGAGCGGTTCGCCCGGTTCGAGGAGCTGCGCCGCCGCTGGGACGAGGAGCACGCCAAGATCAAGGCGATGGTGCTGCGGCTGCGGCAGCAGGCGGCCATCAGCCCCGACATGGCCTCCCGGTACCACGCGGCGCAGACCCGGCTGCGGCGGTTCGAGGAGGCCGGCGCGCCGCAGGAGCCGCCGCGCGAGCAGGACATCCGGATGCGGCTCCAGGGCGGCCGGACCGGGGTGCGCGCGATCACCTGCGAGCAGCTCGAACTGACCGGCCTGATGCGGCCGTTCGACCTGGAGGTGTTCTACGGCGAGCGGGTCGCGGTGCTGGGCTCCAACGGCTCGGGCAAGTCGCACTTCCTGCGGCTGCTGGCCGGGGACACGTCCGTCGCGCACACCGGGGTGCACAAGCTGGGCGCCCGGGTGGTGCCCGGGCACTTCGCGCAGACCCACGCCCATCCCGAGCTGACCGGCCGCACCCTGGTGGACATCCTGTGGGCCGAGCACGCCCGCGACCGCGGCCGCGCGATGTCCGTGCTGCGGCGGTACGAACTCGAGCGGCAGGGCGACCAGCCCTTCGACAAGCTGTCCGGCGGCCAGCAGGCCCGCTTCCAGATCCTCCTGATGGAGCTCCAGGGCACCACCGCGCTGCTGCTGGACGAGCCGACGGACAACCTGGACCTGGAGAGCGCGGAGGCCCTCCAGGACGGCCTGGAGGCGTACGACGGCACGGTCCTCGCGGTCACCCACGACCGCTGGTTCGCCCGCGCCTTCGACCGCTACCTCGTCTTCGGCTCCGACGGCCTGGTCCGCGAGACGGCGGAGCCGGTCTGGGACGAGCGCCGCGTGGACCGGCCGCGCTGACCCCCCGGGGGTGGTGCGTTCTGTCGGTCGAGGGACCACCTGTCGGTGGGTGGCTGGTCGCGCGGTTCCCCGCGCCTCCGGCCCCCGCAGGGGATCGTTTTGACCCGGCAGGGACCACACGGGTATTCTGCGATGTCGTTATGCGTATTGGCTTGCTCTATCTCACGTGAGAGGCCCTTACGCCGGTCCACCGGGCCGATGACCAGCGGTAGGCCCATGGGTTGCGTCCCCTTGTGTCTCCAAGGCTGTCGTGATCGCCGGGTGGCCTTGTCAGGACCAACTCACCGAAGATAGCGAAGGCTAACGACCGTGCGTACGTACAGCCCCAAGCCCGGCGACGTTCAGCGCCAGTGGCATGTCATCGACGCGCAGGACGTCGTCCTGGGTCGCCTGGCCACCCAGGCCGCGACTCTCCTGCGGGGCAAGCACAAGCCCATCTACGCGCCCCACGTCGACACCGGTGACTTCGTCATCATCATCAACGCCGACAAGGTGCACCTGTCCGGGAACAAGAAGACCCAGAAGATGGCCTACCGCCACTCCGGGTACCCCGGCGGCCTGCGCTCCGTGCGCTACGACGAGCTGCTGGCCAAGAGCCCGGAGAAGGCCGTCGAGAAGGCCGTCAAGGGCATGCTCCCCAAGAACACCCTGGGCCGCCAGATGCTCACCAAGCTGAAGGTCTACTCGGGCGACCAGCACCCGCACGCTGCCCAGCAGCCGGTGCCGTTCGAGATCACCCAGGTCGCGCAGTAGTCCCGGCCACCTGCTACCAGAAAGAATCTGAGGAGAATCGTGGCTGAGACCACCGCCGAGACCGTCGTCGAGGGCGAAGAGTCCTACGACGAGATCACGACCTTCGAGTCCGAGGCCGTCGAGGGGGAGTACACCTCCGAGTCGCTCGCCTCCCGCTTCGGCGACCCGCAGCCGGCTGCCGGCACCGGCCGCCGCAAGCGCTCGATCGCCCGCGTCCGGATCATCCCCGGCAGCGGCAAGTGGAAGATCAACGGCCGCACCCTTGAGGGCTACTTCCCCAACAAGGTGCACCAGCAGGAAGTCAACGAGCCGTTCAAGGTGCTCGAGCTCGACGGTCGCTACGACGTCGTCGCCCGCATCTCCGGCGGCGGCATCTCCGGCCAGGCCGGTGCGCTGCGCCTGGGTGTCGCCCGTGCGCTCAACGAGGCGGACGTCGACAACAACCGCGGCCCGCTCAAGAAGGCCGGCTTCCTGACCCGTGACGACCGCGCGGTCGAGCGGAAGAAGGCCGGTCTGAAGAAGGCCCGCAAGGCGCCGCAGTTCAGCAAGCGCTAGTCGTCCCGACGGGGGAGTCGGGCGTTCCGCTTCACCCCCGTTCGGCGCGCAACGCAACGCCCCGGAGGCACATCGGTGCCTCCGGGGCGTTCGCATGATGAGCTAGGGGCGTATATGTGTGCTTGTACGACCCAGCGGCACCGCGACACCCAGCGGCACCGCGACACCCAGCAGTACCGCGGCACACCGCAAGCACCGCAAAGCAGAGCCGCCGCATCGCATCGGAGGAAACACTGTGGGACGACTCTTCGGCACCGACGGGGTGCGGGGCATCGCCAACGCCGACCTGACCGCGGAGCTGGCGCTCGGGCTGTCGGTCGCGGCGGCGCATGTACTGGCCGAGGCGGGCAGTTTCGCCGGACACCGGCCGGTGGCCGTGGTCGGGCGCGATCCGCGTGCCTCGGGTGAGTTTCTGGAGGCCGCCGTGGTGGCGGGCCTGGCCAGCGCGGGCGTGGACGTCCTGCGCGTCGGTGTGCTGCCCACTCCCGCGGTGGCGTATCTCACCGGCGCGCTGGGCGCCGACCTCGGCGTGATGCTCTCCGCCAGCCACAACGCGATGCCGGACAACGGCGTCAAATTCCTGGCCCGCGGCGGCCACAAGCTCGACGACGAGCTGGAGGACCGGATCGAGTCGATCTACGAGGAGCACCGCACCGGCGCCCCGTGGGTCCGCCCGACCGGCGCCGGCGTCGGCCGGGTCCGCGACTACGACGAGGGCTTCGACCGCTACGTCGCCCACCTGGTCGCGGTGCTGCCGAACCGGCTCGACGGCCTGAAGATCGTGCTCGACGAGGCGCACGGCGCGGCCTCCCGGGTGTCGCCCGAGGCGTTCTCCCGGGCCGGCGCCGAGGTGATCACCATCGGCGCCCAGCCCGACGGCCTCAACATCAACGACGGCTGCGGCTCCACCCACCTCGACCTGCTCAAGGCCGCCGTGGTCGAGCACGGCGCGGACCTGGGCATCGCCCACGACGGCGACGCCGACCGCTGCCTGGCCGTCGACGCGGCCGGCGAGGAGGTCGACGGCGACCAGATCCTCGCGGTGCTGGCGCTGGCGCTGCGCGAGCAGGGCACGCTGCGGGAGAACACCGTGGTCGCCACGGTGATGTCCAACCTCGGCTTCAAGCTGGCCATGGAGCGCGAGGGCATCACCTTCGTGCAGACCGCGGTCGGCGACCGCTACGTGCTGGAGGCGATGAAGGAGCACGGCTACGCGCTCGGCGGCGAGCAGTCCGGCCACGTCATCGTGCTGGACCACGCCACCACCGGCGACGGCACCCTGACCGGGCTGCTGCTGGCCGCCCGGGTCGCCGCCACCGGCCGTTCGCTCGCCGACCTGGCCACCGTCATGCAGCGGCTGCCCCAGGTGCTCGTCAACGTCCCCGACGTCGACAGGAGCCGGATGTCCCGCGCGCCCGAACTGGCCGTCGCCGTCACCGAGGCCGAGGCCGAACTCGGCACCACCGGACGGGTCCTGCTGCGCCCCTCGGGCACCGAGCCGCTGGTGCGGGTGATGGTCGAGGCCGCGGACATCGACCACGCGCGCACGGTGGCCGGCCGGCTGGCGGACCTGGTCAAGGCGACGCTCGGGTAGTGCCCGGGCCCGGCGGACGGGTACGCGTACGGGCCCGGCGGAAGGTCAGCGCGGGGCCCGGCCCGGGCCGCGCCGGGTGAACAGGCCCTTGGGATACCGCTGCACGTTGCTCGCCCAGTACCACTTCTGGGCGAGCAGCGTCAGCGTGCCGGCCATCGCGATGCCCGCCAGGTTCAGCGCGAGCTGCACGGTGGAGCCCCAGACCTCGTGCCAGTCGGTGTACGAGATGGCCAGCGCGGCGTTCGCGGCGGCCGGCACGGTGGTCACCGAGATCGCCACGCCGACCAGCGCGCCGGACTTCGCCGACGTCAGCGACAGTATTCCGGCGATTCCGGCGAGGAAGGCCACCATGAAGGAGTCCGCGGTCGGCTGCCAGATGAACTGGGTGGCCGGGTGCGGGGCGGAGAACTTCGCCTGGGTGAACAGGCCGACGGCGTTCAGGATCTCCGCGAAGGCGCCGGTGAGCAGCACCGCCAGCGGGAAGCCGATCAGCAGCGCCACCAGCGAACGCCGGGCCAGCGCCGCGTCGCGCCGGACCAGCGACGTGCAGAACCCGGCCAGCGGGCCGAACTCCGGGCCGACCACCATCGCGCCGACGATCAGGATCGAGCTGTCCAGCATCACGCCGTAGGCGGCGAGCATGGTCGCCACCGTGAGGAACGCCAGATAGGTGACGGTCAGCGAGGACTCCTCGTGGGTCTCCTCGACCAGGGACTCCCACAGCACGGCGTCGGCGCCCTCGCCCGGTGCCTCCTCCTCCGCCCGGTCGGCGCTCTTCGAGAGCGTCAACTCGACCGGCTCCACCGAGATCGAGCCGGTCTCGCTGATGCCGAGCTCGCGCAGCGCGGCCAGCAGCGGGTCGGCCGCCTCGCGGGCCACCTCGCACGTCAGCAGGTCGCCGGGCGGGTCGAGCGCGGCGCCGCGCAGCCGGGTCAGGTGGGTGGCGCCGACGGTGTTCCGTACCAGGTCGCAGACCTGCTCGGTGCGGTCGGACGGCACGATCAGCCGCAGATGAAGCACGGGTTGCTCTCCGTCGGGTAGCGCGGGGTGGGAGGGCCGGGAGGCGGGTCCGCCGCAGTGGGGCGGGGGTGGTTCTGGGCGGCTGCCGGGCGCCGGCCGGTCAGAGCTTGCGCAGCCTCAGCCGCTGGACCTTGTGCCCCTCGCCCTTGCGCAGCACCAGCGTGGCGCGGCTGCGGGTGGGCAGCACGTTCTCCTCCAGGTTCGGCTGGTTGATGGTCCGCCACATCAGCCGGGCGTAGTCCAGCGCCTCCTCCTCGGGCACCTGGGTGTACTTGCGGAAGTACGAGTCCGGGTTCTGGAAGGCGGTCGCGCGCAGCTTGCGGAAGCGGTCGAGGTACCACTGCTCGATGTCCCCGGTGCGCGCGTCGACGTACACGCTGAAGTCGAAGTGGTCGGCGAGGCCGATCCGGGTGCGGCCGTCCTTGCCGGGCAGCGTGGGCTGGAGGACGTTGAGCCCCTCGACGATCAGGATGTCCGGGCGGCGCACGGTCAACCGCTCGCCGGGCACGATGTCGTAGCTCAGGTGCGAGTAGACCGGCGCGGTGACCTCGGGGCGGCCGGACTTCACGTCCACGACGAAGCGGGTGAGCGCGCGGCGGTCGTAGGACTCGGGGAAGCCCTTGCGGGCCATCAGCCCGCGCCGCTCCAACTCGGCGTTGGGCAGCAGGAATCCGTCGGTGGTGACCAGCTCCACGCGGCGCGGGGGCCGCACGGCGCCCCCGGACGGGGCCTGGGGGAGGGCGAGCAGGGCGCGCAGCACCCGGGCGGTGGTGGACTTGCCGACCGCGACGCTGCCGGCCACCCCTATCACGAACGGCGTGCCGGGCTGCACGCCGGCCGGTCCGGCCGCCGCGCCGAGGAAGGTGTTGAGCGCGCCGCGCAGCCCGCTGTGCGCGGCGATGTACAGGTTCAGCAGCCGGGACAGCGGCAGGTAGACGTCGACCACCTCCTCCACGTCGACGACGTCGCCGAGCCCGCGCAGCCGCTCCACCTCCTCGGCGGTGAGCGTCAGCGGCGTATGGTCGCGCAGCGCGCTCCACTGGGCGCGGGTCAGGTCGACGTAGGGACTCGTGGCGGCGGCGAGCGGCGGCGTGGTCGGCACCGGGCCATTGTCCAGTGGCCGCGGGCCGGCGGTGCCGCGGGGGCGGGTGCGGACGGCGTTCAGGTCGCCCGCCGCGCCCTAAGCTGACCTCCATGGACGGCAGCACGCGGCAGGGCGGTCCGGTCGGGACGGCGCCCCGGACCGCATCCCGGACCGCATCCCGGACGGCACCCGGTACGGTCCCCGGCACGGTCCCCGGCACGGCAGCGGGCGCGGCGTGATCGTCGGCGTCGGCATCGACGTTGCCGAGATCCAGCGCTTCGAGGCGGCTCTGGCCCGCACCCCGGGCATGGCCGGACGCCTCTTCACCCCGGCCGAGTTGCTGCTGCCCTCCGGCGCCCCGCGCGGGTCCGCCTCGCTGGCGGCCCGCTTCGCCGCCAAGGAGGCCCTCGCCAAGGCGCTGGGTGCGCCCGCGGGCCTGCAGTGGCTCGACGCGGAGATCACCACGTCCCCGGCCGGCCAGCCGCACCTCGCCGTCCAGGGCACCGTCGCCGCCCGCGCCGCCGCTCTCGGCGTCCGCAACTGGCACGTCTCGCTCTCCCACGACGCGGGCATCGCCTCGGCCGTGGTCATTGCCGAGAGCTGAGACCGCGACGGCTCACCTCGGCCGGGCCCCGGAGCGGGCACCACGGGTCGGCTTGGCGTGGCAGGGAGTTCGGGTGCTCCGTAAGCTCGGGAGGGGCGCCGAGCGGAAGGTTGCTGATGAGGTACGGGCACAGTGTGGAGACCGTGCGGCGGGGCGAGGCGGCGCTGATGGCGCGGGTGCCGGAGGGCGCGCTGATGCAGCGCGCGGCGGCCGGGCTGGCCACCGCGGGCGCGGACCTGCTGGGACGGGTCTACGGAGCGCGGGTGGCGGTGCTGGTGGGCAGCGGCGCGAACGGCGGGGACGCGCTCTTCGCGGCGGCGCGGCTGGTCCGCCGGGGCGCGGCGGCGACCGCGGTGCTGCTGAACCCGGAGCGGGCGTACGCCGAGGGGCTGGCGGCGTTCCGGGCGGCCGGGGGACGGGTGGTGACGGCGGACGAGGGTGCGCGGGCCGTCGCGCGGGCGGACCTGGTGCTGGACGGCGTGACCGGCATCGGCGGCAAGGGCGGGCTGCGGCCCGAGGCGGCCGACCTCGCGCGGGCCGCCCAGGACGCGCGGGCCGCGGTGCTCGCCGTGGATCTGCCCAGCGGGGTGGACGCCGACACCGGCGAGGTGCACGGCCCGGCGGTGCGCGCGGACGCGACCGTCACGTTCGGCACGTACAAGCCCGGGCTGCTGATCGACCCGGCGGCGGGGTTCGCCGGGGCGCTGCGGCTGGTGGACATCGGCCTGGACGGCGACCTCGGGGCGCCCGAGTTGGCGGCGCTCCAGCACGCCGACGTGGCCGCGCTGCTGCCGCGGCCGAGCGGGGAGAGCGACAAGTACCGGCGGGGCGTGGTCGGGGTGGCCGCCGGGTCGGAGCGGTACCCGGGCGCGGCGGTGCTCGCGGTGTCCGGGGCGCTGCGCGGCGGCGCGGGCGCGGTGCGGTACGCCGGGCCCGGCGGGGCGGCGGTGCTGGCCCGGCACCCGGAGACCCTGGTGTCGGCCGGATCACCGCGCTCCGCGGGGCGGGTGCAGGCGTGGGTGGTCGGGCCCGGGCTCGGCGACACCGCGGACGCGCACACCGCAGTGGACGACGCGCTGGCCGCGGACGTGCCGATCCTGGTCGACGCGGACGGGCTGCGGCTGCTGACCCCCGAGGCGGTCCGGCGGCGTACGGCGGCCACCGTGCTGACCCCGCACGCCGGGGAGGCGGCGGCGCTGCTCGGCTGGGCGCGCGAGGAGGTGGAGGGGCGGCGGCTGCACGCGGTGCGCGAGTTGGCCGCGCGGTTCGGGGCGACCGTGCTCCTCAAGGGCTCCACGACCCTGGTGGCCGACCCGGACCCGGCCCGCCCGGTGCGGGTCAACGCGACGGGCAGCGCGTGGCTGGCCACGGCCGGCAGCGGCGACGTGCTGTCCGGGCTGACCGGTTCGCTGCTCGCGGCCGGCCTCGCGGCCCAGGACGCCGCCTCGGTCGGCGCCTACCTGCACGGCCTGGCGGCCAGGCTGACCGAGGTCCCGCTGACCGCGCTCGACCTCGCCGACGCGCTGCCCCGCGCCTGGCGGAACGTGTCGGGTTAGGGCTTGCCGCCGTCAGACCCGGGGGACCAGGTCGCGGTCGGGTCGCCTGGTCCGCGCAGCCCGCTCAGCTTGTCGGGGTTGACCTGGAAGCGCAGCTCGCTGATCAGGCCGTCGGTGACTTCGAAGGTCAGCGCGCCGACAGGGTGGCCGCCGAGGGTGAACAGCACGCCGGGCTGCCCGTTGATGCCGGCCGCCCGCACGACGACGTCGGCCAGCTCCGGCTTGGCGAGCACCCCCAGCATCCAGCGGGCGACGCGGTCGGGCCTGCGCAGTGGCCTGGTCGCCGCGGTGACCTTTCCGCCGCCGTCGGACCAGGAGGTCACGTCGGGCGCGAGCAGTTCCATCAGCGCGTTGACGTCGCCGCCCGCGCTGGCGGCGAGGAACCGCTCGGTCAGTTCCCGCCGCGCCGCCTGGTCGACGTCCTCGGTGTCGTAGCGGGGGCGGCCGGCCTGGACGTGGTTCCTGGCGCGGTGCGCGGTCTGCCGTACGGCCGGCTCCGTACGGTCCAGGAACCCCGCGATCTCGCCGTAGCCGTAGCCGAAGACGTCGTGCAGCACGAACACCGCCCGCTCCAGCGGGCTCAGCGACTCCAGGACCACCAGCATCGCCATCGACACCGAGTCCGCGCGTTCGGCGTGTTCGGCCGCGTCCGGGCTCGCCAGGCCGGTCAGCAGCGGCTCCGGCAGCCACGGTCCGACATACGTCTCCCGGGTGGCACGCGCCGACGTCAGGCGGTTCAGGCACAGATTCGTGACGGTGCGCACCAGATACGCCGTCGGGCGCTCCACCCTCGTACGATCCACCGCCGCCCACTTCAGCCAGGCGTCCTGCAGCACATCCTCCGCGTCCGCCACGCTCCCGAGCATCCGGTACGCCGTCGAGAAGAGCAGCGCCCGGTCCCGGGTAAACGGCTCCACCGCCGCCCCCCCGACCACCTCGCCCTCCCCCGACTCCCCCTCAAAAAACCCGCGCATACGCCCACGCTATCCCGACCCCCGAGCAACCGGCCCCCGGCGGGTGCCCGGGGCAGGCCCGGGTGAGCCGCACTTATCCGGGGGCGCGGGGAACTGCGCGCGCAACCGGTCACCGGCGGGTGGCCGGGGCAGGCCCGGGTGAGCCGCACCTACTCAGGGGCGCGGGGAACTGCGCGCGCAACCGGTCGCCGGCGGGTGCTCGGCGGCGAAGCCGGAACCGTCGCGGCGGGGAGCCGGGGGACCCGCGGGTACACGCGGCGAGCAGCCACTCCCCAGGGGCGCGGGGAACTGCGCGCGCAACCGGTCACCGGCGGGTGCCCGGCGGCGAAGCCGGAACCGTCGCGGCGGGGAGCCGGGGGACCCGCGGGTACACGCGGCGAGCAGCCACTCCCCAGGGGCGCGGGGAACTGCGCGCGCAACCGGTCACCGGCGGGTGCCCGGCGGCGAAGCCGGAACCGTCGCGGCGGGGTGCCGTCGCCCGTTTCTGCGGCGGGAGCCGAATTGCGGGGTGCCGTCACCCGTTTCTGCGGCGGGAGCCGAACTGCGGGGTGCCGTGGCCCGTTCCTGCGGCGGGAGCCGAGCTGCGGGGTGCCGTCGCCCGTACCCGCGGCGGGAGCCGAGCTGCGGGGAGCCGTCACCCGTACCCGCGGCGGGAGCCGAACCGCGGGGCCCGGGCCTGCGACACTTGCACGTGCGCAACGCGCAAAACCGCACCCGGACCGCCGCCCGACAAGAAGATTCCGCACCGCACCCACAAGTCACCGCAAGGACCACCGCCATGGACACCGACTCCGCCGTCGCCCCCGCGCTTCGCGCCACCGCACGGATCGACCTCGCCGCGCTCCGCTCGAACGTGGCCGCGCTGCGCGCGCACGCGCCCGGCGCGGCGTTCATGGCCGTGGTGAAGGCGGACGCGTACGGCCACGGCATGGTGGCGTGCGCGCGGGCCGCGCAGCAGGCCGGCGCGGAGTGGCTCGGCGCGGCCACCCCGCAGGAGGCCCTCGCGTTGCGGGCGGCCGGCCTCGGCGGCAGGGTGCTGTGCTGGCTGTGGACCCCCGGAGGGCCCTGGCAGGAGTGCGTGGAGGCGGACATCGACGTGACGGTCAGCGCCCGTTGGGCGCTGGACGAGGTGGTCGCGGCGGCCCGCGCGGCGCACCGCACCGCACGGGTCCAGCTCAAGATCGACGCGGGCCTGGGCCGTAACGGCGCGCAGCCCGCCGACTGGCCGGACCTGACCCGCGCGGCACGCGCCGCCGAACGGGCCGGCGCGATCCGCGTCACCGGCGTGTGGTCCCACTTCTCGTGCGCCGACGAGCCCGACCACCCCTCGATCGCGCGCGAGCTCGGCGTGTTCCGTACCGCCCTCGCGCAGGCCGCGGAGGCCGGGCTCGACCCGGAGGTGCGGCACCTGGCGAACTCGCCCGGCACGCTCACCCTCCCCGAGGCCCACTTCGACCTGGTGCGGCCGGGCGTGGCGATGTACGGCATCTCGCCGGTGCCGCAGATCGGCGGCCCCGCGGACTTCGGGCTGCGCCCCGTGATGACGCTCGCGGCCCGGCTCGCCTCGGTCAAGCGCGTCCCCGGCAACCACGGCGTGAGCTACGGCCATATGTACGTCACCCCGGGTGAGACCACGCTTGCCCTGGTCCCGCTGGGGTATGCAGACGGTGTACCGCGGCATGCGTCGGGCAGCGGCCCGGTGCTGGTGGCCGGCAAGTGGCGGACGGTGGCGGGACGGGTGGCGATGGACCAGTTCGTGGTGGACCTCGGCGGCGACACCGCGGCGCCGGGCGACGAGGCGGTGCTCTTCGGTCCGGGCGACGCGGGCGAGCCCACCGCCGAGGACTGGGCGCGCGCCTGCGGCAGCATCGCGTACGAGATCGTCACCCGGATCGGCCCGCGGGTGCCGCGCGTGTACGTGGGCGAGGTGGCATGAGCGGCCAGGCCCAGGGGGCGCGGTCGGCGGGCTTCCGCGCGCCGGCGTGCATCGATCGGGTCCAGTGCGCCCCCACCTCCGGCCGGCCCGGCCGGAGTGCCGCCTCCACACCGACGGGGAGTGGCTGACCGATGGCGGAGGGAGCGGGGATGAAGTGGGAGCGGGCCGGGCTGGTCGGCGCCGCGATCGGCGTGGTGGCGGCCGGCGCGGCCGCGGGCGTGGCGATCGAACGGGCCACCGTCGGCCGCGGGATGCGCCGCCGCGCGCAGCTCGCGCTCGATGCCGCGGGCCCGTACGGCAGCCTGCGCGGCACCCCTGGCGTCGCGGTGGCCGAGGACGGCACCGAGCTGTACTACGAGGTGGACGAGCCGCCGCCCGCACCGGAGCCGGAGAGCCCGCCGCCACCCGCCAGGTCCGCCCGTCCCGCCAATCGCGGCTGGCTGCGCGCCCGCCGCGCCGAGTCCGACGCCGAGTCCGGGGCCGGGCCGGAGGCCGAAGGGGCGCCGCAACCGCCGGTCACCGTGGTCTTCTCGCACGGGTACTGCCTCAACCAGGACTCCTGGCACTTCCAGCGGGCGCTGCTGCGCGGCGCGGTGCGGGCGGTGTACTGGGACCAGCGCAGCCACGGCCGCAGCGAGCGCGGCCGGGACCAGCTCGCGGGCGAGCCGGCCACCATCGACGAGCTGGGCCGCGACCTGAAGGCGGTGCTCGACGCGGCGGTGCCGCAGGGCCCGGTGGTGCTGGTCGGGCACTCCATGGGCGGGATGACGGTGATGGCCTTCGCGGACCAGTTCCCGGAGTACGTCCGCGAGCGCGTCGCCGGAGTCGCGCTGATCTCCACCTCGGCGGGCAAGCTCGCCGCGGTGCCGCTGGGTCTTCCCGCGGTCGGCGCGCGGGCCTTTCGGGCGCTCGCGCCCGGCATGCTGCGGGTGATGGGCCGCCAGGCGGAGCTGGTGGAGCGCGGCCGGCGGGCCACCGCCGAGCTGTTCGCCGGCGTCATCAAGCGCTACAGCTTCGGTTCCAGCGACGTCGATCCGGGCGTGGCCCGCTTCGCCGAGCGGCTGATCGAGGGCACCCCGATCGACGTGGTGGCCGAGTTCTACCCGGCGTTCACCGAGCACGAGAAGAGCGAGAAGCTCGCCGCGCTCGCCGGCCCGCCCGCGCTGGTGCTGGCCGGCGACAAGGACCTGCTGACGCCGAGCGCGCACAGCGCGGACATCGCCGAGAAGCTGCCCGGCGCCGAGCTGGTGGTGGTGCCGGGCGCCGGTCACCTCGCGCTGCTGGAGCAGCCCGAGGTGGTGGGGGCCGCGCTGGCGGGGCTGATCGCGAAGGCCGCGGACGGCGTGCGCGCCCCCGTACCGCAGCGGCTGCGCGACCTGACGGCCACCATCGACGCGTAGCATTCGCCTTCATGGGCAAACCGCACGACCCTTATCCCGCGGCCGCGGGCACCGCAGAAGACGCGCACGCGGTCCGGATCACCGTACGCACCGCGGATCACATGCGTGAGCTGGGCAGACGGCTCGCCGCGCTGCTGGTTCCCGGCGATCTGGTGCTGCTCACCGGTGAGTTGGGCGCCGGCAAGACCACGCTCACCCGCGGGCTGGGCGAGGCGCTCGGCGTGCGCGGCGCGGTCACCTCGCCGACGTTCGTCATCGCCCGGGTGCACCCCTCGCTCACCGGCGGACCGGCGCTGGTGCACGTCGACGCGTACCGCCTCGGCGGCGGCCTCGACGAGATGGAGGACCTGGACCTCGACGTCTCCCTGCCGGAGTCCGTGGTGGTGGTGGAGTGGGGCGAGGGCAAGGTCGAGGACCTGTCGGACGCGCGGCTCCAGGTGGTGATCGGCCGCACGATCGGCGAGGAACGGGACCACGCGGCGGGCGGGGAGCCGCCCCACCCGGGCCCGGACGACGCCCTCGGGTCGGAGCCGGAGGGCGCCGACGACACGCGCGAGGTGACCGTGATCGGAATCGGGCCGCGCTGGGTCGGGCAGGACCTCACACCGCTGGTCTTCTGAGCGGCCGAGCGAGCGGCCGGCCGAGCGGTCCGCCGAGCAGTCGGACCCGCGGTCGGCCATGCGGTCCGCCGAGCCGGAGGTTACGCCGACAGGCTGTCGGGAAGATGTTGCGCGAGGGTGGGTGGCCGTGGTGTGCTGGTAGCGGACACCTGCTTAGGGTTGCCTAACTTCTCTTCCCGGGGAGGCGCGCATGACGGCCCACGACGACGCTGCTGCACAGGCCCCGGCGCCTGCTGTGCCCAGGGTGCCCACGGTGCGGGATGTCCTCGCGTCCTGCGCCGCCGCGCGCACCGTCTCCACCGCTCCCTGCGACCCCGCCGCGCGGTCCGAGGACGAACCGGCCGACGGCCCGGCCCCGTCCGCCTGAGATCGCGGGGCTACGGCACCACGGCCACGAGGGAGCCCATGGGCGCGTGCCGCCAGAGCGCGGCGGCGTCGGAGGGCGCCTCGCGCATCACGGCGCCGGGAGCGCCCGCGCCCGCCCCCGCGGCCGCACTGGAGCCGAACCCGACGTTCGCTCCGTTGGTGGACGCGAACAGCACCACCTCGCCGCCCTCGCGGGCGAAGACGCGGTGCGTGCCGCGCGCGGGGGCGACGGTGCCGCCGCGCACCCCGTAGGTCCGCAGCACACCCTCGTGCGCGTCGACGAGCCACACCCGGTGCCGCCCGAGGCTGTAGACGACCCGGGCGCCGTGCCCGGAGCCGGCGGGGAGCGCGGTGGGCGCGGGGTCGGGGGAGGCGGCGGCGGAGCCGGGCGCGGAGGTGGCGGTCCTGCCGGGTGCGGCGCCCGGGTGGTGCCGCGGCGGCGCGCCCACCGCGGCGGCCGTGAGCATCCCCACCGTCGCGAGCGCCGCCGCAAGGAACCCGGCCGCCGCGACCCCCGAACTGATCCGCACCACGGCCGCCGTCCTCCCGCCGGATCGACGTGCCGCCGAACCGACTGTCATATACGTGTAATGAGGCTTTTGTCGGAATTGAAAGTAGCAGTCGCACCGCTCGCCCCCCTGGCGCCCCGCCGCGCCCCGCGTGCGCCGTAGGCTGGGGTCGTGCTGCTGCTTGCCTTCGACACCGCCACACCCGCTGTCACCGCCGCCCTGTACGACGGGGAGAGGGTGCTCGCCGAGTCCACCGTGATCGACGCGCGCAGGCACGGCGAACTTCTCGTACCCGCCGTCGACCGGGTGCTGGGCACCGCCGGCCGCGCCCTCGCCGATGTCACGGGCGTGGTCGTCGGCACCGGCCCGGGCCCGTACACCGGGCTGCGGGTCGGCCTGGTCACCGCCGCGTCCTTCGGCGACGCCCTCGGCGTTCCGGTGCACGGCGTCTGCACGCTGGACGGGCTGGCCTGGGCGGCCGGCGAGGCGGGCCTGGACGGCCCGTTCGCGGTGGCCACCGACGCGCGCCGCAAGGAGGTGTACTGGGCGCGGTACGACGGCCCGCTGCACCGGGTGGGCGAGCCCGCCGTGGACCGCCCGGCCGACATCGCCGCCGAAGTCGCGGGGCTGCCCGCGGTCGGCGCCGGCGCCGCGCTCTACCCCGACGTCTTCACCGACCACCGCCCCGACCCCGCGCACCAGTCGGCCGGTGCGCTCGCCGCGCTCGCCGCCCACCGGCTGGCCGCGGGCGAGACGTTCCCGCCGGCCCGGCCGATGTACCTGCGCCGGCCCGACGCCCAGGTGCCGGCCGGCTACAAGGCGGTACTGCCGAAGTGACCGAGCGAACCGGCGGCGCCCCCGCGGGCGGCGCCACCCTGCGCGCCATGCGCTGGTGGGACCTGGACGCCGTACTCGCCCTCGAACACGAACTCTTCCCCGAGGACGCGTGGTCGCGCGGCATGTTCTGGTCCGAACTCGCCGACGCCCGGCACCCGTCCGCCAGCCGCACCTACGTCGTCGCCGAGGAAGCCGTCGAGGAAGCCGTCAAGCAGGCCGGGGCGCAGGCCGCCCCGGACCCGCCCGGCGCCGCCCCGGCCGGCGCCCCGCGGATCGTCGGCTACGCCGGTTTCGCGGCGATCGCCGGCACCGGCGACGTGCAGACCATCGCCACCGCCCGCGACCAGTGGGGCAGCGGCCTCGGCGGCCGGCTGCTCACCGAGCTGCTGCGGGCCGCGACCGCCGCCGAGTGCCACGAGGTGCTGCTGGAGGTGCGAGTGGACAACGCCCGCGCCCAGCGGCTCTACCAGCGCTTCGGCTTCGAGCCCATCGGCGTGCGCCGGGGCTACTACCAGCCCGGCAACGTGGACGCGCTCGTGATGCGGCTGGCCGATCCCGCGCAGACCTTCGCCGCCGACCTTCGTTGAGGAATTCTGAGGATCTGAGGAACTGATGGCTGACGAACCCCTGGTCCTGGGTATCGAGACCTCCTGCGACGAGACCGGCGTCGGCATCGTCCGCGGCCACACCCTGCTCGCCGACGCCGTCGCCTCCAGCGTCGACGAGCACGCCCGCTACGGCGGGGTGGTGCCCGAAGTCGCCAGCCGCGCGCACCTGGAGGCGATGGTCCCCACCATCCAGCGCGCCCTGAAGGACGCCGGGGTCAGCGCCCGCGACCTCGACGGCATCGCGGTCACCGCCGGGCCCGGGCTGGCGGGCGCGCTGCTGGTCGGCGTCTCGGCCGCCAAGGCGTACGCCTACGCGCTCGGCAAGCCGCTGTACGGGGTCAACCACCTCGCCTCGCACATCTGCGTCGACCAGCTCGAACACGGCGCGCTGCCCGAGCCGACGATGGCGCTGCTGGTCTCCGGCGGCCACTCCTCGCTGCTGCTCGCCCCCGACATCACCAGCGACGTCCGCCCGCTCGGCGCGACCATCGACGACGCGGCCGGCGAGGCGTTCGACAAGGTCGCCCGGGTGCTCGGCCTCGGCTTCCCCGGCGGGCCGGTGATCGACCGCTACGCCCGCGACGGCGACCCGCGGGCGATCGCCTTCCCGCGCGGCCTGACCGGCGGCCGCGACCCGATCTACGACTTCTCCTTCTCGGGCCTGAAGACCGCCGTCGCCCGCTGGGTCGAGGCGCGCCGCCGGGACGGCGAGGACGTACCGGTCGCCGACGTGGCGGCGTCCTTCCAGGAGGCCGTGGTCGACGTGCTGACCCGCAAGGCCGTCCGCGCCTGCAAGGACAACGGCGTCGACCACCTGATGATCGGCGGGGGAGTGGCCGCCAACTCCCGGCTGCGCGCGCTCGCCCTTCAGCGGTGCGAGGACGCCGGCATCCTGCTGCGGGTGCCGCGCCCCGGGCTGTGCACGGACAACGGCGCCATGGTCGCCGCGCTCGGCGCCGAGATGGTCGCCCGCGGCCGCTCGGCCTCCACCCTGGACCTGCCGGCCGACTCCTCGCTGCCGGTCACCGAGGTCTCGGTGCCCGGCCACACCCACGACGAGCAGCACCCCCACGACCACGGCCACGCACATCCCCACGACCACGACCATGTGCACGAGTTGAGCAAGGACAACCTGTACGGATGACCGTCACGCTGATGTGGGAGGCGGCCGCGGCCGACGACCGCGGCGCCGAACTCCTGGACTGGGCACGGCGGCAGGAGCTGTCCGGCGCGCCCGAGCGGGTGGAGTACCTGACCGCGCCCGGCGACCGGGTGCTCGTCATCACCTGGTGGGACGCGCCCTACGGCGCCGAGCTGCCCGAACTCCCGGACCCGCCGGCGGAGTTGGTCCGCCGTCAGGTGCACCGCTGGCGGTTCGTGTCGGTCGCGGTCAGACCCTGATCCGGCCGTCCCACGCCACCGGCTCGCCGACCAGCATCGCCGGCGCCCCCGCCATCCGGGTCAGGAACACCGTCGCCTCGTGCGGCCCCCGCGGCCGTACCCGGCGCCTCAACTCCTCGGGTTCCATGGCGAATCCGCGCTTCTTCACGGTCAGCCGCCCCACCTCGCGCTCCCGCAGCAGCGCCTTGAGCCGCTTGAGCCCGAACGGCAGCGCGTCCCGGATCTCGTACGCCGCCGCGTACGGCGTCGGGTGCGGCGCGTCGCCGGTCACGTACGCGATGGTCGGGTCGATCAGCCCGCCGCCCACCTCGTCCGCCACCAGGGCGACCAGGTGCGCGCGGATCACCGCGCCGTCCGGCTCGTACAGGTACCGCCCCACCGGCCGCACCGGCGGGTCCGGCGGCAGGCCGCGCGCGGCGAGGTCCGCCCCACCCGGCAGCAGCGTGGCGCGTACGGTGCCGGGCGCGGTGCCGAACCACAGCGCCGCCTCCTTCACCTCGCCCCGGTCCGAGACCCACTCCGCCTCCGCGTCCTGGGGCACCGCCTCGTGCGGGATACCCGGCGCCACCTTCACCGCGGCGTGCGGGACGGTGCGTGCCGCCGCCAGCGCCCAGGACAGCGGCGGGGAGTACGCCTCCGGGTCGAACGTGCGGCCCCGGCCCGAGCGGCGCGCCGGGTCCACGAACACCGCGTCGTACCCGGCGGTGTCCACCTCCGCGACGTCCGCGCAGCGCACCTCGATCCGGTCGGCCAGGCCCAGCGCGTCGGCGTTCGCCCGGGCCACCGCGCAGGTGAGCGGGTCGCGGTCCACCGCCAGCACCTCGATGCCGGCGCGGGCCAGCGCGACCGCGTCGCCGCCGATGCCGCCGCACAGGTCGGCCAGCCGACGTACGCCCAGCGCGCGGAAGCGCTCCGCCCGGTGCGCGGCGACCGACGCGCGGGTCGCCTGCTCGACGCCGTCGGGCGTGAAGTACATCCGCGCGGCGTCCTCGGCCGCGAACTTCGCCGCGGCGCGCTGTCGCAGCCGGCTCTGCCCGAGGGCGGCGGAGACCAGCGAGATGTCGTGGGTGCGCCGCAGCCGGGTGGCGGCCGTCAGTTCGTCGGCGGGGTCCAGTTCACGCAGCTCGGCGAGCAGGGCCTGCCCCTCGGGGGTGAGCAGCGCGTCGAAGTCCTCGGGATTCACCCGCCCATTGTCCGCGCCCGGGCGAAGCCCCTTGGACGGGGCCGCGGGTACACCCGTATGTGCGGCGCCGCTGGCACTCCGCTTGACCGAGTGCTAAGCGCGTCCTAGTCTCGGTTCTGGCACTCGGCACCGCTGAGTGCCAGAACTCAGCGACGGGCAGGTCCGGCACCCGCGACGACGGGCCTACCAGGTCGCCGACCCAGACAGACACTCCCGTGAGCCCTTTGAAGGGGGAGGTCGGATCGTGACGACCGCCAGCACCAAGGTTGCCATCAAGCCGCTTGAGGACCGCATCGTGGTCCAGCCGCTCGACGCCGAGCAGACCACGGCCTCGGGCCTGGTCATTCCGGACACCGCCAAGGAGAAGCCCCAGGAGGGCGTCGTCCTGGCCGTGGGCCCGGGCCGCTTCGAGGACGGCAACCGGCTGCCGCTCGACGTCGCCGTCGGCGACGTCGTGCTCTACAGCAAGTACGGCGGCACCGAGGTGAAGTACAACGGCGAGGAGTACCTCGTCCTCTCGGCCCGCGACGTTCTCGCGATCATCGAGAAGTAATTTTCCGGCTTCACCACCAGCCGTGATCCCGCCCCGGATTCTCCGCGCCCTCTTCCGGCCGGGGCCGGGGCGGTTTCGTTGACCGTCCTCACTGACTGACGACGACATACGAGTAGACGAGGTAGTTCGCAGGCATGGCCAAGATCCTTAAGTTCGACGAGGACGCCCGTCGCGCCCTTGAGCGCGGTGTCAACAAGCTCGCCGACACCGTGAAGGTGACCATCGGCCCCAAGGGCCGCAACGTCGTGATCGACAAGAAGTTCGGCGCCCCGACCATCACCAACGACGGCGTGACCATCGCCCGCGAGGTGGAGATCGAGGACCCGTACGAGAACCTGGGCGCCCAGCTCGTCAAGGAGGTGGCGACCAAGACCAACGACATCGCGGGTGACGGCACCACCACCGCGACCGTGCTGGCGCAGGCGCTGGTCCGCGAGGGCCTGCGCAACGTCGCCGCCGGCGCCTCCCCCGCCGCGCTGAAGAAGGGCATCGACGCGGCCGTCAAGGCGGTCTCCGACGAGCTGCTCTCCTCCGCCCGCGCGATCGAGGGCAAGGAGGACATCGCCGCCGTCGCCGCCCTGTCCGCGCAGGACAAGCAGGTCGGCGACCTGATCGCCGAGGCGATGGACAAGGTCGGCAAGGACGGTGTCATCACCGTCGAGGAGTCCAACACCTTCGGGCTCGAGCTGGACTTCACCGAGGGCATGGCCTTCGACAAGGGCTACCTGTCGCCGTACTTCGTCACCGACCAGGAGCGGATGGAGGCCGTCCTCGACGACCCGTATATCCTCATCCACCAGGGCAAGATCGGTTCGATCCAGGACCTGCTGCCGCTGCTGGAGAAGGTCATCCAGGCCAACTCCTCCAAGCCGCTGCTGATCATCGCCGAGGACGTCGAGGGCGAGGCGCTCTCCACCCTCGTGGTCAACAAGATCCGCGGCACCTTCAACGCGGTCGCGGTCAAGGCCCCCGGCTTCGGTGACCGCCGCAAGGCCATGCTGGGCGACATCGCCACGCTGACCGGCGCCACCGTCATCGCCGAGGAGGTCGGCCTCAAGCTCGACCAGGCCGGTCTCGACCTGCTGGGCTCCGCCCGCCGGGTCACCGTCACCAAGGACGAGACCACCATCGTCGACGGTGCCGGCGACAAGGCCGAGATCGAGGGCCGGGTCGGCCAGATCAAGGCCGAGATCACCACCACCGACTCCGACTGGGACCGCGAGAAGCTCCAGGAGCGCCTCGCGAAGCTGGCCGGCGGCGTCTGCGTGATCAAGGTCGGCGCGGCCACCGAGGTCGAGCTGAAGGAGAAGAAGCACCGCCTGGAGGACGCGATCTCCGCGACCCGCGCGGCCGTCGAGGAGGGCATCGTCTCCGGCGGTGGCTCCGCGCTCGTGCACGCGGTCAAGGTGCTCGGCGACAACCTGGGCAAGTCCGGCGACGAGGCCACCGGTGTCGCCGTCGTGCGCCGCGCCGCGGTCGAGCCGCTGCGCTGGATCGCCGAGAACGCCGGCCTGGAGGGCTACGTCATCACCTCCAAGGTCGCCGAGCTCGACAAGGGCCACGGCTTCAACGCCGCCACCGGCGAGTACGGCGACCTGGTCAAGGCCGGCGTCATCGACCCGGTGAAGGTCACCCGCTCCGCCCTGGAGAACGCGGCGTCCATCGCCTCCCTGCTGCTCACGACCGAGACCCTGGTCGTCGAGAAGAAGGAAGAGGAGCCGGAGGCCGCTGCCGGCGGTCACGGCCACAGCCACTGACGCACACCCGCGTCCGAGGCCCCTTGAGGCCCCGAGGGCCCGCCACCCCGTTCACGGAGTGGCGGGCCCCGGTCGTTCCCGCGGATGGGTTCCCGCGGTGGCCGGCCCTCGCCGCGCGGTCAGCCCTTCGGGTCGAACCGGCCGGTCCGGCTGGAGGCCGCGCCGAAGAGGGCCGGCGGCACATGGCGGGCGAGCGAGACCGCCACCTTGTAGCGGGCCGACGGCACGCTGATCGTGCGGCCCCTGGCCAGGTCGCGCAGGGCGGTGGCGACGACCGCGTCCGCGTCGAGCCAGGCCCACGACGGCAGCCGGGAGGCGTCCATGCCGGCCCGGGCGTGGAACTCGGTGCGCACGAACCCCGGGCACAGGGCGAGGAAGCGCACCCCCGAGCCGCGCAGTTCGTGCGACAGCCCTTCGGTGAACCGCACCACCCACGCCTTGCTCGCGCCGTACGTGCCGCGCGGCACGTAGGCCGCGACCGAGGCGACGTTCACCACGAAGCCGCGCCGTCGCTCCCGCATCCCCTCCACCGCGGCCGTGGTCAGCCGCAGCACCGCCTCGCAGTGCACCTTGATCATCCGCACCTCGTCCTCGACGGGCACGTCGAGGAAGGTGCCGCCGTGGCCGAACCCGGCGTTGTTCACCAGCACGTCCACCGGCCGGGCGGAGTCGCGCAGCCGCGCCTCGACCGCCTCGATCCCGGTGTCCGTCGCGAGGTCGGCGGCCAGCACCTCCACCTCGACGCCGTGCCGCTCGCGCAGGTCCGCCGCGAACCGGGCGAGCCGGTCGGCGTTCCGGGCGACCAGCACCAGGGCGTGATCGTCGGCGGCGAGCCGGCGGGCGAAGGCCGCGCCGAGGCCCGCGGTCGCCCCGGTCACCAGAGAAGTCGTCATACCGCCACCCTAGAAGGGCCGGGCCGCGCCTGGCGCCCCGCCGCGGTCAGCGGTCCAGCCGCCGCCGGATCTGCGCCCGGTCCGCGGCCGGGAAGGCGGCCAGGTCGACCAGCAGCGGCAGCAGTTCGGGCTCGCTGGTCACCGCGCGGAACGCCACCGCCACGGTCACCTCGTGCGCCGGCCGGTCCACCACGTCCACCGCGTCGCCCGCGCCGACCTCGCCCGCCTCGATCACCCGCAGATACGGTCCCGGCCGGGCGGCCCGCACGAACCGCCGGGTCCACCCGCCCTCCGCCAGCCATCCGGCGAAGGTCGCACACGGGATGCGCGGGCAGGACACCTCCAGCAGCGCGGAGCCGATCCGCCAACGCTCCCCGATCAGCGCCGCGTTGACATCGATCCCGGCCGTGGTCAGGTTCTCCCCGAAGGAGCCGTTGGGCAGCTCCCGGCCCAACTCCTGCTGCCAGCGGTCCAGATCCTCCCGGGCGTACGCGTACACGGCCTGGTCGTCGCCGCCGTGGTGCTTCACGTCGTACACCCGGTCACCCGCGAGCCCGACCGCGCCGGTTCCCTTCGGACCAGGCGCCGCCACGGCCACCGGACCGGGCACCGGCCGCTTGTCGATGCCGGTCGCGGGCAGCTGCTTCCACTGATTCGGCTGCGGCCGACCGATGTTGACGGTCAGCACCTTCCGGTCCATCGTCCGCCGCCCCTTCGTCAGTCCGCCGCGAGGATGTACGGCGTGGTGACGGCCAGCGCGGCGAAGCCCAGCCGCTCCAGGATCGGCCGGCTCTGGTCCGAGGCGTCCACCTGGAGGTAGCGGCAGCCGCGCGCGGCGGCGATACGGGCGCGGTGCGCGACCAGCGCGCGGTAGATGCCGCGGCCACGCCACTCCTCGACGGTGCCGCCGCCCCACAGGCTCGCGAACTCCGTGCCCGGGTGGAACTCCATCCGGGCGCCGCACACCGGCCGCTCGCCCGCCATCGCCACGGTCATCTCCACGTCGGGACCGCCGACTTCGGCCAGCAGCCGCTCCCTCAGGCGGGCGGATTCCGTGCCGAACGCCTGGTCGTGCACGTCCGCGATCAGGTGCACGCCCGCCGCGTCCGTCACCGGCTCCAGCCGGACCCCCTCCGGCACCGGGGTGTCCGTCGGCAGCGCCGCGATCTCCGCGACCATCAGGGTCTCCGGGGGTTCGGCGACGAACCCCGCGGCGGTCAGCCGCTCGGGGAGGTCCGCGGGCAGGTCGTACGAGTACAGCTTCCACTCGAACTCGCGGCCCTTGCCTTCGGGGGAGCGCAGCCATGTCCGCTGCGCGGCGATCGCCCGGTCCGCCTTCGCGCCCTCCTCCGCGGTGAACCCCGACCACACGACTCCGGCCCACCCGTTCGGGCCGTCGCCCTCGACCAGGCGCACGACCCCCTCCGCCGTCACCGGTCCCGCCCCCCGCCGGATCTGGCCGTCAAACGTCTTCCGCAGCTGCCCCATGTCCATCCCCGCACTCTAGGGGGCCCCTGTCCCCCCGGGCTGCCCCTTTTTCCCCGTCCGGGACCTCGCGGCCGGTGGGTGGTTGTGCGCGCCGTTCTCCCCCGGAGCTCCGCCTGGGAGGTGCCCCCACGCGCCCCTGAGCAACTGCGGCTCGCCGCGTGCTTGCCCCGGGGGACCCGGGCATGTCCGCGCAACCGGCCACCGGGAGGTGGTCCCGGAGCCGACAGCACGAGGCACCCCGGGGGGTCAGGGGTCCCTCAGGGAGCAAGGGCGTTCAGGACCCGCTCCACGTCGGCTGACGTGTTGTGGAGGTGGACCGCCAGACGGATGGCGCCGAGGGGCGCGGAGAAACGGATGCCGGCGGCGGAAAGGCGGCTCGGGTAGGAGGAGGGCGCCCCCGGCACCGAGACGATCGCCGAGTCCCCCGGCACCGCGGGATACCCGAGCGCGGCGAACCCTTCGCGCAGGCGTGCCGCGAGCGCGAGGTCGTGGGCACGGACGGCGTCCACGCCCAGCTCGGCGAGGAGCGAGAGGGACGCGGCGGCACCGACGAACGGCAGATACGCCGGGCGGGAGTCGAAGGCGTGCGCGGCGGCCGCGAACCGCTCGATCGGGCCGTAGCAGTTCGCCCACCGGTCCGCCGCGGCGTACCACCCGGCGGAGCCGGCGGACAGGGCGTGCTCCGCCCCTTCCCGCACCGTGAGGAAGCAGGCTCCGTGCGGGCTCACCAGCCACTTGTAGCCGTGGGCCACCACGAAGTCGTAGTCGTCGGCGCACAGCGGCAGCCACCCCACCGACTGGGTGCCGTCGATGAGGACGCGGGCCCCGGCCGCCGCGGCGGCCGAGCGGATCGCCGGGAGGTCGGCCACCCGGCCGTCCGCGGACTGCGCACCGCTGACCGCGACCAGCGCGGTGGAGGGCCGGACCGCGTCGGCGATCCCCTCCAGCGGCACCAGCCGCAGCTTCAGGTCCGCGCGGGCCGCGAAGGGCTGGACCAGCGAGCTGAAGTCCCCCTCGAAGGCGACCACCTCCGCCCCGGCGGGCAGCGCGGCGGCGATCAGGCCGACCGCCTCGGCGACGGTACTGGCCAGCGCCACCCGCTCGACGGCGACGCCGACCAGCCCGGCGTACGCGGCCCGCGCGGCGGCCACCGCGGCTTCGTATCCGTCGAGGTCGGGCCGGCCGGCCGCCCACGCGTCGACGGCGGACCGCAGCGCGGCGGCGGTACGGGCCGGCGCCAGCCCGTGGCTGGCCGTGTTGAGGTACCCGGGCGCGATGCCCGCGTACTCGGAGCTGACGATTTCCTGGAAGCGGGAGGCGTCGGTGTCCATGACTCCTGAGCCTGACGGCTCCTCGTCCCAAAGTCCATCAACGATGTCTGTCGTGTACATCCAAGCTCCGCTTATGGTTGTGGGGTGATCGAGGCACGACATCTACGAGTGCTGCGCGCGGTGGCCCGTACCGGTTCCTTCTCCGCCGCGGCCCGCGAACTGGGCTGTACCCAGCCGGCGGTGAGCCAGCAGATGAAGGCGCTGGAGGGCGCGGCGGGCACCCCGCTGCTGGTCCGCGGTGCCCGCGAGATGCGGCTGACGGAGGCCGGCGAGGTGCTGGTGCGGCATGCGGCGGGCATCCTCGCCGGGCTGACCGCGGCCGAGGAGGAGGTCGCGGCGATCGCCGGGCTGCGGGCCGGACGGGTCCGGCTCGCCTCCTTCCCCTCGGGCAGTTCCACGCTCGTGCCGACCGCGGTGGCCGATCTGCGTGCCCGCCATCCGGACACCCGCGTCTCGCTGGTCGAGGCGGAGCCGCCCCGGTCGGTGGAGATGCTGCGGGCCGGCGACTGCGACATCACGCTCGCCTTCCGGTACGTGGACCTGCCGACCCCGGCCGAGGAGTCCTGGTCGGACCTGGTGGTGCGCCCCCTGTTCACCGACCGCCTGGTCGGCCTCGTCCCCGAGGGCCACCGGCTGGCGAAGGCGGGAACGCAGACGGGGGCGGAGCCGGGAGCCGGGACGGAGAGCGGGGCGCCGACAGCGGCGGTGGCCGACACGCGTGCCGCCGCGGGCCCGCACGGCTCCCGCGCGGGCGGGGCGCCCGTGCCGTACGCGGAGCTGGCCGCCGAGCAGTGGATCGCCGGCTGCCCGCGCTGCCGCCGGCACCTGGTCGAGGTCTGTGAGCGGGTCGGCTTCACCCCCCGGATCGACTTCGCGACCGACGACTACCCGGCGGTGGTCGGCCTGGTCGCCGCCGGTCTGGGCGTGGCCGTGCTGCCCGAACTCGCCCTCGCGGCGGTGCGGACCGACGGGGTGGCCGTGCTGGAGATGGCCCCCGCGGTGGAGCGCGAGGTCGTGGCGCTCACCCTCCCCGACCTCGCCCACGTACCGGCGGTGGACATGATGCTCACCCGGCTGAGCCGGGCGGCGCTTCGTTCCCGAGTCCCCCGATGACCCCCCTCCGATGACCGAGCCCCCCGACACCCCCCGGCGGGGCCCGTGGGGACCCCGTCTGAAAAATCGATTCTTCGGAACGGTCGCGGTATCCCGCGGTCAGTAGATGCGCACCGCTTCGGTGTCGCGGTCGGGCTCCATGCCGAGGTCGGGCTCGCCGTCGTACGGGTCGTAGTCGTCGTGGGCGTCGTGGCCGGCGTGCGGGCCGTCCTCGTCGGCGTCCGCCGCGGCTTCGGCGGCGTCGGCCTCCTCCAGGTCCGCGTCGGCGTAGCGCTCGTACCGCTTGCGCTCGCGGTCCCGCTCACGTTCGCGCTCGCGTTCGTCGTCGTCCCGGTCGTTGGCGCGGTGGCGCGAGCGGCCCATCATGGCCTCGCGCTCGTCCTCGGTGAGCCCGCCCCACACTCCGTACGGCTCGCGTACGGCCAGTGCGTGGGTGGCGCACTCCGCGCGGACCGGGCAGCGCATGCACACCTCCTTGGCGGCGGCCTCGCGCGCGCTGCGGGCAGCGCCGCGCTCGCCCTCGGGGTGGAAGAACAGCGAGCTGTCGACGCCGCGGCAGGCGGCGACGAGCTGCCAGTCCCATAGGTCCGCGTTCGGGCCGGGAAGGCGGGAGAAGTCTGCCATTGCTCATCCCCTCGAAGCGTGGGTGACGGCCTGGGAGGTCGGCTTCGCTCAGCCGTACGTCCGACCGTACATCTACTGTCGTAGTAGATGTAAATATGACTCATCGCCAATCTAGCGGCGATTACCCCACGCACCAGAAAAGAGCCGCCAAACAGTGCAAATTCCGGCATAAGACCCGTTTGGCAGAATTCGCGAACCCGATCGCTGCGCCGCGCGGGTGGCGCGTCACCCCTCGCGCGGCTGAACCAGGCCGCCCGTCACCTCGGAAATCACGGCCGCCTCGCCCATCTGACCTGCGACATGGTCGATCCGTACACGCATGATCACGTAGAGTGCACACGACTGCGATCCGACGTCGTAACTCTTTCGGGTGAGGGTCGTTGAGTGTGGCGGAAGCGGTTGGCGGGATCACGTGATTCGGGCACTTGCCCGAGCCGTCAGCCCCAACGGTGAAGATTCGTACTTCGTACAGCCTGGAGGCACAAGTGACGCGGTTCAGCTGCGGAGGGCGGTCATGACTTCCGTCCTCGTCTGCGACGACTCCCCGCTCGCCCGAGAGGCCCTGCGCCGCGCGGTGGCCACCGTGCCCGGCGTCGAGCGCGTTACCACCGCGGCCAACGGCGAGGAAGTCCTCCGCCGCTGGGGTGCCGACCGCTCGGACCTCATCCTGATGGATGTCCGCATGCCCGGCCTCGGCGGCGTGGAGACGGTACGGCGGCTGCTGTCCGCCGACCCCGGCGCCCGCATCATCATGCTCACCGTCGCCGAGGACCTGGACGGGGTGGCGCTCGCCGTGGCGGCCGGCGCCCGCGGCTACCTGCACAAGGACGCCTCGCGCGCCGAACTGCGGGCCACCGTCACCCAGGCGCTCGCCGACCCGACCTGGCGGCTCGCCCCGCGCCGGCTGCGCTCGGCCGAGATGGGCGCCGCGCCCACCCTGACCGCCCGCGAGATCCAGGTGCTCGAAGGGATGAGCCACGGCCGCTCCAACGCGGAGATCGGCCGCGAGCTGTTCCTGTCCGAGGACACCGTCAAGACGCACGCCCGGCGGCTGTTCAAGAAGCTCGGTGCCTCCGACCGGGCGCACGCGGTCGCCCTCGGCTTCCGCTGGGGCCTGGTCCGTTAGGGCCGTGTCCCGGTGGGTGTCGGCGGGTCCATTCGGTCGCCCGGACCCCCGGCCGACCTCGGCGAACTCCCGTGGAACTGCCGCGGGAACGCCGGGAAGTCACCGGCGGGTCCTCGGTTTCCCGGGGGAGGACGCATGCTTGACGTATGGACTTCCTCGGGGATCGGTGGGGGCCGGGTATGGCGGAGATGACGGCGGCGGGCGCGCGAGCGCGGCCGTCCGTGCCCGCTCCCGGTGTGAACGGCGGGCCTGACGCCGTGCGGAGCGCGCCTTCCGGTGCGGCTTCCGCGGCTTCGGCAGCCTCGGCTGCTCCGGCGGTGCCGGGCGCCGTGCCAGGCGCGCGGTCGTCCGTTGCCGCGCGCGGCACTTCGTCCGGGGCGCCGTCCGCGGCGCGGTCCGGAACCGGGTCCCCGGCAGGGGCCGGAACCGGGGCCGGAACGGGCGTCGCAACTGGCGTCGCGACCGGGTCCGATGCCGCGGGCGACTCCGTCCCGGAGGCCGGGCCGGGGGCTCCGTCGGGTGCCGTGCCGGGCGGACCGCATAACGCTTCGGTGCAGAAGTACGGCCGCGATGCGGCGAATCGTCCGGTGGCGAGGCACCATGGGGGGATGCGTGACGACGACCCCCCGGCCATCGGTGCCCTCGTTCGTCGCGCGGTCGACGGGGATCAGCGGGCCACCCACGACCTGCTCGCCGCCGTTCACCCCCTCGCCGAGCGCTACTGCCGGACCAGGCTGTCCCGTCTGCCCGGTGACGCGCGGCACTTCGTGGACGACCTCGCCCAGGAGGTCTGCCTCGCGGTGCTGTGCGCGCTGCCCCGCTACCGCGACCTCGGCCGCCCGTTCGAGGCGTTCGTCGTATCGATCGCCGCGCACAAGATCGCCGACCTCCAGCGGGCCGCGATGCGCGGTCCCGGCGCCGCGGTGCCGTCCGACGAGATGCCGGAGAAGCCGGACGACTCGCTCGGGCCCGAGGAGCGCGCGCTGCTCAACAGCGACGCGGCGTGGGCCCGCAAGCTGCTCGCCCGCCTCCCCGACCACCTGCGCGAGCTGGTGCTGCTGCGGGTCGCGGTGGGCCTGAGCGCGGAGGAGACCGGGCAGGTGCTGGGCATGTCGCCGGGTGCCGTCCGGGTCGCCCAGCACCGCGCGCTCAGCCGGCTGCGGGCGATCGCGGAGGAGTCCGGCGCGGTGTCGGCCGAGACGGACGCGTCGGGCCTGAGCGCGTAGCCGTTCCGGGTACAGCGGTTCGGCGGGTTCGGCGGTTCCGGGGTCGACCGGCGGTCCGGGAGGGTCGTTCGGGTTGAGTCGTTCCGGGGTGAGTTCCCGGTCGGTCGTTCCCGCTCACGCGTTCCGGGGGCGCTCGTTGCCGGTCACGCGTTCCGGGGCGGCCGTCCGCGGGCGGCTGTTCGCGGGGAGCCGCCGTTCCGGGGCCGGGGCGCCCGCGTCCCCGGGCGGTGCGGGCGACGCGCGGGGGTGGCGAAGCCGACAGACCGGGCGGCTCCGGGCGGTCAGGGGAATAGCGGCAAAGCCACTACCATTGAACAACTCGCCGGGCAAGACCATTCGGGAAGGTGTCATGTCGCTGAACGCCGACGGAGTAGCCGAGAAGTTCGCCACGCTCGGGCTCACCTACGACGATGTGCTGCTGCTCCCGGGGGCGTCCTCGGTGCTGCCGCACCAGGTGGACACCTCCTCCCTGATCTCGCGGAACGTCCGGGTGAACATCCCGCTGCTCTCCGCCGCGATGGACAAGGTCACCGAGGCGCGGATGGCGATCGCGATGGCCCGCCAGGGCGGCGTCGGCGTGCTGCACCGCAACCTCTCGGTCGAGGACCAGGTCAGCCAGGTCGACCTGGTCAAGCGCTCCGAGTCCGGCATGGTCACCGACCCGATCACGGTCCGGCCCGACGCCACCCTCGGCGAGGCCGACGCGCTGTGCGGCCGGTTCCGGATCAGCGGCGTGCCGGTCACCGACGAGGCCGGGCGGCTGCTCGGCATCGTCACCAACCGCGACATGGCCTTCGAGTCCGACCGCAACCGCCAGGTCCGCGAGGTCATGACCCCGATGCCGCTGGTCACCGGCAAGGTCGGCATCTCCGGCACCGACGCGATGGCGCTGCTGCGCCGGCACAAGATCGAGAAGCTGCCGCTGGTCGACGACGAGGGCCGGCTCAAGGGCCTGATCACCGTCAAGGACTTCGTCAAGGCCGAGCAGTATCCGCACGCCGCCAAGGACGCCGAGGGCCGGCTGCTGGTCGGCGCGGCCGTCGGCGCCAGCCCCGAGGCGCTCGACCGGGCCCAGGCACTGGCCGCCGCCGGCGTCGACTTCCTGGTGGTCGACACCTCCCACGGCCACAACAGCAACGCGCTGGACTGGATGGCGAAGATCAAGTCCAGCGTCCAGGTCGACGTGGTCGGCGGCAACATCGCCACCCGCGACGGCGCCAAGGCGCTGCTCGACGCGGGCGTCGACGGTGTCAAGGTCGGTGTCGGCCCCGGCTCGATCTGCACCACCCGGGTGGTCGCCGGCATCGGTGTGCCCCAGGTCACGGCGATCTACGAGGCGGCGCAGGTCTGCATCGACGCCGGTGTCCCGGTGATCGGCGACGGCGGCCTGCAGTACAGCGGCGACATCGGCAAGGCGCTGGCCGCGGGCGCGAGCAGCGTCATGCTCGGCAGCCTGCTGGCCGGGTGCGAGGAGTCGCCCGGGGAGCTGCTGTTCATCAACGGCAAGCAGTTCAAGTCCTACCGCGGGATGGGCTCGCTCGGCGCGATGCAGTCGCGCGGGCAGGCCCGGTCGTACTCCAAGGACCGTTACTTCCAGGCCGACGTCTCCTCCGACGACAAGCTCGTTCCCGAGGGTGTCGAGGGGCAGGTCGCCTACCGCGGTCCCCTCTCGGCGGTCCTCCACCAACTGGTCGGCGGGCTGCGGCAGACCATGGGGTACGTCGGCGCGGCGGGCATCGCCGAGATGGAGTCCAAGGGGAAGTTCGTCCGCATCACGGCCGCGGGGCTCAAGGAGTCCCACCCGCACGACATCCAGATGACCGTCGAGGCCCCCAACTACCACGGCTGAACCCGGACGGGACCGCCCGGGTCGCCTGCTTGCCGATCTGCCCGGACCTTGCGGTCCGCGGGCGGCTTGTCGCGCAGTTCCCCGCGCCCCTGGATCACTGCGGCTGCTTCCGGGGCAGGCAACCCACCCGGGGGGACCCGTCATACTGGGCTGCGCAGGACGTACAGAGAGGCGTAGGACGTGACTGAGATCGAGATCGGGCGGGGCAAGCGGGGCCGCAGGGCGTATGCGTTCGACGACATCGCCGTGGTGCCCAGCCGGCGGACCCGGGACCCCAAGGAGGTCTCGATCGCGTGGCAGATCGACGCCTACCGGTTCGAGCTGCCGTTCCTGGCCGCGCCGATGGACTCGGTGGTCTCCCCCGAGACGGCGATCCGGATCGGCAACCTGGGCGGCCTCGGGGTGCTGAACCTGGAAGGGCTGTGGACGCGGTACGAGGACCCGGAGCCGCTGCTCGCGGAGATCGCCGAGGTCGACGACTCCCGGGCCACCGCGCGGCTCCAGGAGATCTACGCGGCGCCGATCCGCGAGGAGCTGATCGGCCAGCGGATCAAGGAGGTGCGCGACGCCGGGGTGACCACGGCGGCGGCGCTGTCGCCGCAGCGTACGGCGCAGTTCTCCAAGGCCGTGGTGGACGCGGGCGTCGACCTGTTCGTGATCCGCGGCACCACGGTGTCGGCCGAGCACGTCAGCGGGTCGCACGAGCCGCTGAACCTGAAGCAGTTCATCTACGAGCTGGACGTGCCGGTGATCGTCGGCGGCTGCGCCACGTACACCGCGGCGCTGCACCTGATGCGGACCGGGGCCGCGGGCGTGCTGGTCGGCTTCGGCGGCGGGGCCGCGCACACCACGCGGAACGTGCTGGGCATCCAGGTGCCGATGGCGACCGCCGTCGCGGACGTCTCGGCGGCCCGCCGGGACTACATGGACGAGTCCGGCGGCCGGTACGTACACGTCATCGCGGACGGCGGCTTCGGCGCGAGCGGCGACCTGCCCAAGGCGATCGCATGCGGCGCGGACGCGGTGATGATGGGCTCCCCGCTGGCCCGTGCCACCGACGCGCCCGGCCGCGGCTTCCACTGGGGCATGGAGGCGGTCAACACCGAACTGCCGCGCGGCAAGCGGATGAACCTCGGCACCGCCGGGACCACCCAGGACATCCTGCTCGGCCCGTCGCACGCCCCTGACGGCTCGATGAACTTCTTCGGCGCCCTGCGCCGCTCGATGGCCACCACCGGCTACTCGGACCTGAAGGAGTTCCAGCGCGTCGAGGTCACCGTGTCGCCGACCCACCACCGCTGAGGCCGGGAGCACCGGAACCGGAGCGCCGGAGCCGGAGCACCGGAGCCGGAGCCCCCGACCGGGAGCACACGAAGGGGCCCGTACCGCGTCCGCGCGGTACGGGCCCCTTCGTCATGCGGTGGTGGCGGCTCAGCTTTCGCCCATCCGCTTGGCCAGGCCGAAGGCGGCGAGCGCGGCGAAGATCAGGAAGAAGACCCGCATCGCGCCGAAGTCCGACTTCCACGCCTTGAAGAGGGTGCCGAAGTGGTGGAAGAGCAGCTGGCTGACGGAGAGGTCCCCGCCCTGCTGGCTGATGTAGTGGCTGATGACCAGCGCGCCGCCGAAGATCTCGCCGAACATCACCGAGAGCAGCGCGAGCACGATCGCCACGAACGGCAGCGCGAGGTTGCGGCCGCCGACCTTGCCCATCGCGACGCCGATCAGCGCGCCGACCGCGAGCGCCGCGTAGCGGAACTCGACCGTGGTGCCGTCGCTCTTGGCCATGGCGCGCAGCAGCCCGCCGTAGGCGAGCGCCGCGACGATGGCGACCACGACGCCGGCCACGATGCCCAGGCCCACGTTGTCGCGGTGCTGGGCGACCGCCGGCGGCGGGTAGGCGTTCGGGTTGAAGGCGGGTGCGGCCTGCGGAGCGCCGTACGGGTTCTGCGGCTGGTTCTGCGGCTGGCCGTACGGGCTCCCGGCCGGCGGCTGGCCGTAGGGGCTGCCGGGCGGCTTCGGGGCGAACGGGTTCTGGCCGGACGGCTGTTGCGGAGGTGGGAAGTTGGCGCTCACGAAAGGTTCCCCCGGGGACGGAAGCGGGTATCGCACAAGGTTGCGCAGGTGCGAAACAGTGACGCCGAAATCTAGCAGGGGGGGATGACAATCGGACAAGATGCTTCATCTGCTCGTTACAGGACCACGACAAGTGTGCGCAACCTCCGCCCCACGGGACCCTGTTGTCCCGTCCCGGGCCCGCGGCCTACAGCCGGGCCGCCGCTCCCGCGGGGGTCGCGCCCCTGGTGTCCAGCAGGAGTTGGGCCTTGACCGCCAGCCCCTGGAGGTCGTAGGTGCGGTGGTGCTGGAGCAGCAGCGTCAGGTCGGCGTCGGCGGCGGCCTCCCACAGCGAGTCGGCGCGCGGCACCGGATGGTCGAGAACGCGCCACTGCGGCACGTACGGGTCGTGGTAGCAGAGTTGGGCGCCCAGTTCCATCAGCCGGGTGCCGATCTCCCGGGCCGGCGCGCCCTCCTGGTCGGCGAGGTCCGCCTTGTAGGTGACACCGAGCAGCAGCACCCGGGCGCCGCGCAGTGACTTGCCGTGCTCGTTGAGCAGGGCCGCGGCGCGCTGCACCACGTAGCGCGGCATGCGGCCGTTGACCTCCTGGGCGAGTTCGACCATGCGCAGCGGGTGGCCGGGGGTGCGCGGGCGGCCGGTGCCGCCGCCGGTGCCGGTGGCGAAGTGCGGTGCCGCGTTGGGGTCGAGGGGCACCGCGTGGCCGCCGACGCCGGGGCCCGGGCGGAACGCCTGGAAGCCGAACGGCTTGGTCTCCGCGCAGCGGATCACGTCCCACAGGTCGACGCCGAGGTCGTGGCAGTAGACCGCCATCTCGTTGGCGAAGGCGATGTTGACGTGCCGGTAGTTGGTCTCCAGCAGCTTGACCGCCTCGGCCTCGCGCGGGCCGCGGGCGCGTACCACCCGCTCGCTCAGCCGGCTGTAGAAGGCGGCCGCCGCCTCGGTGCAGGCGGGGGTGAGGCCGCCGACCACCTTGGGGATGTGGGAGAGCGGGAAGTCGCGGTTGCCGGGGTCGAGCCGGCCGGGGGAGTAGGCGAGGTGGAAGTCGCGGCCGGCCCGCAGCCCGCCGGCCTCGATCAGCGGCCGCAGGTACTCCTCGGTGGTGCCCGGGTGCACCGCCGACTCCAGGACGACGGTGGTGTGCGGGCGCAGGTGCCCGGCGAGCGCGCGGGCGGCGGCGGCGACCGCGGTCAGGTCCAGCGCGTGGTCCTCGCCGAGCGGGGTAGGAGCGCAGATCACAGCGGTTCTGACCCGGCCGAGCACCGCGGGGTCGCTGGTCGCGCGGAAGCCGCCGGCCAGCATCCGGCGCAGTTCGGCCGCGGCCAGGGTGCCCGGCGGCACCCGGCCGGCGTTGATGTCGGCCACGACGGCCGGATCGGGGTCGTAGCCGATGGTGCCGATACCGGCGGCGGTGGCCGCCTGCGCGAGGGGGAGACCGGTATGGCCCAGTCCGAGTACGGCGAGGTCTGCGGGCATCGTTGCGGGTCCTCTCCCTGGAGCCGACCCTCGGTGAGACACACAAAGAGGCTCACAGATGGTTTTAAAACAGGCTAACCAGACAAATCACTGATATGACCACACGGCGCGCCGGGCAGCGCTGGCCGGTCGGCGCGGGTGCGGTCACTATCGAGAGGGAGCGGGTAGGTACGCGGCGGCCCGGTCCGACCGCGCCACCAGCCGCGGAACACGCTGTGGCGGCGACGCCACGGCACCGATCGGCAGGCGGCAGCGCGACACCGCGCGACAGCGAGCGACACCGAGACACCGAGCGACACCGCAGCGACGCAGTCACGGAGGCACGGATGCGTACGACATCACTCGGCCCGGCGGAAAGGGCCCAGGCTCTCGCCCGGATGGCCGAGCACGAACTGGACATCCTGGTCGTGGGCGGCGGCGTGGTCGGCGCGGGCACCGCGCTGGACGCCGCCACCCGCGGCCTGTCGGTGGGCCTGGTCGAGGCCCGCGACTGGGCGTCCGGCACGTCGAGCCGGTCGAGCAAGCTCATCCACGGCGGCCTGCGCTATCTGGAGATGCTGGACTTCGCCCTGGTCAGAGAGGCGCTGAAGGAGCGCGGCCTGCTGCTGGAACGGCTGGCCCCGCACCTGGTCAGGCCGGTGCCGTTCCTCTACCCGCTCCAGCACAAGGGCTGGGAGCGGCTCTACGCGGGCTCCGGCGTGGCGCTCTACGACGCGATGTCGATCTCCTCCGGGCACGGCCGCGGCCTGCCCGTCCACCGCCACCTCAGCCGCAAGCACGCGCTGCGGATCGCGCCCGCGCTGCGCAAGGACGCCCTGGTCGGCGCCCTGCAGTACTACGACGCCCAGGTCGACGACGCCCGCCTGGTGATGACGCTGGTGCGCACCGCGGCGTCGTACGGCGCGGTGGTGGCCAACCAGGCCCGCGTGGTCGGGTTCCTGCGCGAGGGCGAGCGGGTGGTCGGCGCCCGGGTCGAGGACCTGGAGGCCGGCGGCGAGTACGAGGTCAGGGCCCGTCAGGTGGTCAACGCGACCGGGGTGTTCACCGACGACACGCAGGCCCTGATCGGCGAGCGCGGCCAGTTCCACGTCCGCGCCTCCAAGGGCATCCACCTGGTCGTGCCGAAGGACCGCATCCACTCCAGCACCGGGCTGATCCTGCGGACCGAGAAGAGCGTGCTCTTCGTCATCCCGTGGGGCCGGCACTGGATCGTGGGCACCACCGACACCGACTGGGACCTGGACAAGTCGCACCCGGCCGCGTCCAGCGCCGACATCGACTACCTGCTCGAACACGTCAACTCGGTGCTCGCCACCCCGCTGACCAGGGACGACGTCCAGGGCGTGTACGCGGGCCTGCGGCCGCTGCTGGCCGGCGAGTCCGACGCGACCAGCAAGCTGTCCCGCGAGCACACCGTCGCCCACCCGCTGCCGGGCCTGGTGGTGGTGGCCGGCGGCAAGTACACCACCTACCGGGTGATGGCCAAGGACGCGGTGGACGAGGCCGTGCACGGCCTGGACCGCAAGGTGGCCGGCTGCTGCACCGAGGAGGTGCCGCTGCTCGGCGCCGAGGGCTACCAGGCGCTGTGGAACGGCCGGGCCCGCACCGCCGCCCGTACCGGCGTGCACGTCGCCCGGGTGGAGCACCTGCTCAACCGGTACGGCACGCTCGCCGAGGAGGTGCTGGCGCTGATCGACGAGGACCCCTCGCTCGGCGAACCGCTGCCCGCCGCCGACGACTACCTGCGCGCCGAGATCGTCTACGCGGCCCAGAGCGAGGGTGCCCGTCACCTGGAGGACGTGCTGACCCGCAGAACGCGTATCTCGATCGAGACCTTCGACCGCGGCACCGGAAGCGCGCGCCCCGCCGCGGAGTTGATGGCACCCGTGCTGGGCTGGGACCAGGCGCAGATCGACAAGGAAGTCGAGTACTACGAGAAGCGGGTCGAGGCCGAGCGCGAGTCGCAGCTCCAGCCCGATGACCAGACCGCGGACGCCGCTCGGTTGGGCGCGCCCGATATCGTGCCTCTCTAGGCGCCAAGTTCGCCTGGGCGCAAGACGGGAGGCGCCCGCGGGGGACCGGAAGGGCACGACATGAATGGGGCCGGACACGGCGACGAAGGGCGGCTCGTCGCGGGCCGCTACCGGCTGCTCGAACGCATCGGCCGGGGTGGGATGGGCACGGTGTGGCTGGCCGAGGACGAACTCCTCGGCCGGCGGGTCGCGGTGAAGAAGCTGCACCCGCCGCAACCGCACATGGACGACGAGGAGATGGCCACCCTCTTCGAGCGCACCAGACGCGAGGCCCGGGCCGCCGCGCGGATCAGCCATCCCAACGTGGTGGTCGTGCACGACGTGGTCGACGACGCCGGGCTGCCGTCGATAGTGATGGAGTACGTCCCCTCGGTCACCCTGGGCGAACGGCTCAAGGCGCAGGGCCCGTTGGAGCCGGCCGAGGCCGCCCGGGTGGGCCGCGGCATGGTCGCCGCGCTGCGCGCCGCCCACCGCGCCGGGGTGCTGCACCGCGACGTGAAGCCCGGCAACGTGCTGCTCGGCGAGGACTCCCGGATCGTCCTCACCGACTTCGGCATCGCCCAGGCGTCCGGCACCTCGACCCTCACCCGCACCGGCGAACTCATCGGCTCCATCGACTTCCTGAGTCCGGAGCGGATACGCGGCGTCCTGCCCGGGCCCGAGTCGGACCTGTGGGCGCTGGGCGCGACCCTGTACCAGGCGGTCGAGGGCATCTCGCCGTTCCGCCGCCCCACCGCGATCGAGACCGCGTACGCCATCGCCGAGGAGCCGCTCGAACCGCCGGGCAAGGCCGGGGTGCTCGCCGACCTCATCGCCGGACTGCTCGTCAGGGACCCGCAGCAGCGGCTGTCGGCCGAGGATGCCGAGCGGATGCTGCGGCTGCCGGCCGCGGAGACGGACACCGCGGAGGTGGAGCGCGAGCGGTTCGGCGCCGAGCAGTCGCCCCGCACCGGGACCACCGTCGTCACACCGCTGGGCACGGGCACGGCGGCCGGCCCGCAGCAGGGCGCGGACGCCGCTCAGGAGCACCCTGGCGGTGCTGCGGGAGCCGCGGGCGGCCCGGGGACGCCGCCCGGCCCGGGGGAGCCCGAGCCGGGCGGGCAGGGCCGGGACGACGACACACCGCGGAGCCCGCAGCACAGCGACTCGCTCGCCTCCCACCGGTCGGGCACCGCCCCACGCCGCCGGCGCCGCGCCCTGCCGTGGATCGCGGCCGTCGCCGTGGCCGCCCTGGCCGCCGGCGGCGCGCTGTACGCCGTCCACCGCTCCCACAGCGGCGGCGCGGACGACTCCGCCGTCGGCAGTCCGACACCGACCGCTCCGACCAGCGCCCCGGCTCCCACCACGGCCCCCGCGCCGACCACACCGCCGCCGCCGAAGCTCCCGGCCGGCTACCGGCTCGCCACGGAGCAGCACGACGGCTACGACTACTCCTTGCCCGTGCCCGAGGGGTGGACCAGGTCCACGCCGAACGGCAGCGACGAGGTCGACTGGCTCACCGCCGACGGGCTGGTCGGGCTGAAGGTCAACGCGCTGCCGTTCGGCAGCACCGATCCCCTGGAGCACTTCGAGGAACTGGAACCGCAGACCGAGAAGCAGGTCGACGGCTACCACCGCAAGCGGATGGACCGCACCCTGGTCCTCGGCGAGCGGGCCGCGCTGTGGGAGTTCACCTTCAAGGGCAAGATCCGCGACTGGCACGCCATCGACATGGGCTTCGGCAAGCCGGGCGGCACCGAGTACGCGATCTACCTGTCGGCCCCCGAGGCCCAATGGCAGCAGTGGCTACCGGTGTTCAACAACGCCGTCGCCGGATTCCGGGCCAAGGACTGACCTGCGGGGTTCGCAAGCACCTTCCCCGTTCGGGGATGATGGGTAGCCGAACCGCCCGACAACCGCCGCCGGTGAAGCCGTTGGCGGCTGCCGCCATCCGGCACGCGCGCAGGCGAGCACCGGTGCGCGCCGCCACCCCGGGAACCAGGCACCCACCCGGAAGACACGACAGAGGGATTCCATGAGCGAGGACGAAGGTACCGACGGACGCCTGCTCGCCGACCGGTACCGCCTCGGTGGCGTGCTCGGCAAGGGCGGCATGGGCACCGTGTGGCGCGCGGTCGACGAGACGCTCGGCCGCAGCGTCGCCGTGAAGGAGCTGCGCTTCCCCGGCAACGTGGACGAGGACGAGAAGCGCCGGCTGGTCACCCGCACCCTGCGCGAGGCGAAGGCCACCGCGCGCATCCGCAACACCGGCGCCATCACGGTCTTCGACGTCGTCAAGGAGGACGACCGGCCGTGGATCGTCATGGAGCTGGTCGAGGGCCGCTCGCTGGCCGACGCGATCCGTGAGGACGGGCCGCTCTCCGCCCGGCGCACCGCGGAGATCGGCCTGGTGCTGCTCGACGTGCTCAAGGCCGCGCACGCGGAGGGCATCCTGCACCGCGACGTGAAGCCGTCCAACGTGCTGCTCGCGGAGACCGGCGACGACGAGGAGGGCCGGGCCTCGGGCAGCGGGCGGGTCGTGCTCGGCGACTTCGGCATCGCGCTGATCGACGGCGACCCGTCGGTGACGTCCACCGGCATGCTCGTCGGCGCGCCGTCGTACATCTCGCCCGAGCGGGCCCGCGGCCAGAAGCCCGGCCCGCCCGCCGACCTGTGGTCGCTCGGCGCGCTGCTGTACGCCTCCGTCGAGGGCCACCCGCCCTACGACAAGGGCTCCGCGATCGCCACCCTCACCGCGGTGATGACCGAGCCGGTCGGGCCGATGCGCAACGCCGGGCCGCTCGCCGAGGCGATCAACGGGCTGCTGGTCAAGGACCCGGACCGGCGGCTGGACGACGCGGGCGCGCGGCGGCTGCTCAACGCCGTGGTGAACGCCCCGGAAGAGCCGGTCGAGCCGGCCGCCGACCCGACCAGCGTGATGCCGATGCCGTCGGTGCCACCCACCGTGGGTACCGCGATCGACCCCCAGCCCGTGCCGACGGACGCGCCGCCCGCCGCCCGCAAGGCCGCGATCGACCAGGCCAGGGCACGCGAGGCGCTGCGCGCGCTGCGCAAGGCGACCGACCGGAAGGTGCCCGCCGGAGCGGGTGCGGCGGCCCCGGCCGGACCGGCGCGCGCGCCGCTGAGCGACGTGGTGCCGCGCCGCACCATGGTGATCGTCATCGCCTTGGTGGTGCTGGCGCTGCTGGGCACCGTGATAGGCATCGCGATAGCCAACTCCGGTGGCGGCGACGGCAAGAGCGGCAAGGGCGCGTCCGGCGGCGGCGCGCCGAGCACCTCCGCCCAGGGCACCGACGAGAACGCGGCCAAGGAGAAGGGCCAGGGCCAGGACCCCGACGGCGCGGCCGGGTCGCCCAGCACGGCCGGCACGGCCGCCTCCACCACCCCGCCGGCCTCCGGGTCCGGCACCGACGCCCTCCCCCAGGGCTGGCACACCTTCAAGGACTCCGAGGGCTTCTCGATCGCGCTCCCCGCGGGGTGGAAGCGGGTCGGCGACGACGGCTACGGCGTCGGCTCGCGCTTCAAGGGCAGCGGCGGCGAGAACCTGCTGGTGGACTGGACCCACAGCCCGGGCAAGAGCGCCCTGCACAACTGGCAGGTCTCGGCGGCCGCCGCGCCCGGGCAGATGAAGAACTACCACCAGATCAAGGTGGCTTCCGCGGACTACCGTGACTACGACGCCGCCGACTGGGAATACACCCGGCAGCAGAACGGCAAGGCCGTACATGTCCTGAACCGCGGCATGGTGACGGACAAGAAGCACGGCTACGCCCTGATGTACACCACCCCGGCCGGCGCGTGGGGCAGCGACGTGAACCAGCACAGGCTCACGACCTTCTTCAGTACCTTCAAACCGGCCAAGTAGGCGGGGCGAAGCACGTAAGGTGAGTGCGTGTGGACTGTCCGCAGCCGGATACGGACCGACTCGCCGTCGGAAGTGTCCGGACCTGAAAGGGCCTGACCGTTTCGGGTGCGCGGGCGGATGAGCGAACGGGCGGGCCGGAAGGGGGGCGCCGTGGAGGAGTACGCAGGACGGGTGCTCGCTGAGCGCTACCGGCTGCCCCGGCCGCCCGCCGACGAGTTCGAACTCGTCGAGAGCCGCGCCTTCGACACCTACAGCGGCCAGGAGGTCCTGGTCCACCAGGTGCTGCTGCCCGAGGTGGTCAGCGCCGACCCCGGCGAGGAGGGCCCCGGCGGGTCCGACGGCGCCGAGGGGCTGGACGAGAGCGCCCGGCGCGCCCTGGAGGCGGCCCGCACCGCGGCCGCCATCCCCGACCACCCGCGGCTGGTCCAGGTCTTCGACATCTTTGTCGAGGACGGCAGCCTGTGGATCGCGAGCGAACTGGTGTCCGCCCGGTCGCTGGCCGCGTTACTCGCCGAGCGCCCGCTGGACGCCTACCGCGCCGCCGAGGTCGCCTCCGACGTGCTGACCGCGCTGCGCGCCCTGCACGCCACCGGCTGGACGCACCGCAACGTCACCGCGAGCACCGTGCTGGTCTGCGACGACGGCCGCGCGATGCTCGCCGGCCTGGCCGCGGGCGCCGCCCAGGAGGCGCTGTGCGGATACGACCCGGTGCCCGAGCAGGTGCTCGCCGGCGGCACCGACGCGGACCCCGACGACTGGCACGGCCCGCGGTCCGCGCTGGAACAGGAGCGGGCCCGGCAGAACCGCATCACCGTGGTCGGCGCCGTCACCGAGCGCTGGGCGCCCGAGCAGGCGCACGAAGTGCACGAGAACTGGCGGCTGTCCCCGCCGGTCGGCCCGGCCGCCGACCTGTGGGCGCTCGGCTCGCTGCTGTTCCGCAGCGTCCAGGGCCACCCGCCCTTCCCCGAGGAGAGCGCGGCCGAACTCGTCCAGCTGGTCTGCGCGGAGCCGCCGGCCTTCGCCGAGGAGTGCGGCCCGCTGCGGCCGATCGTGGAGTCGCTGCTGCGCCCGGACCCCGAGGAGCGGCCGGAGGCCGAGGAGCTGGGCGGCTGGCTGCGCTCGCTGATCCGCTCCGCGCCCGAACCCGACCTCGGCGTCAGCACCGTGCAGGTGCCCACCGACCCGGCGAAGCTGCCGGTGAAGCGGCGCCGGGGCGAACTGGTCCGGCGGCGCCGGCGGAAGGCGGCCGCCGAGGAGGCCGGCGCCCAGCACCGCAGGCACGCCCGCGGCAAGCAGGCCAAGGTGGGCCGCCCGCCGAAGCCGCCCAAGCCCGCCAAGCTGCCGAAGGCGCCCGGTGCCACGACCGCCCTCGGGATGTCCGGCACCGGTCCGGCCCCCGCCGCGCCGGTCGCGCCGGCCGCGTCGATGGAAGCGACCCGCCCGGCCAAGGCGGCCCGGCAGCCGCGCCCGTCCGTGCCGGCCCAGCCCACCGCCGGCCGTAGCGGCCCGCGCACCGCGGCCCGCCCGCACATCCACGAGGAGGACGTCGTCTACCGGCGTCCCGACGGCAGCGACGACTCGCCGCGCCGGCTCGGGGTGCGGCTGCTGATCGCGGTGCTGGTGATCCTCGCGGCCGCGGTGGCGTACGCCCTGCTGGTGATGCCGCACCGCGGCGACTCCTCCGACGGCGCGAAGGCCGACCGCAGCGTGCCGGCCCGGATGCCGAACCCCGGTGCGGGCAAGGGCGACGGCAAGGGGGACGCCTCCACGGCGCCGTCCACCGGCACCTCCGCGCCCGCCGGCAAGTCCCCGACCAAGCCCGCGAAGACGGCGCCCGCCTCCCCGTCGGGACCCGCGCTCGGCCCCGGCTACGCGCTGCGGCACGACGCGGCCGGCTTCTCCGTCGCGGTGCACACCGGCTGGCAGCGCTCGGGCCCCAACGCCCAGGACGAGGTCACCTACTCCGGCGACGACCTCCAACTCACCGTGGTCCCCGGCCGCGACAAGTCCTCCGCGCGCGGCACCGACCCGGTCGCCTACCAGCTCAACGAGCCGGAGCTGTCCGACTTCCGCTCCTCGTCCTGGTCCTCCGCGTCGGGCCTGCAGTCCCTGACGCTCGACGGCCACCCGGCGGCCGAGGGCGAGTACACCTACCGCAACTCCAGCGGCCAGGGCGTGTACGCGCGGAACCTCGCCATCCTGATCGACGGGAAGTACCACATCGTGCTGGTCACCGGCCTGGACAACCAGCGGGCGGCGGTCCAGCAGGCGTTCGACAAGGCCGTCCAGACCTACACCGCGAACTGACCCCGGCCCGGCCCCAGGCCCGACGGTCCGTCAGCCCGCCGCCCGTTCGCGGTCCCGCTCGTTCGCCGGTCCGTGCGTGCGCCCGCCGCCGGTCGTTCGCCTGCCGTCCTTCCGTTCGCCCGCCGGACCGCCGTCCTTCCGTTCGCCCGCCGGACCGCCGTCCGTCCGCCCGCCTGTTCGACCGTGCTGACCTGCGAAGATCACCACGATGCCATTGCACGCTGGCGTGGTTGCAGAAGTCACGGAGAAAAAAGCTACTGATGGGTACCCACGGCGGGCCGGTCGCCGTACCCTCACCGGCATGACGGATTCGCCGGAAAGCGTGACACGCAGTGCCTCCCTCACCGACGGCAGCACCGACAACCCCGTCGCGCCGCAGCCCGCCACCGCACGCGGCCCGCGGGATGTCGTCACCCCCGACCTCGTCGCCCGGCTGACCCGGGGCGTGCTCGGCTCCGGCCGCACCGCCGGCCACACCCCGCTGACCGGCGACAAGCTCGCCGACCTGCCGGAGGCCACCCCGGACGACGTCGCCGAGGCGTACCGCCGCGCCCGCGCCGCCCAGACCGGCTGGGCGGCGACCTCCGTACGCGAGCGCGCCCGGGTGCTGCTGCGCTTCCACGACCTGGTGCTCGCCCGGCAGGCCGAAGTCCTCGACCTGATCCAGCTGGAGACCGGCAAGGCGCGGCTGCACGCCCACGAAGAGGTGCAGGTGGTCGCGATGGCCGCCCGGCACTACGGCTTCAAGGCGCCCGCCTACCTCAGGCCGAAGCGGCACACCGGCGCCGTGCCCACCCTCACCAAGGCGCTCGAAGTGCGCCAGCCGCGCGGGGTGGTGGGGCAGATCGCGCCCTGGAACTACCCGCTGGAGCTGTCCGTCGGCGACGCGCTGCCCGCCTTCGCGGCGGGCAACGCGGTGGTGATGAAGCCCGACACCGAGACCGCGCTGACCGCGCTGTGGGCCCGCCGGCAGCTCATCGAGGCCGGGCTGCCCGAGGACGTCTGGCAGATCGTGATCGGGGACGGCCCGGTGGTCGGCCCCGCGGTGGTCGAGCACGCCGACTACGTCTCCTTCACCGGCTCCACCCGCACCGGCCGCGAGGTCGCCCAGCGCGCCGCCGCCCGGCTGGTCGGCGCCTCGCTCGAACTCGGCGGCAAGAACGCCCTGCTGGTGCTGCGCGACGCCGACCTGGACCGGGCCGCGGCCGGCGCGGTGCGGGCCTGCTTCGCCTCCGCCGGGCAACTGTGCATCTCCATCGAGCGGTTGTTCGTGCACGAGTCGGTCGCCGACGCCTTCACCGCGAAGTTCGTCGAGCTGACCCGCTCGCTGCGGCTCGGCACCGCGCTGGCGTACGGCGCGGGCATGGGCTCGCTGGTCGGGCCGCGGCAGCTCGACGTGGTCACCCGGCATGTGGACGAGGCCCGGGAGAAGGGCGCCACGGTGCTCACCGGCGGCCGCCCGCGCCCCGACATCGGCCCGTACGTCTACGAGCCGACGGTGCTGACGGGCGTCGAGGCCCCGATGGCGGTGTGCGCCGAGGAGACCTTCGGCCCGGTGGTGTCCGTCTACCGCTTCCACGACGAGGACGAGGCGGTCGAGCGCGCCAACGCCACCGAGTACGGCCTCAACTCCAGCGTGTGGACCCGCGACGTCCGCCGCGGCACCGCGCTCGCGGCCCGGCTGCGCTCCGGCACGGTCAACGTCAACGAGGCGTACGCGGCGGCCTACGGCAGCGTGCGGGCGCCGATGGGCGGCATGAAGGACTCCGGGCTCGGCCGCCGGCACGGCTCGGAGGGCATCGTGAAGTACACCGAGGCGCAGACTATCGCGGTGCAGCGGCTGATGCCGATGGGCCCGGCGTTCGGCATGAGCGACGAGAAGTACGCGGCGCTGCTCAACGCCTCGCTGCGGCTGATGAAGGGGCTGCACATCCGCTGAGCGCGGCCCGGCTCCCGACGTGCGCCGGCTCCCGACCGCGCCGGTTTCCGACGTGACCCGACCCGACCCCGCTCGACGACCGATCATCCTCCGGAGGACCAGGTGGCACAGGAAGACGGCTACGACTACGACGTCATCGTCGTCGGATCGGGCTTCGGCGGTGCGGTGTCCGCGCTGCGGCTGACCGAGAAGGGCTACCGGGTCGGCGTGCTGGAGGCGGGCCGCCGCTTCACCCGCGAGGAGCTTCCGAAGAACTCCTGGGACGTGCGCAACTACCTGTGGGCGCCCTCGCTCGGCCTCTACGGCATCCAGCGCATCCATGTGCTGGGCAAGGTGCTGGTGCTGGCCGGCGCGGGCGTCGGCGGCGGTTCGCTGAACTACGCCAACACGCTGTACGTCCCGCCGGCCGCGTTCTTCCAGGACCGGCAGTGGGGCGCGATCACCGACTGGCAGCAGGAGCTGGCGCCGTACTACGACCAGGCCAAGCGGATGCTCGGGGTGCGGCTCAACCCGACGATGACGCCGTCCGACGTCCATCTGAAGTCCGCCGCCGAGAAGATGGGCGTGGGGGAGAGCTTCCACCTCGCGCCGGTCGGGGTGTTCTTCGGCGACGGGCGGGACGCCTGCGGCGGCGAGGGAGCCGGCGGCGAGGGCGACGGGACCGGCGGGCCGGGCGCGGCGCCCGGCGAGGAGGTCGCGGACCCGTACTTCGGCGGCGCCGGGCCGCGCCGGCGGGCCTGCGTCGAGTGCGGCGAGTGCATGACCGGCTGCCGGCACGGCGCGAAGAACACGCTCAACGAGAACTACCTCCACCTCGCGGAGCGGGCCGGCGCCGAGATCCGGGCGATGACCACCGTCGTCGAGCTGGCCGACGACCCGGCGGGGGGCTACCGGGTCACCACCGTGCCCACCGACCGGCGCAGGAAGGGCGCCCGCGGCGTGCTGCGGGCCCGCCAGGTGGTGGTCGCGGCCGGCACCTACGGCACCCAGACGCTGCTGCACGCCATGCGCGACTCCGGCCGGCTGCCGCGGATCTCGGCCCGGCTGGGCGAGCTGACCCGGACCAACTCCGAGGCGCTGGTGGGCGCGCAGACCTCCGCGTCCCGCTACCGCAAGCGCCACCCGGACCGCCCGCTGGACTTCACCCGGGGCGTGGCCATCACCTCGTCGGTGCACCCGAACGACCACACCCACATCGAGCCGGTCCGCTACGGCCGCGGCTCCAACGCGATGGGCAACCTGTCGATCATGGCCGCGCCGTACCGAGGGAAGCTGCCGCGCTGGGCGGAGTTCGCGGTCAACTACCTGCGGCACCCGGCGGTCGCGTTCCGTTCGCTGTCGAACTTCCGATGGTCGGAACGGACGATCATCGGACTGGTGATGCAGACCAGCGACAACTCGCTGACCACCTACCGCAAGGACAAGGGCCTGGGCAAGGGGCTGCTGACGGCACGTCAGGGCCATGGCGCACCGAACCCCGTGCACATCCCCGAGGGCGCGCGGGCGGCCGAACTGATCGCCGAGGAGATCAACGGCTTCGCGGGCAGCAACGTCGGCGAGGCCACCGACCGGCCGATGACCGCGCACTTCCTGGGCGGCTGCCCGATCGGCGCGGACGCCGACCACGGCGTGATCGACCCGTACCACCGGCTGTTCGGGCATCCGGGCATCCATGTGGTCGACGGCGCCGCGGTCTCGGCGAACCTCGGCGTCAATCCCTCGCTGACGATCACCGCACAGGCCGAACGGGCGATGTCGCTGTGGCCGAACAAGGGCGCGGCGGACCCGCGGCCGTCCCAGGGCGAGGCGTACCGCAGGATCGCCGCGGTCGAGCCGGAATCCCCGGCGGTGCCGGCGGACGCGTTCGGCGCGCTGCGGCTCACGCTGCTGCCGATACCCCGAGTTCCTCGGGCGGAAGAAGCGCCGCGGGTGCCCAAAACGTCCTGAACACGCTGTAATGTGTCACTCGCAGAGCGGCCGGTCCCGGGCGTCCCCGGGAACCGACCGCCTCTTTAGAGTCGTGACCGGGCTGCTGTCCCCTGCCGTCCGGCCACTCGCACCGATGCGAGGTCCCACGGCGGCCACATTGCCGCGGCCGCCTCATCGCACCGGCTCACACCCCGCCTAGCTGCGTCTAGGCGGTGTCCATTTCCACGCGTGGTGTTGGGTTACCGCCCCTGGCTGGCACGGACATCACCTCCAACGAAGGGGCCGTCGGCCGGTCACGTGCCGTTCGGGTGATCCCCCTCGAAAGGGGAACCTCGCCCGTCGCGGTCATACCGTCATACCCGACCCCGGCCCAGTTCCAGCAGGGTCATCGCGAGCGCGGTGCCGGGGCGGCCGAGGGTGTCGCCGTACGCCCGCAGCACCTCCATCTCGCGGGCCAGGTGCAGCCGCCGGCCGCCGGCGCCCATCCGGGCCCGCTGCACATCCTGCGACACCGCGACGCGCTGCTGGACGAGTTCGATGATCCGCGCGTCGAGGTCGTCGATGCGCTGCCGGGCCTCGGCGATGATCTGCTCGGTGTCGGAGGGAAGGGTCTCGGTCACGGTCTGCTCCTCGGGTCGGTGGCACGTCGGTCACGACCCGGGCCGCGGTCCGGGGAAACGACAGGCGCCCCGGGCCGAGTGGCCCGGGGCGCCTGGAGGTCGCTTGCGTCAGCTCACGCGACGCGACCATGGCAGCCGGACCAGCCGGTGCCATAGGTAAACGCGAAGGTGTGCGTGTGCATGGCGCCCAGTATGGACCACCGACCGGGTGCGCGCGCAAGGCGGGGCGCGGGCGGTGCGGCGGCGGTGCGGTGGGGGCTGCGTCGGACGGTGTGGCGCTGGGCGCGCGGGGCGGGGCGGCGGGCGGAAGCGGCGGGGGCGGCGGGCACCGTCGGGGGAGCCGCCCGGCGCTGGGTAGACTGGCGGCACACTCCCGCACCCTCGCCGGAAGGCCGCCCGTGTCCTCAGCGACCCCAGCCGACCCCGCTCCCGACGGCGCCGCCGCCACCGACACCGTCCTGGTCGTGGACTTCGGCGCGCAGTACGCCCAGCTCATCGCCCGCCGGGTGCGCGAGGCGCGGGTCTACAGCGAGATCGTGCCCTCGTCCATGCCGGTCGCCGAGATGCTGGCGAAGCGGCCGAGCGCGATCATCCTGTCCGGCGGCCCCTCGTCGGTCTACGCACCGGGCGCGCCCAGCCTGGACCGCGAGCTGTTCGAGGCCGGAGTACCCGTCTTCGGGATGTGCTACGGCTTCCAGCTGATGGCCACCTCACTCGGCGGCACCGTCGACAACACCGGCGCCCGCGAGTACGGCCGGACCGCGCTCGAGGTCTCCAAGCCCGGCTCCACCCTCTTCGAGGGCACCCCCGCCCAGCAGTCGGTGTGGATGTCCCACGGCGACGCCTGCTCGGCCGCGCCCGACGGCTTCACCGTCACCGCGAGCACCGACGTCGTCCCGGTCGCCGCGTTCGAGAACGACGAGAAGCGGCTGTACGGCGTGCAGTACCACCCCGAGGTGATGCACTCCACACACGGCCAGCAGATCCTGGAGCACTTCCTCTACCGCGGCGCCGGCATCAAGCCGGAGTGGACCACCAGCAACGTGGTGGACGAGCAGATCGCCGCGATCCGCGCCCAGGTCGGCGACCGGCGGGCGATCTGCGGACTGTCCGGCGGGGTGGACTCCGCGGTCGCCGCCGCGCTGGTGCAGCGCGCCATCGGCGACCAGCTGACCTGCGTCTACGTCGACCACGGCCTGATGCGCAAGGGCGAGACCGAACAGGTCGAGAAGGACTTCGTGGCCGCCACCGGGGTGCGGCTGAAGGTCGTCGACGCCTCCGAGCGGTTCCTCGCCGCGCTCGCCGGGGTGTCCGACCCGGAGCAGAAGCGCAAGATCATCGGCCGGGAGTTCATCCGGGTCTTCGAGCAGGCGCAGGCCGAGATCATCGCCGAGGCGCCGGACGACCAGCCGGTGGAGTTCCTGGTGCAGGGCACCCTCTACCCGGACGTGGTGGAGTCCGGCGGCGGCACCGGCACCGCCAACATCAAGTCCCACCACAACGTGGGCGGCCTGCCCGAGGACCTCCAGTTCGCCCTGGTCGAGCCGCTGCGCAAGCTCTTCAAGGACGAGGTGCGGATGGTCGGGCAGGAGCTCGGCCTGCCCGACGAGATCGTCCAGCGGCAGCCGTTCCCCGGCCCGGGCCTCGGCATCCGTATCGTCGGCGAGGTCACCAGGGACCGCCTCGACCTGCTGCGCGAGGCCGACGCCATCGCCCGCGAGGAGCTGACCGCGGCCGGCCTGGACCGCGACATCTGGCAGTGCCCGGTGGTGCTGCTCGCCGACGTCCGCTCGGTGGGCGTCCAGGGCGACGGCCGCACCTACGGCCACCCGGTGGTGCTGCGGCCGGTCTCCTCCGAGGACGCCATGACCGCCGACTGGTCCCGGCTGCCGTACGACGTGCTGGCCCGGATCTCCACCCGGATCACCAACGAGGTCGCTGACGTGAACCGGGTCGTGCTCGACGTCACCAGCAAGCCGCCGGGCACCATCGAGTGGGAGTGAGCGGGCACCGCCCCCGGACGGTCTCGCGCCAGGGGGCGGTCCGGTGCGGCAGCAGGTGCGGCGTCCGGTGCGGCGGCCGGTGCGGCGGCCGGTGCGGCGGGCCCGGAAATGTCCCGCCGGGTTGAGTCACAGCCCGCCGGTATACGTATGACCCCCTGACGCCGCTGCAACGGAAGACGACTTCCACCCCACCAAGAGCGGCGGGAGAGGCGGGAGACGATGCTGGAGATGTGGCGGGAGACCGCACGTCGCTACGCACTGCTGCCGTTGCGGATCTTTCTCGGTGTGACGTTCACCTACGCCGGGCTCGACAAGCTGACCAGCAACACCTTCTTCACCGACTCGGCGAACGGCTCGCTGCTGCAGACCCTGCACGGCGTGCGGGACTCCGCGGCGATCCCGGCGATGGTCGACCTCGCGCTGAAGGCGCCGCACGGCTTCGGATACGCGATCGCGCTCGGCGAGCTGGCGGCCGGTCTCGGCGTGCTCTTCGGGCTGCTCGGCCGGGTCGCCGCGCTCGGTGGCGCGCTGATCTCGCTGAGCCTGTGGCTGACCGTGAGCTGGTCCACCACGCCCTACTACTACGGCAACGACCTCGCCTACCTGATGGCCTGGCTGCCGCTGGTGCTGGCGGGCACGCCCTACCTGTCGATCGACCTGCTGATCAGGAAGCGGCGCACCGGTGCGGGCGCCGGCGCCGCCGTCGCCGGGGCGCCCGGACCCGCGGCGGCTACCGCCGAGGGGATCGACGCTTCCGCAGGGCCCGTACGGTCCGCACCCCCTGCGTGACGACCCCCGTCGCCACCACCAGGCCGAGGCAGGTGCCCGCGACGGGGATCGACAGGTTGGGGTCCGAGAGGTTCCCCACACCGGCCACGTCGAGGAAGAAGGCCACCGCCAGGCCGATCAGGACCAGGCCCATCACCAGGGCGGTCGGTTCAAAACGGTGCCGCTTCACCGGACCACCCGCAGATCTCCGACGCCGACCTTGACCGTGAGGTCGATGGTGCCGGTCGACGGGGTGCCCGGCCTCGGGCTGTAGACCTCGGTGTCGTGGGTGCCGCTCCTGATGTTCACTCCGCTGTGGCTCTTTCCCGGCAGCAGCACGTCACCGACGCCGATGTGGTAGGTCAGGACCACCGTGGCGTTCGGCGGCAGCTTCACTTCCGCCTCGCCCACGTGCACGTCCAGCCGGGTGCTGACCGTGCGGTTGCCCAGGGACACGGTCCGCAGGTCGAGGACGCCGTCGCCCGCGCCGCGCACGTACGACGGCTGGATCGCGGTCGCGGTGGCCGGGGTCCAGCGGCTGGTCCACCCCTCCTGGTCCTTCGGCAGCGAGGCGGCGCCGATCAGGCCGGCGATGGTCAGCAGCGACCAGAACGCGGTCAGGCCGCGCGGCCGCCCCGCGAAGGACGCGATCAGGTAGGCCACGCCGAACACGCCCAGCGCGGACGCCAGTCCGATCTCCACGCTGCTGCCCACCGACGTCCGGTGCACCGCCACGCAGGTGCCCACGCCCGCGGCCGTCGCCGCCAGCAGGAAGGCCACCAGGCCGAACGGCCACTGGCGTTCCTTGCGGGTCTTCCTCTTCCGCTCCCGCCACGCCTGCCGGTCCGCCGCCTGGTACGGCCCGTCGTCCGGGCCCCACAGGTAGGGCGGCGCCTTCGTCAGCGGGTCGCGCCACCAGGACGGGGCGCTGCCGGGCTCGGGCGGCGCCTGCGCGGCGGGCGGTGCGTCGGCGACGGCGCTCGCCGCCGCGAGCGGGGTCTCGCCGGCCGCCTGCATCCTGGTCCGCTGCTGCGACCAGTACACGGCGGCCACGGTGGCGGCCAGCAGGATCAGGGAGAACGCCTGGTTGGCGCCGTTGCCGAGCATCGAGGCGTACAGACCGCAGCCGACCAGTGCCATCAGCACGGCGGTCAGCGGCGCCCCCTCGATCCGGCCGGAGAGCAGGCGGTGCGCCTCGCTCTCCTCCTCGTCCTCCTGCGGGATGACCAGCCAGCCCAGGCCGTAGATGATCAGACCGATGCCGCCGGTCAGCGCGAGGACGGCGAGCACGATACGGAAGATGACCGGGTCGACGCCGAAGTAGCGGCCCGCGCCGTGGCAGACGCCGGCCAGCACCTTGTCCTTGCCGTGGCCGCGCCGGAGTTGCGGGCGGCTGTCGTCGGAGGTGCCCTCGCCGTCGCCGTCCTTGCCGTCGTCCCCGTGCGAGGCGCGGGTGCTGCCGGACCGCGTGCCGGTGTCCGTGCCGCCCGCGTCGGTGCCGCGGTCGTCCCGGGTCGCGCCGGCCGGCCGCGGGGCCTCGTCCGCGGGCGAGGGGGGCGGCGCACCGGCGCCCTCGTCCCGAACCTCGCCGCGGACCTCGTCCCGGTCCGTGGCCCGGTTACGGGCCGCGCTCGTCTCGGTGGGGTCGTCGGTCATGGACACCATGGTCGCCCGTCCGCCGCCGTACCGGCACCCGCCCCGACCCTGGTACGACCCTGATCCCGCCCCGGACGCTCCCTGGGGGTCGGGCCGGGCAATCCTCGGGGGTTCACCCTGATGCCCGCGAGGACGTGCTTGTGTGACGATCGGGGTATGTCAGCCAGCACCCCGCCGCCGCCCGGACCGTCCGGCGGCGTCTCCGGAGCGTCCTTCCTCACCCCGCCCGAACCGGCGGGGTCCGGTGTGCGCAAGCTCTACCGCAGCTCCGAGGGCCGGATGGTCGGCGGGGTGGCGCGCGGGCTGGCCGGCCACCTGGGGCTGCCCGTGCTGTGGGTACGGGCCCTGTTCGTGCTGCTCGCCGTCTTCAACGGCATCGGCATCCTGCTCTACGCGGTGTTCTGGTTCTTCGTGCCGCTCGGCGTCGGCGGTGTCTCCGAGGCCAAGGAGCCGCGCGACGCCCGGTCCTGGCTGGCGGGCAAGCGTCCGGACAAGGGCCAGATCATGGCCCTGATCGCGCTGGCCGGCGGCACCGGCATCCTCGTGGACAACCTCAACCTCGGCGCGGCCAACCGCGCGGTGTGGCCGCTGCTGCTGATCGGCGCCGGCGTCGCGCTGGTGTGGCGGCAGGCCGACAACGCCCGCAAGGCGCGCTGGGTCGAGATGAGCCACGGCAAGCGGTTCTGGCCGCTGGTACGGGCCGCGGGCGGCATCGTGCTGGTGATCGCGGGGGTGACCGGCTTCATCGTGGTGCGCGGTTCCGGCAGCCACCTCGGCGGCATCCTCCAGGCCGCGCTCGCCGTGCTGGTCGGGGTCGCGCTGATCGCCGGGCCGTATCTGGTGCGGATGACGCAGGACCTGTCCGCGGAGCGGCTGATGCGTATCCGCGCCCAGGAGCGCGCGGAGGTCGCCGCCCACGTGCACGACTCGGTGCTGCACACGCTCACGCTGATCCAGCGGCACGCGGAGGAGCCGCGCGAGGTGGCCCGGCTGGCCCGGGCCCAGGAACGCGAGTTGCGCGCCTGGCTCTACCGCCCCGAGGGCACCGGCCGCGACGACGAGCCGACCACGCTCGCCGACGCCGTACGGGCCGCCGCCGCGGAGGTGGAGGACGCGCACGGCGTGCCGGTGGAGGTGGTCTGCGTCGGCGACTGCCCGCTCGACGAACGGCTGGCGGCGCAGATGCAGGCCGCGCGCGAGGCCATGGTCAACGCGGCGAAGTACGGTGGCGACGGCACGGTCCAGGTCTACGCCGAGGTCGAGGAGGCGAAGGTGTTCGTCTCCGTACGCGACCACGGTCCCGGTTTCGACCTCGACCAGGTTCCCGGCGACCGCATGGGCGTAAGAGAATCGATCATCGGACGGATGCGGCGCAACGGCGGCGAGGCCCGGTTGCGGGCCGCGCCCGGCGGCGGCACGGAAGTCGAACTCGAGATGGAGAGGGTGGCGGTGGCATGACTACGCCCACGGGAGACGAACGACGGGTCCGGGTGGTCCTCGTCGACGACCACCGCATGTTCCGCACCGGGGTGCAGGCGGAGATCGGCGTCACCGCGGAGACCGGGGTCGAGGTGGTCGGGGAGGCGGCCGACGTGGACCAGGCGGTCACCGTCGTCAACGCGACCCGGCCGGAGGTGGTGCTGCTCGACGTCCACCTGCCCGGCGGCGGCGGGGTGGAGGTGCTGCGGCGGTGCGCGGCGCTCAGCGCGGACCCGGACCGGCCGGTGCGCTTCCTCGCGCTGTCGGTGTCCGACGCGGCCGAGGACGTGATCGGCGTCATCCGCGGCGGCGCGCGCGGCTACGTCACCAAGACCATCACCGGACCCGACCTGGTCGACTCGATCTTCCGGGTGCGCGACGGCGACGCGGTCTTCTCGCCCCGGCTGGCCGGCTTCGTGCTGGACGCCTTCGCCTCCACCGACGCCCCGCCCGTCGACGAGGACCTGGACCGGCTCACCCAGCGCGAGCGCGAGGTGCTGCGGCTGATCGCCCGCGGCTACGCCTACAAGGAGATCGCGAAGCAGCTGTTCATCTCGGTGAAGACCGTCGAGTCGCATGTCTCCGCGGTGCTGCGCAAGCTCCAGCTCTCCAACCGGCACGAGTTGACGCGCTGGGCGACCGCCCGGCGGCTGGTCTGAGCGCGCGGGTCGCGAAGAGCGGGCCGGGCCGGGCGGCGACGGCTCACTCGTCCTCGTCGGTGGGCCAGACCAGGACGTAGTTGGGGGTGTGCGCGGTGCGCTCTTCCACCGGGGTGTGCACGGAGTCCATGGGGACGTCGTCCGGCACCGCGCAGCGGCTGAGGTGGATGCCGGTCAGGCACCCGTCGCACCAGAAGGACGCGTAGCCGACGCGGTCGGCGGGCAGACCGCAGAAGGTCAGATTCAGCTCGCGGGCACCGCAGTTGGGACAGCGGACGTCCGGCGCCGTGCGCGGCAGCCGGTCGTAGCGCTGCTGGAAGGCTGCCATCCAGTCGCCCCAACTCGCCTTCAGGGCTTGCATCGGTGGTTCTCCCGTCGGGTCGGCTCATCGGGCGAGCGTAGACACTACGCCGGTGCGGGGCGGCGACGGTCGGAATGCCCGAACCGTGACCTTCGGCGGCGCTGGGAACGGCGATTGGTCTTTTATGCCGGACAAGTTCTCACAGAAACTTCACAGCTCGTGCAACGTGTGCGGGCGCGGGCCCGTCAAGCAGGGTGAGCCACAAGGCTCTTGATTCCTCTCGTCACGGCGGCCGGGCCTCCCGGCCGCCGTGACGCTGCTCAAGCGGAGAATCCATGCGTATACGCGCAACCGCGGCCGTCGCAGTCGTCTCGGGCGCACTGGCCCTGACTGCCGTCGCGATCCCGGCCGCACAGGCGACCGGCGCTTCCGGCGCTTCCGGCGCTTTCCCGGCCCACGGCGGCTGGGCGTCCGCCCACCGGTTCGCGGTGGGCACCTCGGCCGCCGGGCCGGAGGCCGGGTCCGCCGCCAAGCCGGCGGTGAAGGAAGCCACTTCGGCCGCGACTTCGGCCGCTGCCTCGGCCGCGACCACCGCCGCCGAGCCGTACCCGCTCGCCGTGACCTTCTCCCAGCTCAAGGTCGACAACGGCAAGCCGGCTGTGGTCGTCGGCACGACGAACACGGTGCACGTGCCCTTCAGCTTCACCCTCACCGCCACGAACGTCGACGTCCGCGCGGCCGACTTCTACGCCGGCGTCGACCTCTACCGCGGCTCGGCGAACACCCCGAGCAACGACCTGTTCGGTGACAACCCGCCGAAGTGCAGCGTCACTTCCTCCACCAGCTCCGCGAACTCCGTGGTCACGGTGGAGAGCTGCAAGGGCACCGTGGACATCTACCCGGGCCAGGACCTCACCTTGAAGGACGCGGGCACGGGCTGGCACTCGGTGGCCTGGGCGGTCGCGCTCAACGGCCAGGACGGCGACAACCCGGACCCGAGCAAGATCGGGCAGGCCGCGCTCACCGGCCAGCACGCGCCGGCCATCCAGCGCTACGCGACGCTGACCGCGAGCGCCAAGCCGAAGCCGGTGAAGAAGGGCGGCACCGTGACCGTCACCGGCAAGCTCAGCCGCGCCAACTGGGACACCCACAAGTACGCCGGCTACACCGGCCAGCCGGTCAAGCTGCAGTTCCGCAAGAAGAACAGCAGCACCTACACCACGCTCAAGACGGTGAAGACCGACAGCCACGGCAACCTGAAGACCACCTACAAGGCGACGGCCGACGGCTACTGGCGGTTCTCCTTCGCCGGCACGTCGACCACCCCGGCGGTCTCGGCCGCGGGCAGCCACGTCAGCCTCAAGTGAGCAGGGCGCCCCGGCCGGTTGACGGTCCGGGGCGCCCCTGAGGTGATTCCTGACGGAGTCCTGATGGGAGTCCTGACGGAAGTTACGGCGTGGCGGGGGCGACCACGTCCGCCACCACGCAGCTCACGTTGTCGGGGCCGCCCGCGCCGTTCGCGAGAGCGATCAACGCGCGGGTGGCCTCGTCGGGTTCGGCCTCCTCCATCAGCACCCGGCGGATGTCGGCCGGCTCGGCGACCACCGGCAGCCCGTCGGAGCACAGCAGGTAGCGGTCGCCGGGCCGCGGGGCGTGCAGCTTCAGGTCGGCGGTGGGCGGCGGGCCGTCGGACAGCAGCGCCCGCAGCAGCAGGGACCGGTCCGGGTGGGAGGCCGCCTCGGCCTCGGTGAGCCGGCCGTCGTCGATCATGGACTGCACGAGGGTGTGGTCGTGGGTGATCCGGAACAGCTCGCCGTCGCGCAGCAGGTACGCCCGGCTGTCGCCGATGTGCACCAGGGCGAGGTGGGTTCCGGTCCACAGCATGGCGGTGAGCGTGGTGCCGACGGGGGCCGTGCCGGGTGCGGGTGGTGCGGGTGGTGCGGACGGTGCGGATGCCGGTACGGGTGCGGGTGCCGCGGTCCCGACCGCGCGGGCCGCTGCCTCCACCGCGTCCTGGAGGACGTTGAGCAGGTTGCCCGGCGGGAGCGGTGCGCCCGTGTCCAGGTCGGCGAGCGCCTCGATCGCGGCCGCGCTGGCCGGGGCGCCGGCCGGCCCGAAGCCGTCGGCGACCGCGAGCAGGCGGTCGCCCGCGTACACCGCGTCCTGGTTGCCGGGCCGGACCAGACCGGTGTCGGAGCGGGCGGAGTAGCGCAACGTCAGAGTGGTGTCGGGCATGGGTGCGTTCCCTTCTGAAGGGCCAGGTGTTCGGGGGCCGTGCTCTTGGGTGTCGGGCTCTTGGGTGTCGGGCGCTTGGCGGCCGGTTGCTCCGGCGTGCGGGGCGCGGTCGAGGTGGGCGAGCAGGAAGCCGGCGAGGTCCCGCCGCGCGGCGGTCTCCGCCTCCACCTGCGCCCAGTACCCGCGTATCTCCTGGGCGGCGGCCGCGTCGGTGGCGCACGCGCACACCCGCTGGATGCGGGCCAGCGGCATGCCCAGCCGGCGCAGCCACGCCACCAGCCGGGCCCGTTCGAGCTGTTCGGGGGCGTAGAAGCGGTAGCCGGTGTCCGGGTCCACCCGGGCCGGGGGGAGCAGGCCGAGGTCGTCGTACAGCCGCAGCGCCTTCGGCGAGAGCCGGGCCGCCTTCGCGAAGGCGCCGATGGTCAGCAGGTCCATGCCCGGGTCAGGCCGCGGCCGCGACGTGGGAGGCGATCCGCTCCCGCGTCGTCGCGTTGTCCGTGTGCAGCACCGCCGACATGCCGAGCGCCTGGGCCGCCTCGACGTTCGCCGCCAGGTCGTCCACGAACAGGCAGTCCGCCGGGCGCGCCCCCAGCCGCTCGCAGGTCAGCGTGAAGGCGCGCGGATCGGGCTTGGACCACCGGATCTCGTGCGAGTAGACCACCGCGTCCGCGCCGCCCACCAGCGCCGCGAAGCCGTACCGCTCCTCCTCGCGCTCCCGGGCGCCGACGAAGCTGTTGCTGAGGATGCCCAGGGTGCAGCTGCCCTTCAACTCCCTTATGTACGCGATCAGTTCGGTGTTCGGCGTGCCCAGGTACTCCGTCCACAGGTCGGCGAAGAACGCGTCGGTCCGGGCCGGGTCGAGGCCCAGCTCGGCGCTGACCGCGGCCCGGGTCTCCGGCTCGGTCATGGCGCCGGACCCGCCCGCCGTCCACACCGCCTCCAGCCGCTGGTCCACCGCGCCGGCCGGCAGCCCCAGCCGCCGCTCCCAGGCGGCATCCCAGCCGGTGCGCGGGGTCAGTTCCAGCACCCCGCCGATGTCGAGGATCAGGCACGCAGTGGTCATCCCGGTCGTCCTTCCGACGCGTGGCCGGGCGGGCGGCCCGGGGAACCGGCCTGGTCGGCGGCCGGTACGACCACGATGGGCCCTGTCCCAGGGGGAAGGTCAAGCACGGCCCGGCCGGGCGCCCGGCCGCCATCCGGTGGGCGCCCGGCCGATGCCCGGCAGATGCGGGCCCTCGGGCCGCCCCCGGATCGGCCTCGGGCCGGCCTCGGCCCAACCCCTGGACAGTGCGGCCCGGTTTTTGGCACGGTGGGGTGCGCCGACCCACCCTTCGAAAACGTGGCCGATGGTCGACGTCACAGTCGAATGCCGCAGGCAGGGGGCTCCACCATGACCGCAGACCGCCTCGCCCCAGAGGAAGCCGCCTTCTACGCCTCGCAGAGCAGCTTCTCCGACCCCGGCGAGCTGGTCGGCTGGTACACCGACCTCCCCAGGGACGTCGGCGAACTCGCCCGGGTGGTGCGGGACGTGATGGTCCACCGGGTCGAGGGCGGCCAGTTCGGGGTGCCGATCGCCGAGGACCGGATGCGCGACGACGCGGAGACCCGCTACGTCGACGACATCCTGCGGCTGGTGGTGAACCGCAACGGCGCGCCGCTGGTGGAGCGGCGGGAGTTCGCCGACCGGTTCGTGGGGATCTGCCGCGACTTCACCCTCCTGCACGTCTCCCTGCTGCGCCACGTCGGCATCCCCGCGCGGCTGCGCTCCGGGTTCGCCGACTACTTCGGCGACGACGGGTTCCACTTCGACCACGTCGTCACCGAGTACTGGGACGACCAGCGCGGCTGGCTGCTGGCCGATGCCCAGATCGTCGACCCCGAGCGGTACTCGATGCCGTTCGACCCGACCGACGTGCCCAGGGACCGCTTCCTGGTCGCGGGCAAGGCGTGGCAGCTCATCCGCGCCGACGGGGCGGACCCGAAGTCCTTCGGGCTCCACCTGCCGGAGGGGCCGATGGTGGGCGCGTGGTTCGTGGCCGGCAACGTCAGGCTCGACCTGGCCGCCCTCAACAAGGTCGAGACCCTGCTGTGGGACGTCTGGGGGACCGGCGCGGGGTCGGACGACGAGATGGGCGACGAGATCCGCGACCTCTACGACACCGCCGCCCGCGTTACCGGCGACGAGGTGCCCTTCGCTGAGGCCCGCGCGCTCTTCGCGGACCACGACGGGCTGCGCACGCCGTCCACCGTGCTGTCGCTGGCCCCCTTCAACGGCCCCAGCCGGGTCGCCCTGCGCTGACGATCGGCCCGCGCTGACTGCCGACCCCGCACTGACAGCCGACCCGGCGCGCGGGTCCGGCCGCCGGTGATCCTCGCCTCCCACCCGACAGAGAGGTACTTGACATGGTTCAGGTGTACGAGGACCGGCGGCTCGCCGGCTCCTACCACGCGGGAAACGACATGCCGGACGCTTCGCTCCGCGCCTGGGCCGGACTGATCGCGGACTGCGCTCCCGTCCCGGCGCCGCGCGTGCTGGAAGTGGGCGCCGGCACCGGCATGTTCGCGGCTGCGCTGGCCCGGTGGACGGACGCGCGCCTCGTGGTGGGCGTCGAGCCGTCGCCCGCGATGCTCGCCGAAGCGCATCGGCTGCACCCGGCCGCGCACCGCCCGGACCGCCTGCACTTCGCGGCGGGCCGCGCCGAGGCGGTGCCGCTCCGCCCGCGCTCGGTCGACCTCGCCCTGCTCTCGCGGGTGATCCACCACCTGCCCGACCGCCGCGCCTGCGCACGGGAGTTGGCGCGGGTGCTGCGGCCCGGCGGGGTGGTGGTCGTCCGGACCACCTTCCGGGAGCGGCTGGACGCCGTCGTCTACACCTACTGGCCGCGGCTGCTCGACATCGACCGCGTCCGTTTCCCCGCGGAGGCGGACGTCCGCGCGGACTTCGCGGTGCACGGGTTCGAGGTCGTACGGATCAGCTCGCACGCCGAGCCGGTCGCCGCCGGCCTGCGGGCGTACCACCAACGGCTGGTGACGCGCCCGCAGTCGAAGTTCACCCACCTCACCGAGGCCGAATTCGCCACGGGGCTGGCCCGGTTGGCCGCTGACGCGAAAGCCGAAGCCGAGGCCGAGGCCGGAGCCGCAGCCGGAGCCGGAGCGGACGCCGAACCGCTCGTACGGCCGCGCCCCGTGTCGGAGCGCTACGACGTGGCGGTGTTCCGGCTCCGTTAGCCGGTCACGCGGGGCGGGTGGCGCCGGCGAAGGGCATCTCGGAGATGGGGGCGATCCGGATCGGGGCGCCCGGGTGCGGGGCGTGGATCATCTCGCCGTGGCCGATGTAGAGGCCGACATGGGAGATGCCGGAGTAGAAGAAGACCAGGTCGCCCGGGCGCAGTTCGGACTCGGCCACGCGGGTGCCGGCGTTGATCTGGGTGTAGGTGGTGCGCGGCAGGGAGACGCCCGCGGCCCTCCACGCGGCCTGGGTGAGGCCGGAGCAGTCGTACGAGCCGGGCCCGGTGGCGCCCCAGACGTAGGGCAGCCCGATGGCGCGGTAGGCGAACGCGACGGCCTGGGCGGCGCGCGCGGAGGGTGCGGGCGAGGCGTCGAGCGGCGGCCGGGAGGTGCCGCGGGTGGCGGTGCCGGAGCCGGGGGCGCCGGAGCGGTTCGCGTCCGCGCCGCCGTCGGAGCCGTCGACGGTGGCGCGCTGGGCCGGCGTGAGGGAGTCCAGCAGCACCTGCGCCTGGTGCAGCGCGGTCTGCACGGTCCGCTTGCGGTCGGCGAGTTGGCCCTGTGCGGCCTTGAGGGTGGCGAGCTTGCCGTCCGCCTCGGCGCGGGTCTGCTCGATGTCCCTTCGCTGCCCGGCCAGTTGGGCGAGCGTGGCGGCCTGCCGGTCGCCCATCCGGTCCAGCGCGCCGACCTGGGCGAGGTAGGTCTCGGGCGAGGAGCTGAGCGCGAGTTGCAGGGCGGGGTCCAGCGTGCCGGAGCGGTACTGCGCGGTCGCGATCGAACCCAGCCGGTCCCGGGTCGTGTTGAGCTGCGCGGTCTTGCGGGCCAGCTCGTCCTGGAGGTCGGTGACCGCCGCGCGGGCGGTGGCGGCCTTCTGCCGCGCGCCGTCGTACTGCTGCGTCGCCGCCTCCGCCTGCTGGTAGAGCGCGTCGACCCGCGCCTTGACCGCCGGGACGGAACCGGCCGGGCCGTCCGCTCCGGACGCCGTCGTGGCGCCGGCGGCGGCCGGGCCCGGTTCGGCCTGCGCACTCTCGCCGAGCAGGCTGACGGACGCGGCCGACACCAGCGCCAGCGACAGCGCGGCGCGGGCGGTCGCCCGTGAGACGAGCGGTGGCCGGGCGGCGGTGCGGTCCGTGGCGCGGTCAGCGGGGACCGGGCCGCGGCGGTGGCGACTCCGGCGACTGTGCGAGGCCATGCGGCCGTCACTCCTTCGGCAGGGCGGGCCCGGCGGCGCCGCGTTACGGGGGGACGCGGCACCGCCGGACGTCGGCAGGGCGGCCGTGCCGCCGACGTACCGACGGCGAAGGGAACCGGCCACCTGCCAGTGACGCTAAACCTGCCCCGGGGGCCGTCCGGGGCAGGTGTCCGGGACTGCCCGCTTTCCGCCGCGGCCGACCGGATTCGACCGCCGTTCGACGGGTGACCCGCCCGCATCCGGGCGCCCGCCGACCGAAGCCCGCGATACGGCACCCCGCCCGCCGCGCGCTGCTATACGCGCCGTAGGGTCCGGCCCATGGACACCCTCATCAATGTCTTTGTCGGGCTGCACATCATCGGCATCGCGGCGCTGCTGGGCGGCTTCCTCACCCAACTCAAGGCGATGGGCCGGGGCAGCGCCGAGCCGCGGTTCGTGCCCGGCATGCTCTACGGGGCCGGCACGATGCTCGTCACCGGGGTGGCGCTGGTCGGCCTCGCACACGCCGACGACCGGCACCTCAGCAACGTGAAGCTGGGCATCAAGCTGGTCGTGCTGCTGGTGATCCTCGGGCTCGTCTACGTCAAGCGCGACGAGGAGAAGGTCGACGCGGCCTCCTTCGGCGCGGTCGGCGGCCTGACCGTCGTCAACATCTTCATCGCCGTGCTCTGGACCTGACCGCGATGACCGGCATCTCCTACGACCGCGCCACCGCCGAGCAGTACCGGCTGGCCCGCGAGGTCCCGCGCGCCGGGCTGTCCGCGTGGCGGGCGGCGATCGAGGCGGCGGTCGAGGCGACGGCTGAGCGCACCCCCGGGCTCACCCCCGGGATGACCGTGCTCGACGTCGGCGCCGGCACCGGCGGTTTCGCGGCCGCGCTGCACGACTGGTTCGGCGTCCACGTCGTGGCGGTCGAACCGGCCGAGGCGATGCGCGCGCTCATCCCGCGGGCCCCCGCGACGGACGGCCGCCCCGGCATCGAGGCCCTGGCCGGCCGGGCCGACGCGCTGCCGGTGCCGGACGGCGGCGCGGACGCGGCCTGGCTCGGCTCGGTGCTGCACCACATCCCCGATCTGCCCGCCGCCGCCCGCGAGTTGCGCCGCGCCCTGAAGCCCGGCGCGCCGGTGCTGATCCGCAACCTCTTCCCCGGCCGGGCCGACCGCGACCTGCGGGTCCGCTTCTTCCCCGAGACGGTGGCGGAGATCGACGGCTACCGGACGGTGGACGGCGTCTGCGCCGACTTCGCGGCCGCCGGGTTCGTACGGCGCCGACTGGTCGCCGTACCGCAGGAGAGCGCGCCGAGCCTCGGGCACTACGCCCGCCTGCTGCGCCGGGACACCGACTCCAAGCTGCGGGCGCTGAGCGACGAGGACTTCGAGCGCGGCATGGCACGGCTGCGGGCGGCCGATCCGGCGGCGCCGGCGACGAGCTGGATGGACCTGCTGGTGCTGGCCTGAGCCGCGGGGTGGGGCACGAAGGCCATGAGTAAGGGCCGGTCTCCTGGAGACCGGCCCTTACTCATTACGTGCTGACGTGGCCTGCGTTCAGCCGCCGCACGCCCGCTTACGCGATGCGGCGGGCCGCCGCGAACGGCATCCAGTCCATCGGGGCGACCTCGACCGTCGCGCCCGTGTGCGGGGCGTGCACGATGTTGCCGTTGCCGATGTAGATCCCGACGTGGCTGATGCCGGAGTAGAAGAACACCAGGTCGCCCGGGCGCAGATCGGCCTTGGAGACCGCGGTGCCGTCCTTGACCTGGTCCCAGGTGGTGCGCCCGATGGTGATCCCGGCGGCGTGGTAGGCGGCCTGGGTCAGCCCCGAGCAGTCGTACGAGTCCGGGCCGGTGGCGCCGCGGTAGTACGGCTTGCCGCGCTGGGCGAGCGCGAACTGGATCGCGGCGGCGGCGCGGCCGGACGCGGGCCCGTTGTACTTGTAGGTCGAGCTGGAGCCGGACGACGAGGACGAAGACGAGGACGACGAAGAGGTCGACGTCTTGGGCTGCATCGCGGCGAGCTTCCTCTTCTGCTCCGCGTTGAGGCTGTTGAGCAGTTTCTGCGCGGCGGCGAGCTTCGTCTGCAGGTTCTTCTTCTGCGTGGCGAGCGTGCTCTGCGAACCGGTCAGCTTCTTGAGGCTCGCGGTGGCCTGGGCCCGCTGGACCGACGCCTGCTCCTGCTGGATCTTGAACGTCTTGAGCGCCTGCTCCTGAGTGGCGGTCATCCGGTCCAGCAGGTGGTTCTGCGAGAGGAAGCTCTCCGGGTCGTCGGAGAAGAGCAGCTGCGTGGTGGCACCGAAACCGCCGGTGCGGTACTGCTCGGCGGCGAACTGCCCCAGCACCCGCCGGGACTCGTTCATCTGCTGGGTCTTGTCGGCGACCTGGGCGAGCAGCTGGTTGGTCTTGGTGCGCTGCGCCGCCGTGTCCTCCTGGGCCTGGTCGTACTTCTGCGTGGCGACCTCGGCCTGCTCGTTCAGCGAGTCGACCTGCTTCTTGACCTCGGCGATGGAGGGCTTCGCGGGCGCCGCGTTCGCGGTCTCGCTCATCAAGGTGACCGAGGCCAGGGCCGCGGTGGTGATACCGACGGCGGCCCGTGTGCCGGTCGACGCGAGTATCGGGGTACGCGGCTTGCGATGCGACGCCAAGGAGACGACTCCTTCCGGGTACCGCCGACCGGGTTAGCTGACGGGTTCGGGCGGGGAAGGTCGCCCTACGGGTCGAACGCTCGTCGCGTCCACCCCGATTCACCCCAAAGTGCCTGTGGGTCCCCGGTTCCGGCCTCCGGCCGGATTAGGCGGAGATGGTTCGCTGCCGGACCTTCGCCGACGGGAGGCGGACCACCTAGCGGGCTACCGTAGTCAACTTCGCCGGGTCTTGGGAAGTTTGGATTGCAATGTGACCGAAATCGCTTTGTGACCTTGGGTTTTGCCGGATACTTCGCCCCGGCGCCTTATCGGTCATCCGGGTCATCCGGTGGCGACCCGGTCGGGATGCTCCATTACGGACGGACGGCCCCGTAGAAGGGCATCTCGGTGATCGGGGCGATCTTCACCACGGTGCCGGTGTGCGGGGCGTGGATCATCTCCCCGTTGCCGATGTAGAGGCCGACGTGGCTGACGTCGCTGTAGAAGAAGATCAGGTCGCCCGGCTGAAGGTCGGCCTCCGACACCCGGGTGCCCACGTCCACCTGGTCGTAGGTGGTGCGCGGCAGGTCGATCCCGGCGGCCTTGTAGGCGGCCTGGGTCAGCCCCGAGCAGTCGTACGAGTCCGGGCCGGTCGCGCCCCACACGTACGGCTTGCCGATCTGCTTCCGGGCGAAGGCGATGGCCTGGTCGGCGGCCGAGGAGTTGACCGGCGCGACGGGCGCGTCGGTGCCCTTGGCGGCGGCGGCCTTCGCGGCGGCCTCCGCCTTCTGCTTCTCCTGCGCGGCGAGCTTCTTCGCCTTCTCCTTCGCCTCGGCCTCCTGCTTGGCCTGAAGCTCCGCCAGCCGCTTCTTCTCCTGCGCGTTGAGGCTGTTGAGGAGCTTCTGCGCCGCGCCCAGCTTCGTCTGCACGTCCTGCTTGGCGGACTTGAGCTGCCCCTGCTGCGCGGTCAGCGAGGCCAGGCTCTTGGCCGCCTCGATCCGCTGCTGGGTGACCGCGACCTGCTGGGTCTGGTAGTCCTCGACCGCCGCCTGCTGCCGCTTGCCCATCACGTTGGCGAGGTGGATCTCGTTCGCGAGGTCCTGCGGGTTCTCCGACAGCAGGTAGCGGGTGGTGGTCAGGTCGCCGCCGCTGCGGTACTGCGCCGCCGCGAACTCGCCCAGCACGCGCCGCGAGTCGTTGAGCTTCTGCGTCTTCTGGGCGACCTGCGCGAGCAGCTTGTTGACCTTGGTGTTCTGCTGGTCGGTCTGCTCCTGCGCCTGGTCGTACTTCTGGGTGGCGGCCTCGGCCTGCTGGTTGAGGGAGTCGACCTGCTTCTTGACCGTGCTGATCGACGGCTGCTTGGGCTTGGTGGGAGCGGGGGTGGCGCTCGCGCTCTCGCTGAGCAGCGTCACAGTGGCCAGTGCCGCCGTGGTGAGCCCCACGGCGGCACGCGGACCGGGGGTGCTGAGTAGCGCGGTACGAGCCTTACGGTGCGTCGCCATGGCGCGCGGACTCCTCTCGGACGCTGCCGGTTCCGGCTGGTGCGGCACGCTAGCCAACGCCCGGCGCGCCTGGGAAGGGCGATGTCCGATAGGCCCGATACCTTTTCGTAATCTTTTGCCGAAGCGGCGCGGCCGTCACGCAGCGTGGTAATCGGGCTACCCGGGAGGCCGCTTTCCGGGTAGCCCGGGCGCCGAGCGCGTGGACTTCGGCGGACGGCGGTGGACTGTCGGTGCGGGCGCCTAGACTCGGGAGGCGATGAGCAGCCTCTTTGACGACAACTTCCTGGCCGGTATGGACGCGGCCCACGGGCCTTCCGACGGCGAGCAGCCCCCGCCGCCGGAGGACGGCCCCGGTGGCGAGGACGTCCCGCACGACCTGTTCCAGGGGCGGTACGACAGTCCGCCCGCGCACGACGCGCACTACCGCAACGGCGCGGCGCGTCCCGTGCTCGACCCCGCGCAGCTCCTCGTGGGGCTCAACGAGCAGCAGCGCGCCGCCGTCGAGCACCACGGCGGGCCGCTGCTCATCGTCGCCGGCGCCGGCTCCGGCAAGACCCGCGTGCTCACCCACCGCATCGCCCACCTGCTCGGCGCCCGCGGCGTCCACCCGGGCGCGATCCTCGCCATCACCTTCACCAACAAGGCCGCGGGCGAGATGAAGGAGCGCGTCGAGGAACTGGTCGGGCCGCGCGCCAACGCCATGTGGGTGTCCACCTTCCACAGCGCCTGCGTGCGCATCCTGCGCCGCGAGTCCAAGACGCTCGGCTTCACCTCGTCGTTCTCGATCTACGACGCCACCGACGCGCGCCGGCTGATGGCCCTGGTCTGCCGCGACCTGGACCTCGACCCCAAGCAGTTCCCGCCGAAGTCGTTCAGCGCCCAGGTCTCCAACCTCAAGAACGAGCTGGTCGACCACGAGACGTTCGCCGCCAAGGCGGAGAACCCCTTCGAGCGGAAGCTCGCCGAGGCGTACGCGATGTACCAGGCCCGGCTGCGCGACGCCAACGCGCTGGACTTCGACGACATCATCATGACCACGGTCAACCTGCTCCAGGCGTTCCCCGACGTCGCCGAGCACTACCGGCGGCGCTTCCGGCACGTCCTGGTCGACGAGTACCAGGACACCAACCACGCCCAGTACACCCTGGTCCGCGAGCTCGTCGGCACCGGCGACGAGGCCGCCGAACTCTGCGTCGTCGGCGACGCCGACCAGTCGATCTACGCCTTCCGCGGCGCGACGATCCGCAACATCCTCCAGTTCGAGGAGGACTACCCGCAGGCCCGCACCATCCTGCTGGAGCAGAACTACCGCTCCACCCAGAACATCCTCAACGCCGCCAACGCCGTCATCGAGCGCAACGCCGGCCGCCGCGCCAAGAACCTGTGGACGGAGTCCGGCGAGGGCCCCGTCATCACCGGCTACGTCGCCGACCAGGAGCACGACGAGGCGCAGTACGTCGCCGAGGAGATCGACCGGCTCACCGACGCCGGCGACGCCCGCCCCGGCGACGTCGCGGTCTTCTACCGCACCAACGCCCAGTCCCGTGTCTTCGAAGAGATCTTCATCCGGGTCGGCCTGCCCTACAAGGTCGTCGGCGGCGTCCGCTTCTACGAGCGCCGCGAGGTCCGCGACGTCCTCGCCTACCTGCGCGTCCTCGCCAACCCCGAGGACGCCGTGCCGCTGCGCCGCATCCTCAACGTGCCCAAGCGCGGCATCGGCGAGCGCGCCGAGGCGATGATCGACGCGCTCGGCCGGCGCGAGCGGATCTCCTTCCCGCAGGCCCTGCGGCGGGTCGACGAGGCGTACGGCATGGCGGCGCGCTCGGCCAACGCGGTCAAGCGCTTCAACACCCTCATGGACGAGCTGCGCACGGTCGTGGAGTCCGGCGCGGGCCCGGCCGTCGTCCTGGAGGCGGTGCTGGAACGCACCGGCTACCTGGCCGAGTTGCAGGCGTCCACCGACCCGCAGGACGAGACCCGGGTCGAGAACCTCCAGGAACTCGCCGCCGTCGCGCTGGAGTTCGAGCAGGAGCGGGAGGGCGAGGAGACCGGATCGCTCGCCGAGTTCCTGGAACGCGTCGCCCTGGTCGCCGACTCCGACCAGATCCCCGACTCGCCCGAGGGCGAGGAGGACACCGGCGGCGTGATCACCCTGATGACGCTGCACACCGCGAAGGGCCTGGAGTTCCCGGTGGTGTTCCTCACCGGCATGGAGGACGGCGTCTTCCCGCACATGCGCGCCCTCGGCCAGGCCAAGGAGTTGGAGGAGGAGCGCCGGCTGGCCTATGTCGGCATCACCCGCGCCCGCCAACGGCTCTACGTCACCCGGTCGATGATGCGCAGCGCCTGGGGCCAGCCCTCCTACAACCCGCCCTCCCGCTTCCTGGAGGAGATCCCCGAGGCGCTCATAGAGTGGAAGCGGACCGGGCAGTCCTCCGGCGGTGGCGCCGGGTCCAAGGCGGCCGCGTCCGTCGCGTCCTCCATCGGCGCCCGCGGGCGCTCCGGCACCGGCGGGTTCGCCACGAAGCGCTCCGTCGGGGACCGGCCGGTGATCTCGCTGAGCGTGGGAGATCGCGTCACCCACGACCAGTTCGGGCTCGGCACCGTGGTCGCGGTCACCGGGCGCCCCGGTGACGAGAAGGCGACGATCGACTTCGGGGACGAGCGGCCCAAGCAGTTGCTGCTGCGCTACGCGCCGGTGGAAAAGCTCTAGCGAGGTAAGGGGGCTCCCTCCGTGCCTGGCGCGGGAGGAGCCGCACTTGCTCAGGGGCGCGCGGGGGCACTCCCCCTGGCTCCGCCGGGGGCACCCCACCCAGGCCAAGCTCTGGGGGGAGAACGGCGTGGCAAGCCACCCGCTCGGCGCAAGGTCCCTCGACCCGTGGAACCGGGACTACCTCGGGTCCAGCCCGTGGGAGAGAAGCCAGGGGAGGGGGTCGATGGGGGTGCCGCCGTGCGGGCGGACCTCAAGGTGGAGGTGCGGCCCGGTGGTGTTGCCGGTGTTGCCCGAATAGGCGATGACCGTCCCGGCCTTGACCGTGCCGGAGCGGATCTTCGTGCTGCTCAGGTGGCAGTACCAGGTCTCCGTGCCGTCGGGCGCGGTGACGATCGCCATGTTGCCGTACGAACTGTTCCACTGGGTGCGCACGGTGCCGTCGGTCACGGCCATCACCGGGGTGCCGACCTGCACCGGGAAGTCGATCCCGGTGTGCAGCGCCATCCAGTGCTCGCCGGACTGCCCGAAGTACGCGCTCAGGCCCTTCTGCTTCACCGGCAGCACGAACTTCGGCCGCAGCGCCTCCTTGCGGGCCGCCGCCGCCTCCGCGGCCTTCTTCGCCGCGGCCTGCCGGTCCTTGAGGTCGACCCGCTCCTGGGAGCGGCTGGCGCGGCTGGCGAAGTCGTCGGCGTCCCGGCTCACTCCGGACAGCTGCCGGTCGAGCTGGGTGGTCGGAGCCTTGCCCGCGGCCTCGTCGGTCGTCGTCCTCGAGGTGTCCCGGGCGACTCCGACCCCGCCGAACGCCGCCGCACCGACCGCCGCCACGCCCATCACGGCCACCGACGGCACCCCGACGGTCAGCAGCGCCGAGCGCTTGGCCGGCTTTCGGCGGCGGCTGCGCGCGGTGGGCACCTCGTCGTCGGTGAAGTCGTGCCGTACGGGTTCGTCGTCGTCGGGCGTGCCGAGTGCGAACTCCTCGCCGAGCAGCGCGGTGTCGTCGGGCGCCGACTCGGGCGCGACGGGCGACACGGTCGCCATCGTGGCCGTGGCAGAGCCCGGTTCCGCGGCCGGCTGGTAGCCGGACCCGTACGCGGTGGCGGAGTAGCCGGCGGGCGCTTCGTACGCCTCGGAGGTCGCGAACGGCGCGGACACCTGCTCGTAGACGCCGGTGTCGCCGCTGCTGTCGTACCCGTAGCCGTACCCGTAGGCCGGGTAGGCGCCGGACTCCCACTCCTGCTGCTGCGGGTAGGCCGGCTGCTGGGTGGTCTGCCAGGCGGTCGTGTCGTACGTGCCGGTGTCGTAGTACGTCGTACCGGTGCCGGTCGTGGTGCTGGTCGCGGCGTACGGGTCGTACGTGGAGAAACCGCCGGTGTCGTAACTGCCCGTGTCGTAACCGCCGACGGCGTACGTGCCGGTGTCGTACCCGTTCGGGTCGTAGCCGGGCTGCGGCTGCTGGGCCGCGCCCTGGTCGTAGCCGTAGGCGTACTGCTGGTCGTACGGGGCGGCGGCCTGCTGCGGGATCTGGGCGTAGCTGTAGCTGCCGGTCGTGTCGTCCGCGTAGGTGGTGCCGACGGTCGGGTAGGAACCCGAGGAGTAGGCGTCGTACGCGTGGGCGTCGTGGTCGGAGGCGTACTCCGACGGGTGACGTTGGTTCACCGCCAGCTTCTCTTTCGCCTAGGCAGCAGGAGAATTAGCGGCGACTGTAGCCCTCCGTACCGGCTACGGACAATCTTCTGGCCGGACCTGGCGCCCGCCTTGCCCGGTGTTCGGTTGATATTCGACCGTTATGTGTCCGTTATGCGGCGTCGATCGCGTCGGGCAGCGGCCCCGGACCGGACAGTGCCTGCCTGATTTCGGCGGCCACCGAGCCGTGCACGGGGAGGGCGAGGTGACCGATCCCGCGCACCTTGATGTTCGCGGTGGAAAGGTCCGGGTGTTCGAGGCGCGCCGACTCGGCGGGGATCATGAACTCGTCGAGGTCGCTCCAGAAGGCCACGAACCGGGTCCGGCAGCCCGGGGCGGGGCCCGCCAGCTCCGCCAGCACCGGCGAACCCGGCCGCATCTGGCGGGCCAGCGGGTGCGGTGCGAGCGCGGGCACCGCGCGGGTGCCGGAGTGCGGGGTGCCCATGGTGACCAGGTTGCGCACCCGGGCGTCACCGCCCAGGCACTGGACGTAGTAGCGGGCGACCAGGCCGCCCAGGCTGTGCCCGACGATGTCCACCTGCGCGTGCCCGGACTCGGCGCAGACCCGCTCGATGTGCGGGCCGAGCATCGCGGCGGCGGTGCGGATGTCGCCGGTCAGCGGGGAGTAGTTCAGCGCCTGGACGCGGGTCCAGCCGTGCCGCAGCAGCGAGCGGCGCAGCAGGGTGAAGGCCGAGCGGTTGTCGACGAAGCCGTGCAGGAGCAGGACCGGGGGCTGGTCGCGGCCTTCGGAGGGGCCTTCGGAGGGGCCCTCGGCGCGGCGCTCGGTGCGGCTCTCGGCGGGGAGCGGTGTGGCGCCGCGGGCGCGCCGTGCGCGGGTGGCCCCGGAGCTGCCGGAGCTGCCGGAGCTGTCGGAGCCGTCAGGGCCGTCCTGGTCGTCCGGCGGGCGCGGTGGCGTGGGGATGCGCTCGGGCAGTATTCCGGTCGGATACAGCAGCAGGTGCCCGGCGAAGAGGGCGAGGTCGATGGCGGCGACCTTGGCCAGCTCGGCGCTGTGCCCGCTCCACAGTGAACTGGTCCACAGCGCGTGACCCGGGATGCGGTTCCAGTGGCTGTCGCCGGGGGGCTCCTCCGGTGTCGGCCCCGGCTCCGGCTCGCTTTCCGAGGACTGGGCTGCCATGGCCCACCTCCCGTCGCGGCGCCGCGGGGTCGTCGTCGACCCCGGGTGCCCTCAGCGGGAGCCGGAGCGGATGCCGCACCGCCGCGCCCTGCGGCTTGATACGCGGTGATGCGGCGTCCTGGCTGCGGCTCTCGAAGGAACGAGCCGGGCGTCCCCGCGGCTCCCGGCGTGTCCCGCGCCGGCCGCCGTGGGCAGCCCCGACCCTTTGGTGAATGTGTCCCACTGTGTGATTTCCCCCTCCTCGCCCCACGTAAAACTGTCGGGTGCGGCGCGTGGGCGCTAACGTTCGTTTACGCGGTACAGCTCGCTCACTCTGCGCCACCGCACCCGGTGTGCCGCATCCCATGATCATGGAGGCAGTTATGGGAGTGTCCGGACCGATCCGCGTGGTGGTCGCCAAGCCGGGGCTCGACGGCCACGACCGCGGAGCCAAGGTGATCGCGCGTGCGCTCCGCGACGCCGGCATGGAGGTCATCTACACCGGGCTGCACCAGACGCCCGAGCAGGTGGTGGACACCGCGATCCAGGAGGACGCCGACGCGATCGGGCTCTCCATCCTCTCCGGCGCCCACATGACGCTCTTCGCCAAGGTGGTCGAGCTGCTCCGCGAGCGCGACGCCGCCGACATCAAGGTCTTCGGCGGCGGCATCATCCCCGAGGCCGACATCCCCCCGCTCACGGAGCTGGGCGTCGCCGCGATCTTCACCCCCGGCACGTCCACGGGCGAGGTCGTGGCGTGGGTCAAGGCGAATATCGGGCAGGCCGCCTGACAGGACCCTCCGGGGCGCCTCGCTCTGGCACCCCTGGGCACGTCAGGCCGCCCCCAACTCCTCGGCCATCAGCGCGCGCAGGCGCAACGTGGTGGTCAGCCGCTGGAACGCCTCCGACCAGTAGGCGGTTGCGCCGGGGGAGCCGTTGGGGGCCTCCTCGGCGGCGGCGCTGAGGAGGGCGACCTGCTCGGCCGCGGCGGGGTCGAGGCAGCGTTCGGCGAGGCCCATCACCCCGCTGAAGCTCCACGGGTAACTCCCGCCGTCCCGGGCGATGTCGAGCGCGTCGACCACCGCGCCGCCGAGCGGCCCGCTCCACGGCACCGCGCACACCCCGAGCATCTGGAACGCCTCGGACAGACCGTGGGCCGCGACGAACTCCGCGACCCAGCCGGCCCGTTCGTCCACCGGGAGGATCGCCAGCAGCTTCGCGGGGTCGCCGATCGCCGCCACCGGACCGCCCCGCGCGGACGGGGCGCCGAGCAGGGCACGGGCCCAGGCGGCGTCGCGTTGGCGTACGGCCGCTCGGCACCAGGCCGCGTGCAGGTCGGGCTGCCAGTCGTCCAGCACCGGGAGGGCGACGATCTGCTCCGGGGTGCGCCCGCCGAACCGCGCCGGCCAGGTCGACAGCGGGGCGGCGTCCACCAACTGGCCCAGCCACCAGGAGCGTTCGCCCCTTCCGTTGGGCGGCTTCGCGGCCACCCCGTCCCGCTCCATGGCCGCGTCGCACTCGTACGGCGCCTCGACGGTGACGCCGTCGGGGCCGAGCGACACGCAGCTACGGGCGCGGGCCGCCATCCGCCCGGCCAGCGCGGAAGCGGGCAGCGCGGAGAGCAACTCGGCCGCCGTGGCACGTACGTTGCGGCTGCGGTCCGCCAACGAGGATTCCAGGAACGGTTCGTCCGACGGAGACAGGCCGGTACGCAGCGCGTCCATGAACATCAGCCGGTCCTCGGCGCGTTCGCTGCGCCAGGTGGAGACGAGCAGGGCCAGCGCGCCCGCCGCGTCGGTCTGGCGCAGCCGGGTCAGCAGGGCGACCCGCTCGGCGAACAGGCCCTCATCCCAGAGCCGTTGCCGTGCCGCCTCGTCGCCGGCCGCTGACGCCGCACCCACCGCGCCGCCGCCCGCCCGCAGCGCGAACTTCCACTCCGGGTTCAGCTCCGCCATCCACAGCGCCCGCGGGCCCGCGAACGCCAGGGCGTCCGCGCGCAGGTCCGTGCGGGCCCGGGCGATGTCCAGGAGCGCGGGCAGCAGCGCGGGGGGTGCGGCGAAGCCGCGGACGCGGGCCGTCGCCAGCCACTGCGGCAGCAGTTCCAGCAGGTTGGGCGCTGTGCCCTGCCGGCTGCGGCCGGTCTCGGTCAGCATCATCTCCAGCCGGCGCCGGGCCGCGTCGGGCAGCTCCGGGCGCGGGTCCGGCGCCACCGTCTTCGGCCGCTGCCCGGCGACCCCCGGCCGCAGTCCGGCCCGGCGCCGCACCACGCCCACCGCGGCGGCGTCCAGCAACCCGACGGCGGCTTCCTCCGCGTCCCCCACGACCCCCGTGGGCCGGCGCCGCTCCGTGCCCAGCAGCGCGCTGCCCACCAGGTCCTCCCACGTCCCACCCATCGGGTTCCCCTTCCTTCCACTGCTTGCGTCTCAACAGGGCCGGTGCTGCGGTCTCTTCGGTCTCCCGGGTCTGCCGGGTCTGCCGGGTCTCTTCCTCGGTCGCGCGGCGGGCGCGCGGCGGCGGTCAGGGCAGGACGGGGGTGGGCGTGGGCGAGGACGGGGACCACGCGGTGAGCGGCTTCGCCCCGGTGGGGGTGAGTTCGGCGAAGAGGGTGAGCGGGTGTCCGCCGGACAGGGCGGCCAGGCGCCAGGGCGCGGGGCCGTTGAGCGGGATGGCGTCGGTGCCCGCCGCGTCGGCGAGTTGCCAGCGGTCGGGCCCGGGTATGGGGACGACATCGCTGAGCAGGACCGGCCAGGCGTCCAGCCAGGGGTCGTCGGCGAGGGCGGCGCCGTACGCGTCGAGCGCCGGGCCGATCGGGGTGCCGGGCGGGACGGCCGCCGGGGGAGTGGTGGTGGTCCCGTGCGGGCCGAGCGCGGCGCGGAGCGGGACCGCCGACGGGTGGTAGGCGAGGTCGGCCTCGATCATGACGCCGACCGGCAGGGCGAGTTGGGGCGCGCGGCCGGCGGCTCCGAAGGACAGTACGAGGGCGAACCGCCCGGCCGCGCTGTCACGCAGCCAGATCCGGCGGATCGTCAGATCCTCGGTGGTGTCGTACTGGGCGAGGACCAGCCAGTGCCCCCGCACGGTCGGCCCCGCGAGCAACTCGGCGCTGTCCACGGTGAATCCGACCCGCGCCCGCACGGTGTCCACCAGCGGACCCGGCAGGCCCTCACGGCCGAGGAACCCGCGGGCGAGCAGGTGCAGCAGCGCGGTCTCCTCCAGCATGCGGGACGGCCAGTCACCGCCCGACGCCGGTATCGCGCCCAACTCCCGCACCCGCGTGGCCAGTCCAGGCGCCTGGGCGTCCACCATCCGGGCCGCCGTCTCGTCGAACGAGCTGTGCCCGGCGCGGTCGGCCCCGGCCAGCCCGCCGCGCAGCAGATCGGCGAGCCGCTGCTCCAACTCGGCGGCGCCGCCCTCGACCCGGACCGCCCGCCGGTCGGCCCGCCGCCTGGCCGCCTCCGGGTCCGCGGGCCCGGACGCACGCGGCGCACCGGCGCCGGCGGCATCGGCCTCCTCCTTCTTACGCCGCGCGGCCACCCACTGCTCCACCCACTCCGGCTCCGAGCCCGCCGCGCCGGCCGTCGCCATCGGCCCGTCCGCGCCGCCGGCCCACAGCAACAGCAGCGCCAGCGCGTGCTTGCACGGGAACTTCCGGCTCGGGCAACTGCACCGGTACGCGGGCCCGCGGGTGTCCACCGCCGTCTGGTACGGCTTGCTGCCGCTGCCCTTGCACAGCCCCCACACCGCCGTGCCCGCCGTCCCCGTGCCGGACCACGGCGCGGGCGTGGCGAGCTTCGCGCCGGCCTTCCGTGATGCGGCGTCAGGCGCGAGCGCGAGCACCTGATCCACCGTCCACCGCGTTTCCGTCTCCATGTCACAGACCGTAGAACCCGCCACTGACAATCGTCATGACCTGCGGAAATAGCGCTGGGTGACCGATTGTCAGTGGTCGGGTGCATCGTGGAGACCACACCGAACGAGCACGGGGCCGAAGGGTCCCGCGCAAGCGAGTGGGGGAGAACCGTGTCGCTCATGTCCGAAACCAGCAGCACCACCGCCGGTCCCGAGCCGGTCGCGCCCGGCGGCGGCTTCGGCACCGCTCAGGCCGGTCCTGACGGCAGTGCCGCGCCCGGCTTCGAGCAGGCCCTGCGGCCGCACGCGGAGGACACCTTCGCGGGCGAACTCGCCGCGCTTGCCGCCGCCGACGACCGCACCCGCCCGGCCCGCTGGAAACTGTCCCCGTGGGCGGTCGCCACCTACCTGCTCGGCGGCACCCTCCCGGACGGCACCGCGATCACCCCGAAGTACGTCGGCCCGCGCCGCATCGTGGAGGTCGCCGTCACCACCCTCGCCACCGACCGCGCGCTGCTGCTGCTCGGCGTGCCCGGCACCGCGAAGACCTGGGTCTCCGAACACCTCGCCGCCGCGATCAGCGGCGACTCCACCCTCCTGGTCCAGGGCACCGCGGGCACCCCGGAAGAGGCGATCCGCTACGGGTGGAACTACGCACAGCTGCTCACCCACGGCCCCACTCCCGACGCCCTCGTGCACAGCCCGGTGATGCGCGCGATGGCCGAGGGCCGGATCGCCCGGATCGAGGAGCTGACCCGCATCCCGGCCGACGTGCAGGACACCCTCATCACCATCCTCTCCGAGAAGACCCTGCCGATACCGGAGTTGGGCACCGAGACCCAGGCCGTGCGCGGCTTCAACATGATCGCGACCGCCAACGACCGCGACCGCGGGGTCAACGAACTGTCGAGCGCCCTGCGCCGCAGATTCAACACCGTGGTGCTGCCGCTGCCCGCCACCGCGGAGGAGGAGGTGGACATCGTCTCCCGCCGGGTGGACCAGCTCGGCCGCGGCCTCGACCTGCCCGCCGCCCCGCGCGGCGCCGACGAGATCCGCCGCGTGGTCACCGTCTTCCGCGAACTGCGCGGCGGCGTCACCGAGGACGGCCGCACCAAGGTCAAGTCGCCCTCCGGGACGCTCTCCACGGCCGAGGCGATCTCCGTCGTCACCGGTGGGCTCGCGCTCGCCGCGCACTTCGGCGACGGGGTGCTGCGCGCGAGCGACATCGCCGCCGGAATCCTCGGCGCGGTCGTCCGCGACCCGGCCGCGGACCGGCTGGTCTGGCAGGAGTACCTCGAAACGGTGGTCCGCGGGCGCGACGGCTGGAAGGACTTCTACCGGGCCTGCCGCGAGGTGTCCGCATGACCGCCCTCGGCGGTGAGGCGGTCGCGGTGCGGTCGGCCGCCGTCATGGCCGCAGCCGCGGCCTCTGTCGAGTCCGCCGCGCCGGATGCCGCACCCGCACCCGACGTCGTGGCCGGCGCGGTCACCGGTCCGTCCCCGTCGCGACTGCCCGCGGCCCGGCGCGTCCGGGCCACCCGCGGCGCGGACGACGTGCTGCTGCTGGGGGTGCGGCACCACGGACCCGGTTCGGCGCGGGCGGTGCGTGCCGCGCTGGACGCGTACCGCCCGGAGGCCGTGCTGATCGAGGGACCGCCGGAGGCCGACGCGTTGACCGCGCTGGCCGCGGCCCCGGCGATGCGGCCCCCGGTCGCGCTGCTCGCCCATGTGGCCGACGATCCGGCACGCGCCGCGTTCTGGCCGTTCGCCGAGTTCTCCCCCGAATGGGTGGCGATGCGGTGGGCGGCCGAGGCGGGCGCCGCCGTACGGTTCATCGACCTCCCTGCCGCGCACACCCTGGCCCTGCGCGCGGCCGACTCGGCCGAGGACACCCCCGCCGATCCCGCACCCGAAGCCGATCCCGCACCCGATTCCGGTTCCGGTTCCGAAGCCGCGCCCGATTCCGGCCCTGATTCCAGCTCCGATTACGGCTCCGACGCCGCGGCCGTACGGATCGACCCGCTGGCCGTGCTCGCCGAGACCGCGGGGTACGACGACCCGGAGCGCTGGTGGGAGGACGCGGTCGAGCACCGGGGCGGCGGCGCGGACGACACCGACCCGCTCGCGCCGTTCGCCGCCGTGGCCGAGGCGATGGCCGCGATCCGGGCGACCTACGGCGACGGCGGCGACCCGCGCGACCCGCTGCGCGAGGCGCACATGCGGCTGCGGCTTCGGGAGGCCCGCCGGGCGTACCCGCGCACCGCCGTGGTGTGCGGCGCCTGGCACGTCCCGGCGCTCGCCGCGCCTGTCCCGGCCACCGCCGACCGGCAGCTGCTCAAGGGCCTGCCGAAGGCCAAGGTCGAGACGACCTGGGTGCCCTGGACCCACCGCAGGCTCGCCCGGGCGGGTGGATACGGCGCGGGGATCGACTCGCCGGGCTGGTACCAGCACCTGTTCACCGCGCCGGACCGCCCGGTCACCCGGTGGATGACGAAGGTCGCCGGGCTGCTGCGTGCGGAGGACCTGCCGGTCTCCTCGGCCCATGTCATCGAGTCGGTGCGGCTGGCCGACACGCTCGCGGCGATGCGCGGCCGCCCGCTGGCCGGACTCGGCGAGACGGTCGACGCGGTGCGGGCGGTGATGTGCGACGGCTCGGAGGTGCCGCTCGCGCTGATCCGGGACCGCCTCGTGGTCGGCGACGTGCTCGGCGAGGTCCCGCCGGACGCCCCCGCGGTGCCGCTCGCCCGCGATCTCGCCCGCGAGCAGCGCCGGTTGCGGCTGAAGCCGGAGGCCCTGGAGCGCGAACTCGACCTCGACCTGCGCAAGGAGACCGACGCCGACCGCAGCCGGCTCCTGCACCGGCTGCGGCTGCTGGGCATCGACTGGGGCGAGCCGGGCACCGGGCGCGGCGGCAAGGGCACCTTCCGGGAGACCTGGAAGCTGCGCTGGGAACCGGAGTTGGCGATCCGTGTCGCCGAGGCCGGGATCTGGGGCACCACGGTACGGGCCGCGGCCGGCACCCGCGCCCAGGAGGTGGCGGTCGCCGGGGCGACACTCGCCGACGTCACCTCGACCGCCGAACTGTGCCTGCTGGCCGGGCTGTCCGACGCCTTGCCGACGGTGATGCGGGTGCTCGCCGACCGCGCCGCGCTGGACGCGGACGTCGCCCACCTCGCGGCGGCGCTGCCCGCACTGGTCCGCGCGGTCCGGTACGGAGACGTCCGCGGCACCGACTCCGCGGCCCTCGCCCGGGTCGCGGCCGGGCTCGCCGAGCGGGTCCGGATCGGCTTCCCCCCGGCCTGCGTCAACCTCGACCAGGACGGCGCCGCCGCACTGCGCGCCCACATGGACGAGGTCCACCGTGCGATCGCCCTGCTGCCCGAAGCCGAATCCGAGCACGGACCCGAGCGTGTGACAGAGCGCGGACGCGAGCCTAAATCCGGGCGTGTACCCGAGCCTGCGGAGAAGGCCGAGCCCGGGCCCGCCCCCGAACCCGGACCGGCGCCCCCTTCCACCGGCGGCCTGCGGGACCGGTGGGCCGGGATGCTGCGGGCGCTCGCCGAGCGGGACAGCGCCGTGCCGGGGCTGCTGCGCGGCGCCGCCGCCCGGCTGCTGCTGGACGAGGGCCGGCTGGACGCGGCCGAGGCGGCCCGGCTGATGGGCCTCGCCCTCTCGCCGGGCACCGGCCCCGCGGAGGCGGCCGGCTGGGTCGAGGGCTTCCTCGCCGGCGGCGGGATGCTCCTCCTGCACGACGAACGGCTGCTCGGCCTGGTGGACGGCTGGCTGGCCAGGGTGCCGCAGGACGCGTTCACGGACGTACTCCCGCTGCTTCGGCGGACGTTCGCGGAGTTCGAACCCGGAGTGCGGCGCTCGGTCGGCGAGTTGGTGCGGCGCGGACCGGCCGCCGTTCACCGAACGCGGGCGGCGGCGGGCGGCACCGGGGAGGCGGGGCTGCCCGGCTTCGGCCCCGACCTGGACCGGGCCCGCGCGAACACCGCGGCCAGGACCGTACGGCTGCTGCTCGGCCGCGCCGGGACCACCGGCCCGGCCGAACTGGAGGACGACCAGGACCCGGCGGAGCCGGACGACCGAGGGGGAGCGCACGCATGACGCACACACCACACCCGACCGGACCCGGCACCAGCACCGGACCCGGCACCGGCATCGACACCGCACCCGTCACGGGCATCGACACCGCTTCCCGCCCTCCGCACGCCGCCGATGCCGACGAGCGGCTGCGGCGCTGGCGGCTCGTTCTCGGTGGCGGCGCGGCCGAGGGGACCGGTTGCGAGCTGAGCGGCCGGGACGCGGCGATGGACCGTACGCTCGGCGCGCTCTACGGCGGCGGCCGGTCCGGCCAGGGGGAGAGCGGGGGAGCGGAGCGGTCGGCCGGCCTGGGCGGTTCGGCGCCCCGGGTGGCCCGCTGGCTGGGTGACATCCGGACCTACTTCCCCAGTTCCGTCGTCTCGGTGATGCAGCGCGACGCGATCGACCGGCTCGGCCTGTCCGCGCTGCTGCTGGAGCCGGAGATGCTGGAGGCGGTCGAGGCGGACGTCCACCTGGTGGGCACCCTGCTGTCGCTGAACCGGGCGATGCCGGAGACCACCAAGGAGACCGCCCGGGCGGTGGTGCGCAAGGTGGTGGCTGACCTGGAGAAGCGGCTCGCGACCAGGACCCGGGCGACGCTGACCGGCGCGCTGGACCGTTCGGCGAAGACCTACCGGCCGCGCCACCGCGACATCGACTGGGACCGCACCATCCGGGCCAACCTCAGGCACTACCTGCCCGAGCACGGCACCGTCGTGCCCGAGCGGCTGGTCGGCTACGGCCGCGCGGACCAGGCGGTGAAGAAGGACGTCGTGCTGTGCATCGACCAGTCCGGCTCGATGGCCGCGTCCGTCGTCTTCGCCTCCGTCTTCGGCGCCGTCCTCGCGTCCATGCGGTCCATCGACACCAAGCTCGTGGTCTTCGACACGGCTGTGGTCGACCTCACCGACGCGCTCGACGACCCGGTGGACGTCCTCTTCGGCACCCAGCTCGGCGGCGGCACCGACATCAACCGCGCGCTGGCGTACTGCCAGTCGCTGATCACCCGGCCGGCCGAGACCGTCGTGGTGCTGATCAGCGACCTCTACGAGGGCGGTATCCGTGACGAGATGCTCCGGCGGGTCGCGGCGATGAAGGCGTCCGGTGTGCAGTTCGTGGCGCTGCTCGCGCTGTCCGACGAGGGCGCACCGGCGTACGACCGGGAGCACGCCGCCGCGCTGGCCGCCCTGGGCGCCCCGGCCTTCGCCTGCACTCCCGACCTCTTTCCCGAGGTCATGGCCGCCGCGATCGAGAAACGTCCCCTCCCCATACCGGAAGCCTGAACCCCCGGGCACCCCCTTCCGTGCGGCGGGGCCACTCCGCAGGAGGCTGTGACCGTTCTCACCGCCTCCATGTGAGGCACGATTTAGGACGTCACGGCCCACGGCGATAACCTGCAAGACGGACATGCCGCGTACTCGGTCACCGTGTGCGCTTCCCTTGTGACTGCGCACAGTCGCCTTGCCCGTAGCGGCACGCCCAGCCGATCAGGCGGCGCTGTACTTCCGGCGGCAGCCGCCTGCGAGACGCTGAATTCCGGGCCTCCGCCCGAGGAATCCAGAAGACCATAAGGGAGACGGACGCGCGTGGACCTGTTCGAGTACCAGGCGAGGGACCTCTTCGCCAAGCACGGTGTACCGGTGCTGGCCGGTGAAGTCATCGACACGCCTGAGGCGGCGCGCGAGGTGGCGGAGCGGCTGGGCGGCCGGGCGGTCGTCAAGGCACAAGTCAAGGTGGGCGGCCGCGGCAAGGCCGGCGGTGTGAAGCTCGCCGCGGACCCGGCCGACGCGGTGGCGAAGGCCGACGCGATCCTCGGCATGGACATCAAGGGCCACACGGTCCACAAGGTCATGCTCGCCCAGACCGCGGACATCAAGGAGGAGTACTACGTCTCCTTCCTGCTGGACCGCACCAACCGGACCTTCCTCGCGATGGCCTCCGTCGAGGGCGGCGTCGAGATCGAGGTCGTCGCCGAGGAGAACCCCGACGCGCTCGCGAAGGTCCCGGTCGACGCGCTGGAGGGCGTGACCCCGGAGAAGGCCGCCGAGATCGTGGCCGCCGCGAAGTTCCCGGCCGAGATCGCCGACCAGGTCGCGGACGTGCTCCAGCAGCTGTGGACCGTCTTCGTCAAGGAAGACGCCCTGCTGGTCGAGGTCAACCCGCTGGTGAAGACCGGCGAGGGCAAGATCGTCGCGCTCGACGGCAAGGTCTCGCTCGACGAGAACGCCGCCTTCCGGCAGCCCGAGCACGAGGCGCTGGAGGACAAGGCCGCGGCCAACCCGCTGGAGGCCGCCGCCAAGGCCAAGGGCCTGAACTACGTCAAGCTCGAAGGCCAGGTCGGCATCATCGGCAACGGCGCGGGCCTGGTCATGTCCACCCTGGACGTCGTCGCCTACGCCGGTGAGGCGCACGGCGGCGTGAAGCCCGCCAACTTCCTCGACATCGGCGGCGGCGCCTCCGCCGAGGTGATGGCGAACGGCCTGGAGATCATCCTGGGCGACCCGGACGTCAAGTCCGTCTTCGTCAACGTCTTCGGCGGCATCACCGCCTGCGACGAGGTCGCCAACGGCATCGTGCAGGCCCTGGCGCTGCTCGCCTCCAAGGGCGAGGAGGTCACCAAGCCGCTGGTGGTCCGTCTGGACGGCAACAACGCGGAGCTGGGTCGCAAGATCCTCTCGGACGCCAACCACCCGCTGGTGCAGCGCGTCGACACGATGGACGGCGCGGCCGACAAGGCCGCCGAGCTGGCTGCGAAGTAAGGGAAGAGGACTCAAGACACCATGGCTATCTTCCTGACCAAGGACAGCAAGGTCATCGTCCAGGGCATGACCGGCGCCACCGGCATGAAGCACACCACCCTGATGCTGGGCGACGGCACCAACATCGTCGGCGGCGTCAACCCGCGCAAGGCCGGCACCACCGTCACCTTCGAGCAGGGCGACGTCCCGGTCTTCGGCTCCGTCAAGGAGGCCATGGAGGCCACCGGCGCGGACGTCACCGTGATCTTCGTACCGGAGAAGTTCACCAAGAGCGCGGTCGTCGAGGCGATCGAGGCCGAGATCCCGCTCGCGGTCGTGATCACCGAGGGCGTCGCCGTCCACGACACCGCCGCGTTCTGGGCGCTCGCCCAGTCGAAGGGCAACAAGACCCGGATCATCGGCCCGAACTGCCCCGGCCTGATCACCCCCGGCCAGTCGAACGCGGGCATCATCCCCGGCGACATCACCAAGCCGGGCCGGATCGGCCTGGTCTCCAAGTCGGGCACGCTGACCTACCAGATGATGTACGAGCTGCGTGACATCGGCTTCTCGTCCGCGGTCGGCATCGGCGGCGACCCGATCATCGGCACCACGCACATCGACGCGCTCGCCGCGTTCGAGGCCGACCCCGACACCGACCTGATCGTGATGATCGGCGAGATCGGCGGCGACGCCGAGGAGCGGGCCGCGGCCTACATCGAGAAGAACGTGACGAAGCCGGTCGTCGGCTACGTCGCGGGCTTCACCGCGCCCGAGGGCAAGACCATGGGCCACGCCGGCGCCATCGTCTCCGGCTCCTCCGGCACCGCGCAGGCGAAGAAGGAGGCCCTGGAGGCCGCGGGCGTCAAGGTCGGCAAGACGCCGTCCGAGACCGCGCGGCTGGCGCGGGCCATCCTGGCGGGCTGACCGAACCCGCCACCGGGCCCGGACCGGGCCCGGCTCAGTGGTTCACGGCGGCGGGGGGGGGGGGGGGGGGGGGGGGGGGGGCCGGGGCGCCCGGGGGGGGGGGGGGGGGGCCCCGCCCCCCCCCCGCCCCCCCCCCCCCCCCCCCCCCCCCCCCCCCCCCCCCCCCCCCGCCGTGCTGTGCGGGGCCGGTCCGGTCGCCGCTCCGGGCGGGAGCGTGCGCGCCCGGGCCCGACTGCCGTGCACGGTGCGCCGATTGGTGCGCCGGGGTGAGGATCACCGCGACCGTGGTGGCCGCCGCGATCGCCGCGGTCAGGGCGTACGCGCCGACGGTACGATGCCGCGCCCCGCGCTCGCTCGCGGCCCGCACGCCGTCGGGGAGGTCCGGCGGCTCGGCGACGGAACCGGAGTTCGAGCCCGAGTCCCCGCCGGGACCGGCGTCCGGGACGGCGCCGCCGTCGAGCAGTGCGCCGAGCCGCGCCGGCAGCACCGCCTCCGCGAGGTCCGGTACGGCCTCGGTCAGCGTCTCGCGGGCCGCGATGATCCGGGCCGCGGCCGCCTCCTCGCTGGCCTCCACCTCCGCTGCCGCCGCCGGCAGATCGAGCCCGAGCCCGTCGTGGAGCAGGAGCGCCTTGCGCTGGGTCGGGCGGAGCGTGAGCAGGGCTGCCGCCAGCGGGTCGTCGGGGGTACGCGGCCGGGTCCGGTGCCCGCCCGCCCACGCGGGCACCCACCGCTGCCAGGGCGCCAGCGCGTGGTCGTACGCGGCCGCGCGCAGCCAGCCCACCGGGTCGCTGTCCCGCGCCACCTCGGGCCACCGCTGCCAGGCCAGGTCGTACGCGTACGCCACGGACCTCCGCGCCTGGGACGCGTCACCGGTGAGCAGGTCCACCTGGCGCAACAGGGCGCCGGCGGCATGCCGGTAGAGGGCGTCGAAGGCGTCGTCGGGGGTGGCGTCGGCGGGAAGGCCGAGGTCCGGTGCCGGGATCGGGGCGGGGGCGGGCGACGCGGCTTCGGGTACGTACGGTGCGGACACGGGTACGGATTCGGGCGCGGATTCGGGCGCTGGTTCGGGTGCGGGTGCCGTCACCACCTCGGCGTCGAACGGCACTTGAGGTGCCGTCAGGGTGGCGGCGCCGATGGCGGTCGGAGCGGCGGCCGCCACGAGTGCCGCGGACCGGGGGGCCGTACGAGCTGCCGCGCCCGCGCCCACGGGGGTCCTGGCGGGGCCGCCTGCCGCGCGGGGTGCGCGGGTGTCCGCGCCCGCGTACGTGCGGTTGCCCGCGACCGCCGCCTTCTTCCGGTCGGCTTCCCGGCCGGCCTTGCGCCCGCCGCGGCCCGCCCCCGGGCCCGACCCGGCGGTGGCGGCCTTGTCCGTGCTCTGACCGTCGTCCGCGGCGGGCGCCGTGCCCTGACCATCGCCCCCGGGCGTACCCGTGCTCGCGGGCGCCGCCGGGCGGGTCGAGGGGCGGGGCCGGGCGGACCTGGCCGCGGCCGACCGTTTGCGGGACTTGCGCCGCGAACTCATCGGACCGCCTTCCGCCGGGCCCCCGCCGCACCGGTGGCGTCCATCCGTTGACATGACGGTCCGAAAAAATGACACATAGGGCACATCATGGCCGACACGTCGGCTTTTCGCCTTCTCCCGGGGCGAAACGGGTGTTCCTGTCACCATGGGTGGCCGTGACGCAGACGAGCGAGCCGCTGACCGCTTCCGTATCCGCCCCGCCGCCGCGCTGGGCCGCGCTCCGCGTGTCCGCGCTGGCCGCGGGCGCGGTCGCCGCCGGGCTGGGACTCGGCGGGATCGCCGCCGCCGTGCTGATGCTGTGGATCGGTTCGCCCTTCCCCGACACCAGTCTCGGCGGCGCCCTGCACGTGGGCGCCGACCTGTGGCTGCTCGCGCAGGGCGCGGACCTGGTGCGTACCGACACGCTCTCCGGCGACCCCGCGCCCGTCGCCCTGGCGCCGCTGCTGCTCAGCGTGCTGCCCGCGTGGCTGGTCTTCCGCGGCACGTCCTCGGCCGTGGCCGCCGCGGTCGACGGCAAGGACGCCGACGGGCCGGAGAGAGCCACCGACGAAGACGGCTCCGACGGTCACGCCGGCGCGAGCGGCCCGGCTGCCCACGGCGGCTCGCCCGGCTCGCCCGGCGACGACCCCGACGGACGGCTCACCGGCTCGGCCCGGCTGCGCGCCGCCGCCGCGGTGACCGGGTGGGTGCTCGCCGGCTATCTCACCCTCGCCGCGATCGTCGTCGTCTACGCCACCGGCGGTTCCGTCCACGTCGATCCGCTCACCGCCCTGTACGTGCTGCTCTTCTCCGGCACCGCGGCCGGCTGCGGGGCGTGGGCGGGCTGCGGGCGGCCCGGGCCGGAACGGCTGCCGCTGGACCGCTTCCGCGGCGCCCGCCTCCACCGGGTGCACCGGGCCTACGCCGAGGAGGTCGGCGCGGCGGTACGGGCCGCGGCCATGGCCGGCGCGCTGCTGGTGGCCGGCGGCGCCCTGATCGGCGCGGCCGCGCTGGTCTGGCACATGGGAGCGGTCGGCCAGACGTACCAGCAGCTCAGCGCGCCGCTGGTGGGGCGGGTCTCGGTGCTGCTGCTGGCCGTCGGCCTGGTGCCCAACCTCGCGGTGTGGGCGGCGTCGTACGCGCTCGGGGTCGGCTTCGCGGTCGGCACGGGCACCTCGGTGGCCCCGGCCGGCGCCTCCGGACACCTGCTGCTGCCCGGTTTCCCGCTGCTGGCCGCGCTGCCGGACCGCGGTACGTCCTGGGTCGGCTGGACCACGCTCGCGGTCCCGGCGCTGGTCGCGCTCGCGGTGGCGTGGTTCGTCGGGAACGACGCCTGGCCGGTGTGGAGTACGGTCCGCGTCACGGCCGGGGCCTCGCTCGTGCTGGGCGCCGGGTTCGCGGTGCTCGCCGCGTGGTCGGGGGGTGCGCTCGGCCTGCGCAGGCTCGCGGACTTCGGGCCGGCCTGGTGGCTGGCGGGGGCCGCGGCGGCCGGGTGGACGCTGGTGATCGCGGTGCCGGCCGCGCTGGTGCTGCGCTACCACGTGGCCCATCCGCCGCACCCGTGGCGGTCGTTGGTCGGTGAGCTACGGGTGACCCGGCCGCGGATGCCCGACGTGTCGTGGGCGCGGCTGCGCAGGTCGGCGGGGAGCGGTACCGGCGAGCAGGGCCCGAGCGAAGCGGTGGCTCCGGTGCCCCCGGGCCCGCCGGCGCAGGGCGCCCCCGCGTTCGTGCCGAAGCCGGCCCCGGCCGCGCCGACCGCCTTCCCGCCGCCGCTGCCCGGCCTCGCCCCGACGCAGTCCGACCCGCTGCCGTGGCCCAACCCGGCCCCGTTGCCGCTCTTTCCGCCACCGCTGCCCGACCTGCCGCCCTCAGCGCCCCCCGCGCCCCCGGCCCCGCCCGCGGCCCCGCCGACCCCGGTCCCACCCCGTCCGGCCGACCCGCCCGCGGAACCGTCCACCCGTTCCGGAGCCGAACCGCCCGTGCAGGAGCCCGTGAAGTCGGCCGCAAATCCGTCCGTGCAGGAGCCCGTGAAGTCGCCCGCGGAACCCCCCGGGCAGCAGCCGGCCGCGGACCCACCCGCAGAGCCGGCCACCGATCCGTCCGCGGATGCACCCGCCGAGTCCTCGGTCCCACCGGCGCCGCCGGCCGAACCCCCGCCCGCCGGGCAGCCCGAACCCGACGGGCTCTAGGCCCGACCCCTGAGCGATGGCCGGACGGCGCCGGCCCTGGTGGTCAGTCCCGCAGGGCGGGCAGGCCGCGCAGCGGGGAGGGCAGGAGCTTCTGGCAGGCGTGCGAGGCCGGAGCGGTCAGCGCGTCCGACTTGCAGTCGTAGTAGTCGCGGTAGGCGATCTGGAAGCCGTAGGTGGCGCCGACGATCGCGAGGGTGAGCGCGCTGGTGATGACGCCGGTCCAGGCCGCCGTGAGGAAGGAGCGCTGGGCGTCCGGGCCGGGCGCGGGCGGCGCCGGGCGGGGGGACTGGGTGGCGTCGGCGAGCGCGGAGGCGGCCTGGGCGCGGGCCTTGGCGCGGTCCTCGGGGGACATCCGCAGCGCGCTGACGCCCCAGTAGAGGGCGAGCGCGCCGAGCAGCAGACCCAGCGGGGTCCAGCCGAGCAGCGAGAAGATCAGCCCCCAGCCGCCGCAGATCAGGGCGTACCGCGAGCGGCGCTGGGCCGGGTCGGTCGGGTCGAAGCGCGGGCCCTGGCCCTGCGGCCCGGTCGGTCCCTGCTGGTCCCCGGGGCGGCGGGCGAACGGGTCCGGCCGGCCGGACTGCGGCTGGCGGCTGCTCCACTGGTGGCCCCACGCCTGCGGGGCGCCGTGCGGGTGCTCCGGCCCGCCCTGCTGCCCGTGGTCGCCCGAGCCGTGGTCACCTGAGCCGTGGTCGCCCGAGCCGCCACCGGAACCGGTGCCGCCCGAACCCCCGGAGCCGGACCCGGAGCCGCCGGACCCACCTGCCCCGCCACCCTGATGCCCGGGGTCGCCGGAGGGCTGCCTGGGCTGCCACGGGCGGTCCGGGGCACCCTCGGGCGGGGGCGCGAACGGGTTGTCCCGCCGATCGCCCTCGGGCGCGCGCAGCGCGAGTTCAATGCGGCCGCTGCTCATGATGTGATGCGCCATCCCCTTGGGCTCGACTCCTGTCGCGTACGTGTTCTCCCCCAGACGCTACCGCCCGCAGGCTCCCCCGTCCCGTGGGGGCCGTCCGGAGTGCCGGTATCGTTGCTGACGGTCGGCGCACTCGTAGGGTTCCCCGAATTCGAGCGGCCCCGGTCTCATAGAAACATCCAAGCAGCCCGAAATACAGCCGCCAGGGTCCCCGTTCGCGGGATTCCCGCACGCCCGAGAGAGGCCCCCTCCGTGGCCGCCCGCACTCCTGCTCGTCTCGTCGTCCTCGTCTCCGGTTCCGGCACCAACCTCCAGGCCCTGCTCGACGCCATCGACGCCCAACCGGCGTACGGCGCGCGGATCGTGGCGGTCGGTTCGGACCGCGAGGGGATCGCGGGCCTTGAGCGGGCCGAGCGCGCCGGGCTGCCCACGTTCACCGTGCGGGTGCGGGACCACGCCGACCGGGCCGGCTGGGACGCCGCGCTCGCCGAGGCCACCGCGGCGTACGACCCGGACCTGGTGGTCTCGGCCGGCTTCATGAAGATCGTCGGCCCGGCGTTCCTGGCCAGGTTCGGCGGCCGGTTCGTCAACACCCATCCGGCGCTGCTGCCCAGCTTCCCCGGTGCCCACGGCGTGCGGGACGCGCTCGCGTACGGCGCCAAGGTCACCGGGTGCACCGTCCACTTCGTCGACGACGGCGTCGACACCGGCCCGGTCATCGCCCAGGGCGTGGTCGAGGTCCGGCCGGACGACACGGAGGAAGCGCTCCACGAGCGCATCAAGGAAGTCGAGCGACGGCTGCTCGTCGACGTGGTGGGACGCCTGTCGCGTGACGGCTACCGCATTGAGGGACGAAAGGTTTTGATTCCGGCATGAGCGCCACCTCCCAGGACACCCCGCAGGACAGCGGGACGCAGCGGCCCATCCGCCGCGCGCTGATCAGCGTCTACGACAAGACCGGTCTGGAGGAGCTGGCCCGCGGCCTGCACGCGGCCGGCGTCGAACTGGTGTCGACCGGCTCGACCGCCGGGCGGATCGCCGCCGCCGGCGTGCCCGTCACCAAGGTCGAGGAGCTGACCGGCTTCCCCGAGTGCCTGGACGGCCGGGTGAAGACCCTGCACCCGCGGGTGCACGCCGGCATCCTCGCCGACCTGCGGCTGGAGGACCACCGCAGGCAGCTCGACGAGCTGGACGTCAAGCCGTTCGAGCTGGTCGTGGTGAACCTCTACCCGTTCCGCGAGACCGTCGCCTCGGGCGCGAGCCCCGACGAGTGCGTCGAGCAGATCGACATCGGCGGCCCCTCCATGGTCCGGGCCGCCGCCAAGAACCACCCCTCCGTCGCGGTCGTCACCAGCCCCGCCCGCTACGCCGACGTGCTCGCCGCGGTGGGCGACGGCGGCTTCGACCTCGCCGCCCGCAAGCGGCTGGCCGCCGAGGCGTTCCAGCACACCGCCGCGTACGACGTGGCCGTGGCCTCCTGGTTCCTGGACGGCTACAGCGCCGACGACGAGTTCCCCGCCTTCACCGGCGCCACGTACACCCGCCTCAACACCCTTCGCTACGGCGAGAACCCGCACCAGGGCGCGGCGATCTACACCGACGGCAGCGGAACCGGCCTGGCGGGCGCGGAGCAGTTGCACGGCAAGGAGATGTCGTACAACAACTACGTCGACACCGAGGCCGCCCGCCGGGCCGCCTACGACCACGACGGCGTCTGCGTGGCGATCATCAAGCATGCCAACCCGTGCGGGATCGCGGTCGGCGCCGACGTCGCCGACGCGCACCGCAAGGCGCACGCCTGCGACCCGCTCTCCGCGTTCGGCGGGGTCATCGCGGTCAACCGTCCGGTGTCCGTGGCGATGGCCGAGCAGGTCGCGGAGATCTTCACCGAGGTGATCGTCGCCCCCGCCTACGAGGACGGCGCCGTCGAGGTGCTGGCCCGCAAGAAGAACATCCGCGTGCTGCGCTGCGCCGACGCGCCCGCCGCCACCACGGAGCACCGCCCGATCGAGGGCGGCGTCCTCGTGCAGGCCAAGGACCGGCTCCAGGCCGACGGCGACGACCCGTCCACCTGGACCCTCGCGACCGGTGAGCCGCTGTCCGCCGCCGAACTGGCCGACCTCGCGTTCGCCTGGCGGGCCTGCCGGGCGGTCAAGTCCAACGCGATCCTTCTGGCGAAGGACGGGGCGACCGTCGGGGTCGGCATGGGGCAGGTCAACCGGGTCGACTCGGCGAAGCTGGCGGTGGAGCGGGCCGGGGTGGAGCGCGCCGCGGGTTCCTACGCCGCCTCCGACGCGTTCTTCCCGTTCCCCGACGGGCTTGAAGTGCTGACCGCCGCCGGCGTCAAGGCGGTGGCCCAGCCGGGTGGGTCCATCCGTGACGAGGCGGTCGTCGAGGCTGCGAAGAAGGCCGGGGTCACCATGTACTTCACGGGTACCCGCCACTTCTTCCACTGACCTCGCGGGGGCGGTGCCCCTGACCCCCCGGGTGCCCCGCTCCCGCCCGTCCCGGGACCACCCCCCGGTGGGTGGCTTGTCGCGCCGTTCCCCGCGCCCCTTCGGGGTGGTTGCCCGCCGCGTTCACAGTGCCGGTGCGTTGTGGCTTGTCGCGCAGTTCCCCGCGCCCCTAGGACGGTGCCCCTTGCGGTCGTGCCTTCACCTTGCGGTGCGTTGTGGCTGGTCGCGCAGTTCCCCGCGCCCCTGGGTATGTGCGGCTCCCTCCGCGAAAGGAGCCGCACCAAGTGAGGCGCGCTGTGCAGCGGAGGCGCGCCACAAACAAGGGGCGCGGGGAACTGCGCGACCAGCCCATGACCGGGGGAAGGTCCGGGGAGCCCCCGCAAGGGGCAGACTGTGCGGACGCTCAGCGCGTCAACGGAACGGGCTCAAGCACACGGGAGGGGGCGCCCCCGAAAGGAGCGAGGTTCGTTCCGCGGAAGAGCCGCAAGTTGCCCAGGGGCGCGGGGAACGGCGCGACAAGCCACCCACCGGGGGTGGTCCCGAGACGGGCGGGAGGGGGGCACCCGGGGGGTCCGGTCAACCGTTGTCACGGATAACCACGGTGTGGACCATTTTGTCCGCCCAGGTCTGGTGCTTCTCGTCCCAGAGGGGCCAGAGGAAGCCGAGGCAGCAGGGGAGCGAGTCGAGGGCGTGGAGGATGCGGCGGCCGAAAGCGCGCCAGAACCCGAGTGCGGAGCCGTCCGCCTCGCGCAGGAGCCGGATGCCGACGATGCGCTTGCCGGGGGTCTGCCCGGTGCGGCCCTCGCGGTAGGCGAGGAAGAGGAGCGCGGCGAGCGACAGCAGCGCGCCGACGAGCATGAGCATGGCCGAACTGGTGGGCACGCTCGGGGTGGTGCACTGCGACCGCGGGATGTCGTGGTCGTCGCAGGTGTTCCACGCGTCGACCAGCTTGCTCGCGAACCGGCCGTAGCCGGCGAAGAACAGGCCGCTCGGTATGAGGTTGAACATCAGCCCGTCCAGCAGCATGGCGCCGAGGCGGGCGCCCCAACTGGCCGGCGGCGGCATGCCGGGCGGGAGGTTGCTCGGGGCCGGGTAACCGTACGGACCTGCCTGGTAGCCGGGACCGGCACCGTAGGGCTGGCCGCCCTGGGGGTACGGACCCGGTCCGTACGAGGGTTGGCCGGCCGACGGCGGTTGCCCGAAGGGCTGCGGAGGCGGGTCACCGTACGGGTTGGCAGGACCGGGGGGCTGGCTCACGAGCGGATTCCTTGGCAGCAGGGGACGGGCGTGCGCGCACATCGTCGGGCCCGGGCGGGGGAGCGCGCAAGGGGCAGGCTTGCCCGGTTTGGCCGGACCGGTCTCGTTCCGCGCCGCGCCCGCAGGCCCTGCGGAGCCCGCCCGGTGTCCGGTTCGCGGGCGGATTGGTCGCCCGCCGGGCAGATCCGCGAGTATGGAGCCATGACCGCCCAGATTCTCGATGGCAAGGCCACGGCCGCCGCGATCAAGTCCGAGTTGACCGTCCGCGTCCAGGCGCTCAAGGACCGCGGTGTCCAGCCCGGTCTCGGCACCCTGCTGGTCGGTGACGACCCGGGCAGCAAGTGGTACGTCGCGGGCAAGCACCGCGACTGCGCGCAGGTGGGCATCGGCTCCATCCAGCGCGAACTGCCGGACACCGCCACGCAGGAGGAGATCGAGGCGGTCGTCCGCGAGCTCAACGCCGACCCCGAGTGCACCGGCTACATCGTGCAGCTGCCGCTGCCCAAGGGCATCGACACCAACCGGGTGCTGGAGCTGATGGACCCGGAGAAGGACGCGGACGGGCTGCACCCGATGAGCCTGGGCCGCCTGGTGCTCGGCGTTCCCGGGCCGCTGCCCTGCACGCCCAACGGCATCGTGGAGCTGCTGCGGCGGCACGACGTCGAGATCAACGGTGCGCATGTGGTCGTGGTCGGCCGTGGCATCACCGTCGGGCGGTCGATCGGGCTGCTGCTCACCCGCAAGTCCGAGAACGCCACGGTGACGCTCTGCCACACCGGGACCCGGGACCTGTCGGCGCAGTTGCGGCAGGCCGACATCATCGTGGCCGCGGCGGGCGTGCCGCACATCGTCAAGCCGCAGGACGTCAAGCCGGGCGCGGCCGTGCTCGACGTCGGCGTCAGCCGTGACGAGAACGGCAAGATCGTCGGCGACGTCCACCCGGGTGCCGCCGAGGTCGCCGCGTGGCTCTCGCCGAACCCGGGCGGGGTCGGGCCGATGACCCGCGCGCTCCTGCTCCAGAACGTCGTGGAAGCGGCCGAGCGCACGGCGGCGGGCCATGTCGGCTGAGGCGGCGGGCCTTCCCGCGGAGGTGCCCGACGGCACCGCGCGTTCCGTGCCGCGCGAGCCCGGCGGGCGGCCCGAGGCCACGCGTGGCATCGCCCGGCCCGAGGGTGGGGGCCGTGCGGCCGGCAGCGACGCGCCCGCGCCTGCCCGGCAGTGGCCGATCATCGTGGTCATCGCCGGGGCGATCATCGGGCTCATCGTCACCGCGGCCGGGGCGTTTCGGGCCGGCACGGTCCTGATCGGGGCGTCGCTGCTTCTCGGTGCCGTGTTGCGCTGGGCGCTCACCGCTGTCGGGATGCTCGCGATCCGCAGCAGGTTCACTGACGTGATCACCTACGGGATTCTCGGTGCGGCGATCGTTCTGCTCGGGCTCATGGCCCAGCCGGACCCCCTGATCCGGATTCCGTTCCTGGAGGACGTCATTCACTTCTCTGTGCGCTGAGCTTGGCCCTGTCCCCCCGAAGTGGGTGGTCCTGTCGGTTCCGGGACCATCCCCCGGTGGGTGGCTTGTCGCGCCGTTCCCCGCGCCCCTGGGTGACTGCGGCTCTTCCGCGGAACGAACCTCGCTCCTTTCGGGGGTGCCCCTTACCGTGTGCTCGGTCGTGTTCTGTTGGCGGGCTGTGGGTCCGCAGGGTCTGCCCCTTGCGGGGGTTCCCCGGATCTTCCCCCGGTGAGGGGCTGGTCGCGCAGTTCCCCGCGCCCCTTGTTTGTGGCGCGCCACCGCTGCACAGCGCGCCTCACTTGGTGTGGCTCCTTTCGCGGAGGGAGCCGCACATACCCAGGGGCGCGGGGGACTGCGCGGTCAGCGGGTTGCCGGGCGGCGGGCGGGAGCAGGCTGACAGCGCGGGGTGGCGGAGCCGGGGAGGGGCGCCCTTGGGGCGCTCGCTTAGCACGGTGGGGGCCGAAACGGTGGGGGTCGGGGGAAAGTCGTCCGGTTGAGGGAACGTCGTCCTAGCGTGGCCGGGAAACGGGGTCGGGTGAGGGCGAGGGGTTGCCGTGGGGCAGTGGGAGCCGTTGGCGCACCGTATTCCGATGGACGTGCGGCGGCTTGCCACGCAGCTTCGCCGGATGAAGGACCGCAGCGGCCTGACGGTGCCCGCGTTGGCCGCGCGGACCGCGCAACCCGTGGAGACGTGGGAACGGGTCCTGGCCGGACGGCAGTTGCCGCCGCTGGACGCGGTGGAGGTGCTGGCCCAGGCGAGCGGAGCGGACTACGCCCGGGTCGGCGAGCTGTGGCGGCTGGCGGAGAAGGCGAGCACCGGTACGGGTGACCGGGGCAGGGGCAAGGCGGTGCCGCACCCCGACCCGCTGGACCCGCTCGGCGCGGAGGAGGGGCTGCCGGGCCGCCGCCGGCAGTTCCTGCTGCTGGCCACGGTCGCCCTGCTCGCGGTGGGCGCGCTGACCGCGGTCCTGCTGACGGCGGGACCGAGCACCGGCCGGGCCCCCGCGGGACAGGCGGACCCGTCGCTGACGGCGCCCGCCGCACCCGGCGCCTCCGCACCGGCCCATGGGCACGGGAGCGGCGGCACCCCGCGGTCGCCGGGCCCGGGCGACACCGCCACCGCGGGAACGGGCGACCAGAACCCCGGGGCCGTGGACCAGCCCCTCACCGGCGGCGGCGAACCGTCGGCGTCCGGCGCGGGCCCGAACGGATCGGGGGGCTCGGCCGGTTCGGCGGGCTCGGCCGGAACCTCCGCCACCGGCACCCCGGGCAAGGGCGCCCCCGCCACGACCCCGCCCGCGGGCGCGAACGGCGGCGCGGGCGGCGGCACCGCCACGGGCGGCGGCTCCGCCGACCCACCCTCCGCCCCGCCCACGAGCGCCGGCCCGACCCCGGACCCCAGCCCGTCCCACTCCCCGTTCTGCCTCGGCCTGATCCTGCTCGGCGTGTGCGTCGGCTGACGATCCGGCTGACGGCGCCGCGCCGTACGACCCGGCCCCGTACGGCGCACGTACCGCCGTCGGTGACCCGGGCCACAGGAGGCAGCGTCATCTCCGCGCGCGGCGCGCGATAGCCTGGCGACTGGCTCTCTTGACGCCGAGAGATCCACGTTCGGGGCCGCTCGGGCCACTGCCGGGGCGACCGAGTACCCGCCAGTACCACCCGCAGCACCACCCGAAGCAGAAGGCCAGGAGAAGGCAATGACTCGCACTCCCGTCAACGTCACCGTCACCGGAGCGGCCGGCCAGATCGGCTACGCCCTCCTCTTCCGTATCGCCTCGGGCCACCTGCTCGGCGCGGACGTGCCGGTGAAGCTCCGGCTGCTGGAGATCCCGCAGGGCCTCAAGGCGGCCGAGGGCACTGCCATGGAGCTGGACGACGCCGCCTTCCCGCTGCTGCACGGCATCGACATCTTCGACGACCCGAACGCCGCGTTCGACGGCGCCAACGTGGCCCTGCTGGTCGGTGCCCGCCCCCGCACCAAGGGCATGGAGCGCGGTGACCTGCTGGAGGCCAACGGCGGCATCTTCAAGCCGCAGGGCAAGGCCATCAACGACCACGCGGCCAACGACATCAAGGTCCTGGTCGTCGGCAACCCGGCGAACACCAACGCGCTGATCGCGAAGTCCGCGGCCCCCGACGTACCCGCCGACCGCTTCACCGCGATGACCCGGCTGGACCACAACCGCGCGCTCGGCCAGCTCGCGAAGAAGACCGGTGCGGCCGTCGCGGACATCAAGCGCGTCACCATCTGGGGCAACCACTCCGCGACCCAGTACCCGGACGTCTTCCACGCGGAGATCGCGGGCAAGAACGCCGCCGAGGTGATCAACGACGAGCAGTGGCTCGCCGACACCTTCATCCCGACCGTCGCCAAGCGCGGCGCGGCCATCATCGAGGCCCGCGGCGCCTCCTCCGCCGCCTCGGCCGCCTCCGCCGCCCTGGACCACGTGCACACCTGGGTGAACGGCACCGCCGACGGCGACTGGACCTCCATGGGCATCGTCTCCGACGGTTCCTACGGCGTCCCGGCCGGCCTGATCTCCTCCTTCCCGGTGACTACCAAGAACGGCTCGTACGAGATCGTCCAGGGCCTGGACATCAACGCCTTCTCCCGGCCGCGCATCGACGCGTCGGTGCAGGAGCTGGCGGAGGAGCGCGACGCGGTCCGCGGTCTCGGCCTGATCTGATCCACCGGGGGCCGCCGGACCGGCACTCCTCCGGTCCGGGCGCCCGGCACGCCGGTTCCGTACGGCCCCGCCACTCATCTGTTGAGCGGCGGGGCCGTACGCGTCCGCACCGCCGTGGCGCTGTCGGGTTGGTCACAATGCCTGGGCGATACAGGCGAATCGCCCCCAAATGACCACTCCGAATGTGGAGACGGGGTGAAGGAACGCTGTGAAGTCGTGAGCGGACTGCAACCCGGCGCGGGTTTGGTGGGTCTCTGTTGGCGTTCCTGCCAGGTGTGTTCCGTTCGAGGTTGCGGGGAAACGCGTATGACCAGGTCCTCCAGTGGTTCGCGGAGGCACGCCCCGGGGCGCCCGGGGAGCGGCGCCGTGCCGGGGGCCGGCGGGGCGCCAGAGGATGGCACGCCGCCCGGGGCGGGTGCGCCGGGGCCGGCCGGCGGCGGGCGTGCCGCGGCTCGCAGGAGCCAGCGGAAGCGGGGCGGCCGGCGGGCCCTGAAGATCGTCGGTCTGACCATGGGGTTCGTGCTGCTGCTCGGCTGCGGCGCCGCCGCCTACGCGTATTTCAAGCTGTCCGGCAACATCAAGTCCGACGACCTGTCCGCCAACGGCAAGAACGGCGCCGGCACGGAGAAGCCGGACGCGTTCGGCCGCACCCCGATCAACCTGCTGGTGATCGGGTCGGACCAGCGCACCGACGCGGGCGACAGGCAGCTCGGCGGCGCCGCCGACTCCAGCGGCGCCCGGGCCGACGTGGAGATGGTGGTGCACATATCCGCCGACCGTTCCAACGCGACCGTGATGAGCGTTCCCCGCGACCTGGTCGCCAGCTGGAGCGGCTGCCACGACAAGGGCCACCCCAGCATGGGCCCGCAGACCGACCAGAAGATCAACGCGGCGCTCAACGGCGGCCCGGGATGCAGCGTGGACGCCGTGCACCAGCTCACCGGGATACCCATCGACCACTTCATGATGGTCGACTTCAAGGGGGTGGTGAAGATGTCCAACGCGGTCGGCGGGGTGCCCGTCTGCGTCGACAACAACGTCTACGACCCCTACAGCCACCTGAAGTTGAAGAAGGGCAACCACGTGCTCAAGGGCGACGCGGCCCTGGAGTTCCTGCGTACCCGGCACGGCTTCGGCGACTCCAGCGACAGCCGCGGCCGCACCGTCGCGCAGCACATCTACCTCAACTCGCTGGTCGGCACCCTCAAGAGCCACGGCACGCTGAGCAGTCCGACCAAGCTGTGGAAGCTCGCCAACGCCGCCACCTCCGCACTGACCGTGGACAACGCGCTGGACACGCCGACCAAGTTGATCGGCCTCGCGAACGACCTCAACAAGGTCCCGCAGAACCGGATCACCTACGCCACCCTGCAGACCTACGACACCAAGGTGAACGGCGTCGACGAGACGCTGATCAGCAAGCCGAGCGCGCCCGCGCTGTTCCGTACCATCATCGACGACCAGTCGCTCACCACGGGCAGCGGCGCGAAGACGAAGGCGGCGGCCACGCCGACGGTGGCGCCCGGCACCATCGCCGTGCAGGTGCAGAACGGCTCGCGGGCCACCGGCCGGGCCGGCGCGATCGCGCAGGAGCTGATCGGCAAGGGCTTCAGCCCGCAGACCAGCTCCGGTGACGGCCCGGACACCACGACCACGTCGCTCAGCTACCCGGCCGGCGAGCAGGCACAGGCCCAGACCGTCGCCAAGGCGCTCGGGCTGCCGTCGAAGGCGGTCAAGCAGGGCACCGGCAACGGGATCGTGCTGCTGCTCGGCACCGACTGGACCACCGGCACGGTGTACCCGGGCGGCAAGGCCGCCTCGACGCCCTCCGACAGCAAGGCAGCGCTCGAGGGCGCCAACTCCAAGCTCAGCAAGTGCGCGCAGGTCAGTACCTTCGACGACGTCATCGGCCTGAACGCGGCCGGGCAGCCCACCTCCTCCGACCACACCTACGGCAGCACCTCGCCGACCCACGCCTACGCACTGAGCCCGAACATCAAGGACTCGGCGCCGTAAGGGCGTCGGGGCGCCGGGGGCTGGTCCGGGTCAGCCGCAGAACTCCGCGAGCACCCCGCACAGCAGGTCCAGCGCCCCGCCGAACGCGTGCTCGGGCGGGGTGGCGTAGCCGATCACCAGCGCGGGTCGGGCGGCGGTACGGGCACCCAGCAGGTCCAACCCGCCCAGCGCGAGACCGCGTTGCCGGGCCCGCTCGGTCAGCTGCTCCAACGGGCCCGCCGTCGGCGGGAGTTCCACGACCGCGTGCAGTCCGGCGGCGATGCCGGAGACCCGGACCGACGGCACCCGCTCGCCGAGCGCGGCCACCAGCCGGTCCCGGCGGGCCCGGTAGCGCAGCCGCATCCGCCGCACGTGCCGGTCGTGCGCACCGGACCCGATGAACTCCGCGAGCGTCAACTGGTCGAGCACCGGCGAGTGGTGGTCGGCCATCCGCTTCTCCCGGACCACCGCGTCCATGAGGTGCGGCGGCACCGTGATCCACGCCAGCCGCAGCCCGGGCGCCAGGCTCTTGCTCGCGGTGCCTGCGTACACCACGTGTTCGGGCGCCAGGCTCTGCAGGGCGCCGACGGGCTGGCGGTCGTAGCGGAACTCGCCGTCGTAGTCGTCCTCGAAGACCAGGCCGCCGGTGGCACGAGCCCAGTCGACGACCGCGGTGCGGCGCGCGGGCGACAGCGGGACGCCGGTGGGGAACTGGTGCGCGGGCGTGAGCAGCACCGCGTCCACGGTGCCGTCGAGGCGTTCCACCCGGGCGCCGTCGCCGTCCAGCGGCAGCGGTACGGTCTCCAGCCCGGCGGCCCGCAGCAGCGCGCGGGTGTCGGGGAAGCCCAGCTCCTCCACCGCGATACGGCGCCCGCCGCGGGCGCGCAGCACCCGGGCGAGCAGGCCGACCGCCTGGACGAAGCCGGTGCAGACCATCAGCAGTTCGGGGTCGGCCCGCACGCCTCGCACCCGGGCCAGATACGCCGCGAGCGCCTCCCGCAGCTCGGGCCGCCCGCGCGGGTCGGAGTACCCGAACGCCTCGCTCGGCGCCGCGGTCAGCGCCCGGCGTGCGGCGGCGCCCCAGGCGGCCCGGGGGAAGGCGGAGACGTCCGGCGAGCCGGGCCACAGCGAGTACGGCAGCCGTACCGCGTCCGGCACCATCCCCGGCGGCCCCTCGGCGGCGCGCGCCCGGGCGGCCCCGGCCCGTACCGGCGGCGTGGCCTGGCGCGCCGCGACCGCCGTGCCCGACCCCTGCCGCGCGGTCAGCCAGCCCTCCGCGACGAGCTGCCCGTACGCGTCCGCCACCGTGTTCCGCGCCAGGCCCAGGTCACGGGCGAGCGCCCGGCTCGACGGCAGCCGCGTGCCCGGCGCGAGCCGCCCGTCCCGCACCGCCTCGCGCAGCGCCGCCTCCAGCCCCGCCCGCGCCCCCGCCCCCTGATCGCGCTGGGCGGCGAGGTCGAGCAGCAGGTCGTATCCGCCCGCGCGGCCAGGCGCGGCGCGGCGGCCCTGCTCCCCGGAAGTGGCCCGTGCAGTCATACGGCAAGTGGACCACGGGACGGAGCCACTTCGCGGCTACGTTGGCGGTATGAGCACTTCCGAGCAGACCTCCTCCGCCCCGGCCCCCGGCGCCGCCGGTGACGCCACCGTGGCCCCGCCGCCGCGCCGGATCGACCTCAACGACAAGGCGCCGGACTTCTACCAGGCGATGTTCGCGCTGGACAAGGCCGCGTCCGCCGGGCTCGACCCGGTCGTGCGCGAGCTGGTGCGGGTGCGTGTCTCGCAGCTCAACGGCTGCGCGTACTGCGTCGACAAGCACAGCGCCGACGCCCGCGGGCTGGGCGTCACCGAGCAGAAGCTCACCGGGCTGACGGTGTGGCGCGAGACCCCGTTCTTCACCGCGCGCGAGCGCGCCGCCCTCGCGCTGGCCGAGGCCGTCACCGAACTGGGCGCCCACGGTGTCCCCGACCCCGCCTACGACGGTGCCGCCGCGCTCTTCGACGAGGACGAGCTGCCCCGGCTGATCGCCCTGTGCGTGACGATGAACGCCTGGAACCGGATCGGCGTGACCTGCCGGCTCAGCCCCGTGACCCGAGCCTGACGCCCTGCGGCTCGGCGTCGGCGGCCTCCGCCGGCGCCCCGCCCTCCCCGTAGCGGGCCAGCGCGAGCCCGCCGGCCACCGCCAGCACGAACCCCGCGACGGCCGCCGGGGCCCAGCCGGCCCGGGTCCTGTCGTGCAGCGCGAGCACCCCGACCAGTGCGGGGCCGACCGTCTCGCCCAGCACCATCCCCGCGGTGGCCGCGGTGACCGAGCCCTGGTGCAGCGCCGAGGTCAGCAGCAGGAAGGCGGCGCCGCCGCCGACCAGCAGGGCGTACGACGCCGGGTTCGTGACCAGCGCCCGCGCCGTGACCGGGTCGAGCAGCCGCACCGCGACCTCCACCACGCCGAAGCCGAAGCCCGCGCCCAGGCCGAGCAGCGCGGCCCGGAACCGCTGCGGCAGCCTCCCGGCGGGTAGCGCGCCCAGCGCCAGTACCGCGAGTGCGGTCGCCAGGATCGCCCAGCGCAGGGTGCTGCCGCCGTGGCCCGAGCCCTCGCCGCCCGAGGCCAGCGCGAGCAGGGCCAGCCCGCCGCAGACCGTGGCCACCCCGGCCCACTCGCCGCGGGCGAGCCGCGTGCCGAGCAGCGGGCTCGCCAGGACCGCGGTCACCGCGAGGCTCGCGGCCAGCGCGGCGCCCACCGTGTACACCGGCAGGCCGCGCAGGGCGATCACTTCCAGTACAAAGCCGGCGCAGTCCAGGGCGAGGCCGGCGATGTACGGGGTCTGGCGGGCCGCGGCCACCAGCAGCCCCGCGGCGCCGCGGCCCTCTCCCGCGACCCGTGCGGCCATCGCTTGCAGTGCCGTTGCCGCGCCGAAACACACCGCGGCGCCGAGCGCCGCGACCAGTCCGATCCCCATTCGCCGATGTTACGGCGCCCCCGACCCCCCGGGTGCCCCGGTCCCGCCCGTCTCGGGACCACCTCCCGGTGGGTGGCTTGTCGCGCCGTTCCCCGCGCCCCTGGGTGACTTGCGGGTCTTCCGTGGAACGAACCTCGCTCCTTTCGGGGGTGCCCCTTACCGTGTGCTCGGTCGTGTTCTGTTGGCGGGCTGTGGGTCCGCAGGGTCTGCCCCTTGCGG
>NZ_JBIUYR010000011.1:0-106508 GCF_044744625.1 Streptomyces sp. NPDC087270
CGCGCAGTTCCCCGCGCCCCTTGTTTGTGGCGCGCCTCCGCTGCACAGCGCGCCTCAGAGCACCCCCAGGGGCGCGGGGAACTGCGCGGCCAGCCACAACGTACGGGCACTGTGAACGCGGCGCTCGTTACCGTGGGGCGGTGACGCGGCGGCCGTGTTGGTGGGGGAGCGGGGGGAGGTCTTCCGCGCCGAAGGGATAGACGCGGAGCTGCCGCCAGACGTCGTCGGGGCCCTGTTCGTAGAGGGCGAAGCCGGACGCGGTCCACTCGGCGGCGAACCCCGCCAGCTCGGCCTGCGCCCGATCCATCGCATCCTCGGCGATGCCGTGCGCGATGGTGACGTGCGGGTGGTAGGGGAACTGGAGCTCGCGGGCCACCGGCCCGGACCGCACCTGCTCCTGGAGCTCACCGCACGCGGCATCCCCCTCGGCGATCCGCACGTAGACCACCGGGGAGACCGGCCGGAAGGTCGCGGTGCCGTCGAGCCGCATCACGAACGGCCGTCCGTACGAGGCGACCCGGGAGAGGTGCCGGCCGAAGCCGGGCAACTCCTCGCGGGCCACCTCCGTCGGCGGGAGGAGCGTCACATGCGTGGGGATCGCGAAGGCCGCGGGGTCACCGAACCCGGCCCGCCGCTCCTGCAACAGCCGTCCGTACGGCTCCGGGACCGCGATGGACACGCCGATGGTGGTGGTACCCACTGCGTTCACCTCTTTCCCGGGTCGCCTCACGGTCGTGCTCGTTCGTCCTGCTCAGTGTCGCGCGCATGCCGAGGAACCGGACAGCGACGTGCGTCACAACCCGATCCACCCGGCCGTACGGCCGGTACTTCAGTGCTTCGCCGGCAGGAAGCCGATCCGGTCGTACGCCAGCGCCAGCGTCTCGGCGGCGACGGCCCGTGCCTTCTCGGCTCCCTTGGCCAGAACGGAGTCCAGCGTCTCGGGGTCTCCCAGATACTCCTGCGTGCGCTCGCGGAACGGTGTGACCCACGCCACGAAGATCTCCGCGAGGTCGGTCTTGAGCGCACCGTAGCCCTTGCCCGCGTATCGCTCCTCGAGTTCGGCGATTCCGGTGCCAGTGAGGGCGGAGTGAATCCTGAGCAGGTTGCTGATGCCCGGCTTACCCGTTTCGTCGTACCGGATGACCGTGTCGGTGTCCGTGACCGCGCTGCGGAACTTCTTCGCCGACACCTTCGGCTCGTCGAGCAGGTTGACCAGACCCTTCGCGGAGGCCGCGGACTTGCTCATCTTCGCGGTCGGGTCCTGGAGGTCGTAGATCTTCGCGACCTCGCGCACGATGTGGGCCGCGGGCAGGTTGAAGGTCTGGCCGAACCGCCCGTTGAACCGCTCCGCGAGGTCCCGGGTCAGCTCGATGTGCTGCCGCTGGTCCTCGCCGACCGGCACCGCGTCGGCCTGGTAGAGCAGGATGTCGGCGACCTGGAGGATCGGGTACGTGAACAGGCCCACGGTGGTGCTGTCGGCGCCCTGCCGGGCCGACTTGTCCTTGAACTGCGTCATCCGGGACGCCTCGCCGAAGCCGGTGATGCAGTTCATCAGCCAGCCGAGCTGCGCGTGCTCGGGCACGTGGCTCTGCACGAAGAGCGTGCAGCGCTCCGGGTCCAGGCCCGCGGCCAGCAGCTGCGCGGCCGCCAGCCGGGTGTTGGCGCGCAGCGTCGCCGGGTCCTGCGGCACGGTGATCGCGTGCAGGTCCACCACCATGTAGAAGGCGTCGTGGGTGTCCTGCATCGCGACGTACTGCCGGATCGCACCCAGGTAGTTGCCCAGGTGGAACGAGCTGGCAGTGGGCTGGATGCCGGACAGGGCACGAGGTCGCAGGTTGGCCATACCTCCATTCTCTCAGGCCGCGGGCCCGCGCCCACACCCCCGGGCGATGCCGTCGATCCTTCGACGCACGGGCGGGTCCGCGGGAGGTTTCACCGGGACGGCGGTGAGCGACGATAGAAACGAGGGCACCACCCCCGCCCCGCTCCAGGCCCGGCCTGGCTCCTGACGCATGACGAACGGAGTACGCACGTGACGAACGACGAACCCGGCACCTCGGCTTCCGGCAGCGCCCCGGCTCCCGACAGCACCACGACCGACCGTGAGATCGCGGTCGTCGAGGAGTACAGCGCGCACAACTACCACCCGCTGCCCGTCGTCGTCGCCTCCGCCGAGGGCGCGTGGGTGACCGACATCGACGGCCGCCGGTACGTCGACATGCTCGCCGGGTACTCGGCGCTCAACTTCGGCCACGGCAACCCGCGGCTGATCGCCGCGGCGAAGGCGCAGCTGGACCGGGTGACGCTCACCTCGCGGGCCTTCCACCACGACCGGTTCGGCGAGTTCTGCCGGGGGCTCGCCGAGCTGTGCGGCAAGGACATGGTGCTGCCGATGAACACCGGGGCGGAGGCGGTGGAGACCGCGGTGAAGACCGCCCGCAAATGGGGCTACCAGGTCAAGGGCGTGCCGGACGGCCGGGCGAAGATCGTCGTCGCCGAGGGGAACTTCCACGGCCGCACCACCACGATCGTCAGTTTCTCCACCGATCCCGAGGCCCGCGCGGACTTCGGCCCGTACACGCCGGGCTTCACGATCGTCCCGTACGGCGACCTCGCCGCGATGGAGGCCGCGGTCGACGACGACACCGTGGCGGTGCTGATCGAGCCGATCCAGGGCGAGGCCGGCGTTCTCGTGCCGCCGCCCGGGTACCTCGCCGGGGTGCGGCGGCTCACCCGCGAGCGCGGGGTGCTCTTCGTCGCCGACGAGATCCAGTCCGGCCTCGGCCGCACGGGCCGCACGTTCGCCTGCGAGCACGAGGACGTGGTTCCCGACGTCTACGTCCTCGGCAAGGCGCTGGGCGGCGGGGTCGTCCCGGTCTCCGCGGTGGTCGCCTCCCGGGACGTGCTCGGGGTCTTCCACCCGGGCGAGCACGGCTCCACGTTCGGCGGGAACCCGCTGGCGTGCGCGGTGGGCATCGAGGTCGTCGACATGCTGCGGACCGGGGAGTACCAGCAGCGGGCCGCGGAACTCGGTGACCACCTGCATCGCGAGCTCGCGGCGATCGCCTCCGGCGGGGCGGTCACGGCGGTGCGCGGGCGCGGGCTGTGGGCCGGGATCGACGTCGATCCCTCCCTCGGGAGCGGGCGCGCGCTCACTGAGCGGTTGCTTCGGCGGGGGGTGCTCGCCAAGGACACCCACGGGTCCACGATTCGGCTCGCGCCCCCGCTGACCATCTCCAAGGAGGATCTCGACTGGTCTTTGGGGCGGCTTCGCGATGCCTTGACCTGACCCCCCGTAGCGGGTGGTCCCGCCCGCCCCGGGACCATCCCCCGGTGGTGGGCTTGTCGCGCCGTTCCCCGCGCCCCTGGGTAACCGCGGCTCTTCCGCGGAACGAACCTCGCTCCTTTCGGGGGTGCCCCCTACCGCGTTCTTGAGCTCGTTCTGTTGGCGGGCTTGACACCCGCAGAGCCTGCCCCTTGCAGGGGTCGCCGGATCTTCCCCCGGTGATGGGCTGGTCGCGCAGTTCCCCGCGCCCCTTGTTTGTGGCGCGCCTCCGCTGCACAGCGCGCCTCACTTGGTGCGGCTCCTTTCGCGGAAGAACCCGCAGCTTCCCAGGGGCGCGGGGAACTGCGCGGCCGGCCACAACGCACCGGGACTGTGAACGCGGTGGGCAACCACCCCGAAGGGGCGCGGGGAACGGCGCGGGAAGCCACCCACCGGGGGGTGGTCCCGGGACGGCGGGGGCGGGGGACCCGGGGGGTCCTGTTACCGCGGAGTCGTGATGCGGCGGAAGAGGGGGCGGGGGAGGTGGCGGAGGGCGGACATGACGGGGCGGAGCCGGCCCGGCACCCAGATCACCTCGGCCCGGCGCCGCAAGCCGGACTCGATCGCGGCGGCAACCACCTCGGGTGTCGTGGCGAGCGGCGCGGCGGGCAGATGCGCCGTCATCCGGGTCCGCACGAATCCGGGCCGTACCGCCATGACATGGACCCCGCAGGGGTGCAGCGCGTCGCCGAGCCCCTGGGTGAACGCGTCGAGCCCGGCCTTGCTGCTGCCGTAGATGAAGTTCTCCCGCCGGGCGCGCTCCCCGGCGACGGAGGAGAGGACGACGAGGGAGCCGTGCCCCTGGCGCTGGAGCGCCGCCCCGCAGATCAGGGACGCGGAGACCGCCCCGGTGTAGTTGGTCGCGGCCACCCGTACGGCCGACAGCGGCTCCTGCTCGTCGCGCGCCTGGTCCCCGAGCACGCCGAAGGCGACCAGCACCATGTCGATGTCGCCCTCGGCGAAGACCTTGCCGAGGACCTCCTCGTGCGAGCCCGGGTCGAGCGCGTCGAAGCCGGTGACGTGCACGTCGGCGCCGAGCGCGGACAGCTCGGCCGCGGCGGCGTCCAGCGCGGGGGAGGGCCGCCCGGCCAGGTGCACCCGCCGGGTCCTGCGGGCGATCAGCCGCCGCGCGGTGGCCAGCCCGATCTCGGAGCCGCCGCCGAGCACCAGCAGGGACTGGGGAGCCCCGAACGCGTCCTTCATGAGCGAACTCCCTACGTCACAGCGCGAGCCGCCGCGCCAGGTCCGAGGTGATGGCGCCGCGCGGGTCGTAGCGGGCGCGCAGGGAACGGAAGTCGTCCAGCCGCGGGTACATCCGGGCGAGCATGTCGGGCCGCAGCCGGGAGTCCTTGGCGAGGTAGACCCGGCCGCCGGCGGCCGCGACCGCCTCGTCGAGCTCGTCGAGGAGCGCGCCGAGCCCCGGCAGCCCCGCGGGGATGTCCAGCGCGAGGGTCCACCCGGCCATCGGGAAGGAGAGCCAGCCCGGATCGCCCGACCCGAACCGTTTGAGCACCGCGAGGAACGACGGGCAGCCGCGGGTGCTCAGCCGGCGCACCACCGAGCGCAGCGTCTCCTCCTGGCCGTGCCCGACCACGAACTGGTACTGCACGAAGCCGGCCCGGCCGTAGACGAGGTTCCAGTCCGGCAGGCCGTCCAGCGGGTGGAAGAAGGTGGCGAGCTTCTGGAGCTGGCCGCGCCGCTCGCGGGGCGCCTTGCGGTACCAGAACTCGTTGAACAGCCCGACGGTGGTGCGGCCGAGCAGCCCGTCGGGCGCGGGGCGCGGCGGGGCCGGCAGCCGGCGCGGGCGGAACGCGAGGGGGGCGCGGCGGGCCCGCTCCGGCAGCGCTTCGAGCGGGGCGTGGTCGCCGCGGGTGAGCACGGCCCGGCCGGTGCGGGCGCCACGGGCGAGCAGGTCGATCCAGGCCACCGAGTAGCGGTAGTGGTGGTCGGCGGCGGTCATCCGGGCCATCAGGTCGTCCAGGTCGGTGGCCCGCTCGGTGTCCACGGTCATCAACGACGTCTCGACCGGCAGCAGTTGGATCGTGGCGGCCAGCACCACCCCGGTCAGGCCCATCCCGCCGGCGGTCGCCCAGAACAGCTCCGGCTCCGCCTCCGGGGTCACCAGCCGGGTCTCGCCGTCGCCGGTCAGCAGTTCGAAGGCGAGCACGTGGCGGCTGAAGGAGCCCGAGACGTGGTGGTTCTTGCCGTGGATGTCGGCGCCGATCGCGCCGCCGACGGTGACGTAGCGGGTCCCGGGGGTGACCGGCACGAACCAGCCGAGCGGCAGCAGCACCTCCATCAGCCGGTGCAGCGACACCCCCGCGTCGCACGTGACCACGCCGCCGACGGCGTCGATCTCGTGGATACGGTCCAGCGCGGTCATGTCCAGCACCGCGCCGCCCGCGTTCTGCGCCGCGTCGCCGTACGCCCGGCCCAGGCCCCGGGCGATGGCGCCGCGGCCGTCGCAGGCCCGTACCGCCTCGACGACCTCCTCGTACGTGCCCGGGCGCAGCAGCCGGGCGGCGGTCGGGGCGGTGCGGCCCCAGCCGGTGACGGGGGTGGTGGCCGGCGCGAGCGGTACGGGCATGTCCGTGAACGTACCGCCGGCCAACCCGGAGGAATGCCCTATTGGGTGAGGTTCGACGGTATATGCGGCTTTTCTCACCGTAACGGTCGATCGGGAGGGGTAAGCGCGGGTGCCGCACGGTAAGCATTCGCAGTCCGATGGCCGAATCGTATGACTCACGCGCCGTGCGCGACGCGCACGGCGCACGCGACCCAGGGGACCCAGGGGGCGTGCACCCCGCACGCGACCCGGGGGGCGCGGCCGGCCATCGGCGCGAAGCCCGACCGAGGAAGCGAGGAGGTGCGGCCGGTGTTCCGCCCGGATCACGACCTGCTGACCGTGCTGCGCGGCTGCGGCCGGCAGCCGTACGCCGCCGCCGCGGCAAGGGGGCTGTCGATGGCCGGCGAGCACGGCGCGGTCTGGCTCGCCGCCGGGCTGGCCGGCGCGGCGGCCGACCCGGCCCGCCGCGGCGCGTGGCTGCGCGCCACCGCCCTGGTGGCCGCCTCGCACGCCGCGAGCATGGCCGTCAAGCGCGTGGTGCGCCGCCCGCGCCCGCAACTGCCGCCCGGCGCCGCGCCACTGGTGCGCACCGCCGGCCGGCACAGCTTCCCCAGCTCGCACGCCGCCTCCTCCGCCGCCGCCGCGCTCGCCTTCGGCGCGCTCGCCCCGGCCGCGCCCTTCCGCCCGCTCGCGACCGCGATCTGCCTGTCCCGGCTGGTCGCGGGCGTCCACTACCCGACCGATGTCGCCTTCGGCGCGCTGCTCGGCGCGACCACCGCCCGCCTCGGGCGGGACTGGACCCACAGGGGTGTGCGATGAGTGAACCCGCCACCGTCATCGAGCAGTCGGCGCCGCCGGCGCTCGCCGTCCCCGGCACCGGCTGGACCCTCGCCACCGGGCTGCTGCGGGCCGCCCGGCCCCGGCAGTGGGTGAAGAACGGGCTGGTGCTCGCCGCGCCGTTCGCCGCCGCCCGGCTGCTCGACCTCGACGAGGCGATACGGCTGGCGACCGCGCTGGTGCTCTTCATCGCCTGCTCGGCCGCGGTCTACCTGATCAACGACGCCCGCGACGCGGAGGCGGACCGGGCCCACCCGGTGAAGTGCCGCCGTCCGGTCGCCAGCGGCCAGGTCCCGGTCTCCGTCGCCTACACCGCCGGCGGCCTGCTCGCCGTCCTCGCCCCCGCCGTGGGCGCGCTCGCCTGCAACGGCCACACCGCAGCGCTGCTCGCCGCGTACGTGGTCATGCAACTCGCCTACTGCCTGCGGCTGAAGCACATGCTCGTGGTCGACCTCGTCATCGTCACCACCGGCTTCCTGATGCGGGCCATGGCCGGCGGGCTCGCCCTGAACATCGATCTCTCCCGCTGGTTCCTGATCACCTCCGGCTTCGGCGCGCTGTTCATGGTCGCCGCCAAGCGGTACTCCGAACTCGTCCTGATGTCGCAGCGCGACGGCGACCTGACCGCCACCCGCGCGCTGCTCGGCGAGTACACCATCGGCTATCTGCGGTTCGTCTGGCAGCTCGCGGCGGGCGTGGCCGTGCTCGCCTACTGCCTGTGGGCGCTGGAGAGCAGCGGCGGCGAGCACGGCCTGCTGCCCTGGCGGCAGTTGTCGATGGTCCCCTTCACCCTGTCGGTGCTGCGCTACGCGGTCTTCGCCGATGTCGGCGCCGCCGGTGAGCCCGAGGACGTGGTGCTGCGCGACCGCCCGCTGCTGGTGATCGCCATGGCGTGGAGCGCGCTGTACGTGCTCGCGGTGGTCAATTCGTGAGGCGGCGGGTGGGGCGGCCGGTGGGGCGGGTCTCGTCGTGCGCGGGCTGAGGAGGTCCGCGCGGCACGGAGCGAACGGGGCCGCGCGGCGCGAGGTGAGGGGGGCCGCGCGGCGCGGGATGTGGCCGGAGTTGATGGGGTTCGCGCTGGCCGGAGGGGCCGCGTACGCCGCCGACCTCGGGCTGTTCGTGTGGCTGCGCGGGCCGGGCGGGATGGGGCCGCTGACCGCGAAGTCGCTGTCGTTCCTGGCCGGCTGCTCGGTGGCGTACCTCGGCAACGCGCTGGGCACCTACCGCGGTCGCGGCCCGGTCCGGGGCAGCCGGGCGCGGCGGTACGGCGCCTTCTTCGCGGTGAACCTCGCCGGGGCGCTGGTGCAGTTGGCGTGCCTGGGCTTCTCGCACTACGTCCTCGGCCGCACCTCGGCGCGCGCCGACGTGGTCTCCGGCGCGGGGGTCGGGATGGCGCTGGCCACCGCGCTGCGGTTCTGGGGCACCCGGACACTGGTGTTCAGCTCCGCCGCCCGCGGGGACGGGCCCGGCCGGCGACACCCGGACGAGGGACCCGCGCAGCCCGCGGGCGTGCAGGCCACGGGGGAGGGTAGCCGCCCGACATGGACTGGTTGACCCGGCTGCCGTGGATCGGCCCGCACATCGCGCGGGCGATGCGCACCCACGCGTGGCGGGCGTTCGCGCACCTTCAGACCGTGCACTGGACGCGGCTGGCCGCCGCGATGACCTTCACCAGCTTCCTGTCGCTCTTCCCGCTGCTCGCGGTGGTCGCCGCGGTCGGCGCCGCCACCTTGTCGGATCACCAGCTCGACACGCTGGAGCACAAGATCTCCCAGCAGATCCCCGGCATCGCCGACAAGCTCGACATCAACAGCCTGGTCTCCAACGCCGGCACCATCGGCGTGGCGGCCGCCGCCGCGCTGGTGTTCACCGGTATCGGGTGGGTCGGCTCGCTGCGCGACTGCCTGCGCGCGGTGTGGCGCAAGGACGACGAGGAGCGCAACCCGGTCAAGGCCAAACTCTCCGACGGCGGGGTGCTGCTGGGCCTGGGCGCGGCCGCGCTGGTCTCGCTCGCGGCCTCCGGCTTCGCCACCGCGGCGGTCAACTGGACCGCCGACCGGGTCGGCCTGGACCACCACGGCCCGGGCCGGGTGCTGCTCACCGTCGTCGGCTACGTGCTGGCGATCGTCGCGGACTTCCTCATCCTGGTCTACCTGCTGACGCTGCTGCCCGGCGTCGACCCGCCCCGCCGGGCCGTCGCGGTGGCGGCGCTGATCGGGGCGGTCGGCTTCGAGATGCTCAAGGTCGGGCTGAGCGGCTATCTGCGCGGGGTCGCGGGCAAGAACGTCTACGGCGCCTTCGGCACCCCGATCGCCCTGCTGCTGTGGTTCAACTTCATGGCGAAGCTGCTGCTGTACTGCGCCGCGTGGACCGCGACGCAGTACGGCGAGGTGGCGCCGCGGGGCGCGGTCAGTGCTTCCGGGGGGAGCGGGGACGGCGCCGGATCGCCGGGCGGTCCGGAGAAGTCCCTGGCTGCTGCGCCTTCGTCTGCCCCTGCGTCTGCTCCTGTGCCTGCTCCTGATCCGGCGCGGTCCGCTGAGCGGGGGGAGACGCCTGGAGCGGAAGGTCCCGCGCCGCGCTCGGGCTCGCACCGCTGGGAACCACCGCGGACGGAAGCGGACGGCGACGCCGCACGACGATGATCACCGCGGCCAGTACCACCAGGGTCGCGGCGGTGATCCCGGCCGCCGTCCACAGCCCGCGGGACGACGAAGAGGAAGAGGACGACGCGGCGGCGACCGCGGTCCGCCCGTCCGTCGCGACGGACGACGGCGCCGACGTCTTGGCCGCGGGCACCTGGCTCAGGGGAGGCACCAGGGTGCCGACCGGCTTGACCGTCGGCGCGGCCTTGAAGCCCCAGTCCAGCAGCGATGCCGCCTCGCGGTAGACCGCGTTGTGCCCCGACACCGCCGGGTCCGGGTGCATCACGGTGACCAGCAGCTTGCGCCCGCCGCGTTCGGCGACCCCGGTGTACGTGGCGCCGGCGTTCGTCGTGTCGCCGTTCTTCACCCCGGCGATGCCCGGGTACGGTTTCACGTCGGAGTCACCGCTGAGCAGGCGGTCGGTGTTCTGGATCTGGAAGGTCTCCCGGGTCTTGCCCGGCTGGCCCTTCTTGGGGTGCTTGACCTTCTTGTAGTCGCCGGGGAACTTCGCGGTGACCGTCGAGCAGTACTCGCGGAACTCGGGGAGCTGGAGCCCCGCGCGGGCGAACAGCGTCAGGTCGTACGCGCTGCTGGCCTGGCCGGGCATGTCGTAGCCGTCCGGCGAGACCACGTGGGTGTCGTCGGCCTGGAGTTCGTGCGCCTCGGCGTTCATGTCGGCCACGGTCGCCGGGACGCCGTGGTTCATCGCCGACAGGACGTGCACCGCGTCGTTGCCCGAGCGCAGGAACACCCCGAGCCACAGGTCCTTCACGGTGTAGGTCAGGTTCTCCTTGATCCCGACCAGGCTGCTGCCCTCGCCCATGCCCTTCAGGTCCGAGGGCACCACCTTGTGCACGGTCGACGCCGGCAGCTTCGGTATGAGCATGTCGGCCAGCAGCATCTTCAGGGTGCTGGCCGGGGCGAGCTTCCAGTGCGCGTTGTGCTCCGCGAGGACGTCGCCGGTCTCGGCGTCCGTGACGATCCACGAACGCGCGGTGATGCCCTTCGGGAGCGCGGGCACGCCCGCGGCCGCGTTCACCTGCGTGCCCGGCAGGCTCAGCCGGTCGCCGCCGACCGTCGACATCACCGTCGGCGGGCTGGGCGTCTTCGGCTTGGCCGGCGCGGCCTGCGCGGTGCCGGCCAGCACGGTCCCTCCCAGCAGGAGGGCGGTCAGGGACGCCGCGGACGCTTTCAGGGCTGAGGTCACTGTCTTGGCCACCCGCAGAACGTACCGGGCCCGGCCGCCCTCCCGCGCCCCCGGGCCCCGCGCCCGTCACGTGACCCTTCGCACGCTCGCCGCCCGGAACCCCCGCACCCCGCCCGTCATCCCTCCCGACAGCCCGCCCATACTGGTACGTATGAAGCTCAGCCGCCGCGTCTCCTGGTTCCTGGTCGCCTTCGGCGTGTGGTCCTGGATCGTCTGGACGACCTTTGTGAAGAATCTCTGGAAGGACACCAGCGGCCTCGCCTTCCACCACGGCGACCACTCCCACCCGACCGCGTACTTCTGGATTCACCTCGCCCTCGCGATCACCTCCACGATCCTCGGCACCGCGATCGGCGTCCTCGGCATCCGCGGCCTGCGGGCGCTGCGCCGCGAACGGGACCGCGCGGCGGGCGAGCAGCCGCGGGACCTGCGGGAGCAGCAGCAGTCCGAGCGGGCAGCCGCCCGCTGACCCCTGATCGACGGGTCAGTGGCGGGTCGGCGCCGAGGTCACGCGTAACAGGACAGCAGCTCGTCCAGCGTCCAGACGGTCGCCGCCACCCCGGACGTACGGTCCAGATAGCGGTCCCGTTCGATCAGGATGTTCAGGTCGCCGCAGCCGAGCCCGTTGGAGGCGTGCTCGACCAGCGTGCTGCCGGTGCGGCCTCCCTGGATCAGCGCCTGCAAGTGCGCAGCGCCCCACTCCACCTCGTTGAGCGCCCAGGGAGCGTCGCCCTTGACGACCGCACGCAGCATCGCCGCGAAGAGCTCGGCACAGGTACGCCGCTGACGGCCGTCGGCGAGCTGGGCTATGTGGTTGCCCGTCTCGATGATCGCGGTCACCGGGAGCAGCAGGTCGCAGTCGCGTGCCTCACGCTTGGCCTGGTACTCCTCGACCACTTTCGCGTGATCCTGGCACTTGCCGGGGATCTTCAGCAGGTTGCAGAGGACGGAAGTGTCGACGAACTCGACCCTGCGTGCCATACGTCACCCGATCCCCAGCAGCCGGTCGAACTCGGTGTAGTCGCGATCGCGGGGCGGGCGGGTTTCGAGGCGTCCCCGCGTGACCACCTCGCCGAGCGAGCCCGCTGCCATGGCCGCGGGATAGCCGTCGAGTTCGGTGAGCCGGGTCAGGCGGCTGGTCCCCGTGTCGGGATCGCGCCAGCAGACCACCACGCCCTCGTGATCCTCGGAATCGAGTGCGGAGAGCAGCGCCGGGCTGTGCGTGGTGATGAGCACCTGGGTGCTGTTGGCCGCACCGGCCTGGCGGACCAGCCCGAGCACCTCGGACGCCTGGGACGGATGGAGGCCGTTCTCCAGTTCCTCGATCACCAGCATCAGCGAGCGTTCGTCCCGCTCGGTGGTGGAAGGCCCCAGGTCGAGCCCGCCACCACCGGTGAGGAGCGAGGTCGTGATGGCCAGGAAGCGGAGCATCCCGTCGCTCATCTCCCGGGCGGGTGTGAGGCCGAGCGGGCCCTCGTTGAGCGCGATCATGACGTCGCCGAGTTCGGAACGGGTGACCGCGAGTGTCTCGATCTCGTGATCGGCGAGGCCGCGCAGCAACTCCACCAGGCGCCCGAAGAGGGGCCCGTCGGTACGCTCGATGTTCCCCACCGCGGCCGACAGGTTCTCGGCGGTACGGCGCAGGCTGCTGTCGCGTGAGGGGACGTACTGGCGCATGAGGTGGGGGACGGGGTCGAGGTGGAAGACGCCCTCCAGCGTGGAGATCATTGTCTCGGCGCACCGCACGGCGTACTTGCCGCCAGGCGTCTCACCGTCGACGCGCAACGGGAGCTGCGCCGTCAGAAGGCGGGAGCCGCGGAACCGGAGTTGCGGGTCCCGGCCCGGTTTTCCGTTGTGCCAGGTGGCCACCACATCGCCGTGCTCCGCGTTCGACTCGCGGCTCACCAGCATGTCCTGGCGGCCGTCGTCGGTCCGGGCCGTCAGCCGCTCCTCGATGATCTGCACCTCGGGCTCGACCTGGACGGTCACATCGAGCTGGATCGGCCCACGCTTCGTCCGCACGCTGCACCCGAGCGAGAAACGGTCGGAGCCGTGCGGGACGCACCCTGCCAGTCCGCCCCGGACCGCGCCTTCCGGACCGCGCCGGCTCTCCAGCGCCTCGGCGATGTCCTCGCCCCGGGCGAGCCGGGACAGCACTTCGAGACCGTCGAGCGCGTTGGACTTCCCGCTGCTGTTGCGACCGATGAGAGTGGTCAGCGGGGCAAGGGGGAGGACCTGGTCGCGAAAGCTCTTGAAGGCGGTCAGCCGCACCTCTTCGATGCCCTGGACGTTCACGCGATTCAAGCTACCCCAGCGGGTCATCAGGCGGCCCTTTTCGTGGGGGGTGGGGTGGGGCGGCAGTCGGCGCAGCGGGTGGTGGGGTCGTGGGTGCGGAAGGCGCGGTCGCAGCCGTCGCAGGTGTGGAGGGGGGCCGGGCGGCCGGTTGGCAGGGGTGCGGGTGGGAGTGGGGGTGGCAGGAGGGCCGTCAGGCGGTGGGCGAGGAAGCGGCCCGGGTGGTGGACGGGGCCGTGCGGCAGACCGGAGGTCAGGGCGCGGGTGACCTGGTCCGGGTCGGCGAGGCGCTCCAGCCAGGTGTCCACGGCGGGGACCAGGCGCGCGATGTCGCGGGCGGGCAGCAGCAGGCGGGGGTCGGCGAGCCGCAGCCGGGCGAGCAGGTCGGCGGCGGGTCCCCGGGTGGGCGCCCGCACGGGCTCCTCGGCGGGGATCGGCGTCGGGCGGGCCGTGGAAGTCGGCACGGGTGCTTCCGGGCCGATGCCGCCTCCGCCGCCTCCTCCGCTCGGTCCGCCTCCTCCGTCCGGTTCGGGCGGCCGCGGGGGCCAGGGGTGGCCGGGCTCCGGGCGGTCGTACGCGATCGTGCGGCTGGCGAACCGGCCGCCGCCGATCAGGAAGCGGCGCCGCTCCAAGTAGCCGGTGGCGACAAGCTCGTTGAGCGCGCGGCGGATCGTGATCTCGCCCTCGGGAAAGCGCGCGGTGAGCGCCTTCACGGTCACCGGGGCACCGTCGGGCAGCGACAGGATGTACACGCCGAGCCCGATCGCGAGGGCGGACAACCCGGTGTGCTGGGCCAGGTGGTTGCCGATCACCGTGAAGTTCTCGGTGTGGCGGTGCCGGACGTGGATCACCCCGGAGTACGGAGTGCCGTCGGGGAGTGGGGACGCGGACAGGGGCGCGTTAGACTCAGGGTCAGCCATCGGGAAGGGTCTTCTTCCTGGTTGGTCAGGCCCTCGGACCAGGATTGCCGTCCTGCCGGGGGCCGAAGTCGTTTCGTGGGTGGGGCGCTGCCGGTGGTGCGGAGTGGCGGCGCCGTTAGCGGCGACCGTACCGCATCCGTCCGACAATCCTGACGGTATGTCACCCGTTCGGGTTAATGGTCGGATGTGGGCCGGGGGAGCCCCGACTGCGGGGACGGCAGGGGTGGTTGGTGGTTCTTTCACCTGGTCCTTTAGGTACCTCGCGACCGTCCGGTACCGGGGCCACCGCAACGTGTGCGGCCACGCCCCGGACGTGGATCGCCGCCGCGAACTCGCTACGGACGCGCCCCCTGCGGGCCTTCGTCCATGACCGCTTCCGCCCGCACCGTCTTGCCGACCTCGCGCGACGAGACACCCCACGCCCGCGCCGGCGCCTGCACCAGCAGCAGCCCGCGTTCGGGCCCGAGGCATGGGCCGCGTTCGTCGCGTACGCCGCCGAGCGGGCCCGAGTGCAAGGGCGTCAAGTGCCGGACGGGTCCGCCCGAGCGGTGAGTTGAACGTTTCAATCACATCAGGTGTGACCGGGTGAGGTCGCACGGCGAGGCGCGGCGTAGACGACTTCCTTCCTGGGCATTGCCCGGATCGAAAGCACGGGTCTAACCTGGCGCACGAGTTGAACCGAATCAACTGCACCGGGTCGTCTCCGCGTGCCGTCCAGCGTCCGATGCCGACGAAGGAGCGGAACGGACGGTGCCCCGTGTCGGGTTTCGCGACAGCGCCGGGACGACGGCCGACACGGACGACCGTTCGCCTGCTCGGCTTCGCCGCTTCGCCGCTTCTCCGCCAGGAGGCACCCGTATGGTCACGCGCAGAACGTTCCTGTCCGGCTCGGCGGCCGCGGCGGTGGTCGGCGTCGGTGCGGAGCCCGCTGCCGCCGAGGCCCGTACGCCGGCGGGCGCCGGGTCGATGCGCCCGATCGACCGGCAGGCCGTCGTGGCCCGCCACCGCGTGGTCCGCGGGAAGCTCGACACGCAGAGCCCCCTGCAAGTCGGCAACGGCGGGTTCGCGTTCGGCGTCGACGTCACCGGGCTGCAGACGTTCGTGCCGTTCAACACCATGTCGGACTGGGGCTGGCACAGCTTCCCGCTGCCGCCCGGCCAGGAGCCGTCCGACTTCCGCGGCCAGGTCTGGGACACGCACGGCCGGCCCGTCGACTACCCCATTCCCAACCCGGACCAGCCCGAACTGTCGGCGTGGCTCTACGCCAATCCGGCCCGCCTCAACCTCGGACGTATCGGCATGGAGCTGACCATGCCCGACGGCCGCGCGGCCACCGCCGACGACCTCACGGCCGTCCACCAGGAACTCGACCTGTGGACCGGCGTCCTCGACAGCCGGTTCGAGATCGCGGGCGAGCCGGTCCACGTCCGTACCTGCTGCCACCCCGACCACGACACGATCGCCGTGCAGATCGACTCGCCGCTCGTCGCCACCGGGCGGTTGGCGGTGCTCCTCGACTTCCCGTATGCCGACGGGCAGGAGTTCGCGGCGTACGTCGGTAACTACGGTGCGCCGGACGCCCACACGACGACGGCGACGACGCGCGGGCACGACCGCGCCGACCTCACGCACCGGCTGGACTCCACCGAGTACCACGTCGCGCTCGCCTGGGAAGGCCAGGGCGCGTTCACCGCGCTGGGCGCCACCACCGGCGAACTCGCCATCCGTACCGCGCGGTACGGCACCGACGGCCACTGGGCCGACGTCACCGGCATCCTCGCGCCGCTCGTCGCGGACGACTCGCTCACCCTGCTGGTCAACTACCTGAACCTCGGCGACCCGGCGCCCGGCCAGGCCAAGCGCCTGGAGGTCGGCTACACGTACGCGGGCCAGGACCACGACATCGTCGTCCCCGACGGCCAGACCCTGTCGATCGGAGCGGCGGCCGACCGGCACCGCTACCGCCTCGCCGCCGGCGGCCGTACCGACCGGCTGCGGTTCACCTGCACCTACGCGCCCACGCCGGCCGGATCGGTGCCGACGTCGAGCGCGAGCTTCGCGGCGAGTACCCGGGCCTGGCGCCAGTACTGGCTCTCCGGCGGGGCGATCGACCTGTCCGCGAGCACCGACCCGCGCTGGGAGGAACTGGAGCGGCGCGTCGTGCTCTCCCAGTACCTGATGCGCGTCAACGAGGCGGGCTCGCTGCCGCCGCAGGAGGCCGGGCTCGTCAACAACGGCTGGAACGGCAAGTTCCACATGGAGATGTACTGGTGGCACGGCGCGCACTGGGCGCTGTGGAACCGCTGGCCGATGCTCGACCGCAGCCTGGACGTCTACGAGCGCTTCCACCGGTCGGCGCGTGAACGGGCGCAGTTCCAGGGCTTCGGCGGCGCGCGCTGGCCGAAGTGCACGACGGCCGACGGGCGCGAGTCGCCGCACGTCATCCACGCCCTGCTGGTGTGGCAGCAGCCGCACCCGCTCTTCCTCGCCGAGATGGACTACCAGGCGCACCCCGACGAGAGCACGTTGCACAAGTGGCGCGACATCGTCTTCGACACCGCCGACTTCCTTTCCTCCTGGGCCTTCTGGGACGAGGCCACGAGCCGCTACATCCTCGGCCCGCCCATGTACGTCGTCTCGGAGAACACCGACCCGAGGACCACGCAGAACCCGACGTTCGAACTCGCCTACTGGCGCTTCGGGTTGCGGATCGCGCAGCAGTGGCGCAAGCGCCTCGGCCTGCGCGACGATCCGCGGTGGCAGCGCGTCCACGACAGGCTCGCGCCGCTGCCGGCGCAGGACGGGGTGTACGTCCTGCACGAGGGCGTCCAGGACATGTGGACGCAGTGGAACTACGAGCACCCGGCCCTGATCGGGCCGTACGGCTGGCTGCCGGGCGACGGCGTGGACGTGCCCACGATGGCCCGCACCGCCGAGAAGGTCTTCACCGGCTGGCAGTTCGACCAGACCTGGGGATGGGACTTCCCGATGCTCGCGATGTGCGCCGCGCGGCTCGGCCGCCCCGACGACGCCGTGGACTTCCTGCTCCACCCGGCCGCGGGCTTCCAGTTCGACGACGCCGGCCTGGCCACCGGCGGGCCGTTCCCCTACTTCCCCAGCAACGCCGCGCTGCTGTACGCCGTCGCCTTCATGGCCGCCGGCTGGGACGGCGCCCCCGACCGCCACGCCCCGGGCTTCCCGTCCGACCGGAGCTGGTCGGTGCGCTTCGAAGGGCTGCAGTCCGCCCTGTGAGTTCAGGGCCGAGGGGCGCACCACCGGTCAGGTGATTCCGGGGGCGGGTCCGGGCGGTTGGGCGGGTCGCCGCGCCTGGCACGGTCCATGATCGCCTACGCCGACATCTCGGCCTCGGCTGTCGGCGGACGGAGGCGGTCATGGACATCCTGCTGGTGGCGAGCGCGTTCAACAGCCTGACGCAGCGCGTGTTCGCGGAGTTGGGGGACCGCGGGCACCGGGTGGCGGTGGAACTGGCTCTCGGGGACGAGGCGTTGCGCGAGGCCGTCGCGGGCCACTCGCCCGAGCTGATCGTCGCACCGATGCTCAGGACGGCGATCCCGCGGGACATCTGGTCGGCGTACACCTGCCTGATCGTCCACCCGGGCCCGGTGGGCGACCGCGGACCGTCGTCGCTGGACCGGGCCGTCACCGAGGGGGCCGAGGAGTGGGGGGTGACGGTCCTCCAGGCGGTCGCCGAGATGGACGCGGGCGACGTGTGGGCGTCGGTGGCCTGCCCGGTGCCCCCGGTCGGCAAGAGCGACCTGTACCGCAACGAGATCGGTGACGCGGCGGCCCGAGCGGTGATGCTGGCGGTCGAGCGCGTCGCCGCCGGGAGCTATGTGCCGCGCCCGCAGCAGGCAACTTCCGCAGCTCCTGCCGCTCCTGGTGCCGAAGGGCCCGCCGAACCCGCCGCCGCCGGACCGGGGGCGCCGCAGTCCCGGCCCTACCTCGACCAGAGCGAGCGGCGGATCGACTGGACGGCGGACCCCACCGAACTGGTGGTGCGGAAGCTGCGGGCAGCCGACTCGCAGCCCGGCGTGCTCGACGACCTGCTCGGGGTGCAGTGGTACCTGCACGGCGGGCATCCCGAGGACGTCCTGCGCGGGCGCCCCGGGACGCTGCTGGCCACCCGTGCCGGAGCCGTCTGCCGTGCGACCGCGGACGGAGCGGTGTGGCTCCCCGAACTGCGGCCCCGCCGCAAGCCGGGCGGGCCCGCCACCTTCAAGCGGCCGGCCGTACTCGCCCTCGGGGACCGGATGCCCGCGCTGCCCGAGTCCGCCGTCCCGCTGTGGCTGCCCCGGGAGCGGCGGACGTACAGCGACATCCGCTACGAGGAGGACGGGCAGATCGGGTTCCTGCGGTTCGCCTTCCCCGGCGGCGCGATGAGTACCGACCAGTGCCGGCGGCTGCTCGCCGCCCACCGTTTCGCCTGCTCGCGCCCGACCACCGTGCTGGTGCTGGGCGGCGCCAGGGACTTCTTCTCCAACGGCATCCACCTGAACGTGATCCAGGGCGCCGCTGACCCGGCCCAGGAGTCCTGGGAGAACATCAACGCCATGGACGACCTCGTCGAGGCGCTGCTGACGACCCCGGACCGGCTGGTCGTGGCCGCGCTCGCCGGTAACGCGGCAGCCGGCGGAGTGCCGCTCGCGCTGGCCGCGGACGAGGTCTGGTGCCGCGCCGGGGCCGTGCTCAACCCCCACTACCGCCTGATGGGGCTGCACGGTTCGGAGTACTGGACGTACACGCTGCCCCGCCGGGTGGGGGACGCGCAGGCCGAACGGCTCATGCGGCAGGCCCTGCCGGTGACCGCCGCCCGCGCGCGCGACCTCGGCCTCGTCGACCTCGTGCTCGACAGCACACCCGCGCAGTTCGGTGCGGCCGTCGCGGAACGTGCCGCACGTCTGGCGTCGGCGCCCCGCACGCAGCAGCGCGTCGTCGAGAAGAAGGCGCGGCGGGAACGGGACGAGGAGACGCTGCGGGCCCACCGCGAGCGGGAACTGGCCCTGATGCGGCAGACCTTCTTCGACCCGGACGCGCCGTACCACGCGCTGCGCAGTGCCTTCGTCACCAAGCAGCGCCCCGCGCGGACCCCTGAGCATCTGCGCTGCGGGAACACGGCGGACTAGGGCCGGCCGCAGGCGGGTCGGGCGCCGGCGGCGGGTGGGTCGGGCGCCGTTCGGCGGTCAGGCGCGGCGTTTGCGTCTACTGGTGGGGGTGGGCGGCTTCGGTGGGGTGGGGAGGGGGGTTTTGCCGATGGTGGGGAGGATGAAGTCCTGGATCAGGCCCTTGGCGTCGCGGACCAGGGGGCGGAAGGCCCGGTAGCGGGAAAGGGTGATGATCCGGGCGACGAACGGGGTGGAGCGGCGGACGAACTCGCGGGTGCGGGCGGTGTCCTCGGTGCGGTCGAAGACCCAGTACAGGACGACGACCATCAGGTGCAGCCACAGCAGGTCGGGGAGGAGTTCGGCGAGTTCCGCGTCGAGTTTGGGGGCGAGGTCGGAGCCGGTCAGGACGTCGCGGAAGAGGGCGACGGCGGTCTCGCGGGCCGGGTGGGACTCGTTGGAGAACGGGCTGAGCGAGCTGTCCGGGTCGGCGGCGGTGCGGAAGAACTGCGCGGCGAACTCGTGGTACTCCGCCGCGCAGTCCAGCCAGGAGGCGAGGGTGATCTCCAGGCGCCGCGCGAAATCCCGCTCCCCCTCCATGCGGGATGTCGCGTCGCGCGCGTGGTCGTGCGTCATCAGGTCGTAGAACCCCTGGATCAGGAATTCCTTCGACTCGAAGTAGTAGTACGCGTTGCCGACCGAGACCCCGGCCTCCTGGGCGATCGCCCGCATCGTGGTCTTGTCGTAGCCGCGCTCCTGGAACAGCCGCATCGCCGTGGCGAGGATCAGCGCCCGGGTCTGCTCGCTCTTGCCCGTCTTCGGCCTGGCCCGGCCGCCGGGCAGCGGCTCGGCCTCGCCGGTGTCGGCGGCCTTCGCGGTGGTGCGGTCGTTCATGTCCTCCACCCGGGTGAGCCTATCCGGGGGCGGGCCCGCAGCCGTCCGTGCAGGTGCCGTCGTGCTCCCCGGCGCCGGTGCGGGTGCCGGTGCGTGAGGTGGGAGCGGGGTCGGGGTCGGGGCCAGGCTCCGGGCTCGGCCCGGGCGCCTGGCTCCATCCGGTGACCCGGTCGTACGTCCAGCCGGGCGCCATCCCGTACGTCACCTTCCCCGGCGGCCTGGCCGGCGGGTGGGCGAGCGCGCCGTGGCTGGTCGTACCGCGGTACTTCGCCGCGCTGAGCACCGCGGCCCGGGCCAGCCGTCGCCCGGCCGGCCTGGTCAGGGTGTGCGCGAACTCGCGGTGCCCGGCCAGCGCCCACAGGCAGACGATGAACGCGTTGTCGCCCCGGTAGACCTGGCCCTGGTCGCCCACCGCGGTGATCTCCTTGGCCGTGGCGGCGTGGTCCAACTCCGGGAAGCGGCGCAGCGCTTCGCCCGACCCGGTGGGCACCAGGTCGATCGGCACGAGCTGCCGCTGCCGGGCCAGCCAGTCCGCGACGAACGAGCACAGCTTGCAGCGCGGGTCGTACAGCACGGTCAGCCCGCGCAACGGCCGGCGGGGGATCGCCCGGCGGGGGACCGGCCGGCGTCCGCTCCCGGTCGCGCTCCCACTCCCGCTCCCGGTCCCACTCCTGCTCCCGGTCACGCGTGCCGCGGCCGGCGGCCGGTACGGCTCCGCCCGGCGGGCCGCGGTGCCGGCGGCCATCTCAGGCCCCCGCGGGCTTGGGCGCCCACGCGGTCGGCGTGGTGTCGTCCGGCTCGATCGGCGGGTACTGCTCGCGGTCGCTCAGGCCGCGCCGCCGGAAGCGGTTGAGGACGTAGACGTTGCCCAGGTGCATGGCGCCGAGCACCAGCAGGACGACGCCGAGCTTGACCGACAGCGCCTCGAAGACCTCACGGGCGTCCTCGATGGTGTCCGTGGTCTTCAGGTAGAGCGCGACGAAGCCGAGGTTGACCAGGTAGAAGCCGACCACCAGCAGGTGGTTGACCGCGTCGGCCAGCTTCTCGTCGCCGTGCAGGACGTCGGACAGGAAGAGCCGGCCGTTGTGGCTGAGCGTCCGGGCCACCCAGACGGTCAGCGTGACGCTGATCGCCAGGTAGATCACATAGGCGAGGACGGTGAGGTTCATGACGCATTCCACCCCTGGGAGAGTGCTCTTGAACGTGTTCAAAACTCTGACAGCAAGGATGCTAGCCCTGTTCTTGAACGTGTTCAAGACTGCCAAGTGCCGTCACTGCGGGACTGGGTGACGGAGTGACGGTCTTGCCGGGTGGCGGGGCGGGGCAGACGAAAGCGGCCCGGCTCCCTCGGGGAGGGAGCCGGGCCGCGTCGGGTGGGTGCGGGAATGCCGCGCCGAGGTGGATGGGCGCGGGAATGCCGCGCCGAGGGACGGGGCGATCGAGCACGTTCGACCGTCGACACCGGGTCCAAGTGCCCGGAGGCGAGACAGCGGTTGGGAAGGGGGCCGTTCAGTCGGAGTGGGCGAGTTCCAGGTCGACGTCTCCGTCGCCGTCACGTTCGTGGTCGGTCAGCCGGACGGTCGCGGGGAAGGGCGGGTAGCCCATGGTGAGGAGGGTGTAGCTGCCCGGGTAGAGGTTGGCGAAGGCGTAGGAGCCGTCCTCGGCGGTGCGGGCCTCGGCGACCTGGTGGCCGTCGGCGTCCCTCAGGACGACCTTCGCGTCCTCGACGGGGCCGCCGTCGGCGCGGCGTACGGTGCCGGTGAGCGAGCCCGTGCCGGTCAACACCAGGTCGCAGTCGACCTGGTGGCCGGCGGTGAGCACGCTCGCGGTCTGCGGGTGGTGCCCGGGGGCGCCCGCCACCAGGACGTAGGAACCGTTGCCCGGGGCCGGCAGCGAGAAGGCGCCGTCCGGGGCGGCCTGGGCCCGGGCGGCCTGGCGGCCGTCCGAGGCGATCAGGGTGAGCTCGGCGCGCGGCACCGGCAGCCCGGCCGCGCCGGTCACCCGCCCGCGCACCAGCGGACCGGGGGCCGGAGCCGGGCCGTCGCCCGGGGCGACCGCGACCCCCGGCGCGGCGGCGGTCGCGAACCCTTCGGCCTCCTCCTCGGCCGGCTCGACCGCAAGATGCGGCAACCGCTTGTCCAGCCACCTCGGCAGCCACCAGTTGGCCGGGCCGAACAGGTGCATCAAGGCCGGCACCAGCACCGTGCGCAGGATGAACGCGTCCAGCGCCACCGCCCCGGCCAGACCGATGCCGAACATCGCCAGCACCCGCTGGCCGCTGAGCACGAAGGCCGCGAAGACGCAGATCATGATGACGGCCGCGGAGTTGATCACCCGGCTGGTCTCGGCGAGGCCGACCCGTACCGCCCGCGCGTTGTCCCTGGTGTGCACCCACTCCTCGTGCATCCGGCTGACCAGGAACACCTGGTAGTCCATCGACAGGCCGAAGAGCAGCGACAGCATGATCACCGGCAGGAAGGCGTCCACCGGTCCCGCCCGCCCGGCGAGCGCGCCGCCCCAGCCCCACTGGAAGACCGCGACCAGCACCCCGAAGGAGGCCGCGGCCGCCACCAGGTTCATCACGGCAGCGGTCAGCGGCACCACCAGCGAGCGGAACGCGAACAGCAGCAGCACGAAGCCGAGCGCGATGATCACCCCGATGAACAGCGGCAACTTGCCGTACAGCACCGTGGAGAAGTCCTCGAACATCGCGGTCTGGCCGCCGACGTACGCCCGCATGGTGCTGCCCTTCTCGGCCGCGGGCACCACGTCGTCACGCAGGTGGTCGATCAGGTCGGACGTCGCCTTGTCCTGCGGGGAGGTGGTCGGCACCGCCTCCACCAGCGCGACCTTCTGGCCGGCCTTCATCGGCATCTGGGCCGCGTAGGCGATGCCGTGGGTGGCGCGCAGATGCGTCACCAGGCCGTCCAGCGCCGCCTGGTCGCCGGCGGACGGCACCTCGGCGAGGATCGTCAGCGGGCCGTTGAAGCCGGGCCCGAAGCCCTCGGCCAGCATGTCGTACGCCTTGCGGGTGGTGGTGCCGGCCGGGTTGTTGCCCTGGTCGGAGGAGCCGAGCCGCAAGGACAGCGCAGGGATCGCCAGCGTCGCCATCACCACGACCGCGACCGCCGCGAGCGAGCGCGGGTGCCGCTGGAGGAAGCCCGACCAGCGCGCCGCCGGGCCGTTGACCTGCTCGACCTGCGGCCCCGACGCGGCCAGCGCCCGCCGCTGCCGGCGGCTGAGCACCCGCAGGCCGAGCAGGCCGAGCAGCGCGGGCAGCAGCGTCATCGCCGCCGCCACGGTGATCACGACCGTCAACGCGGCTGCCACCGCAACGCCGTTGAGGAAGGTCAGCCGCAGGGTGAACATGCCCAGCAGCGCGATGCACACCGTGCCGCCCGCGAACAGCACGGCCCGCCCTGAGGTGTTGAGGGCGACGACCGCCGCGTCCTCCGGGCTGCGGCCGCGCAGGATCGCCCGCCGGTGCCGGGTGACGATGAACAGCGCGTAGTCGATGCCGACGCCCAGCCCCACCAGCGTCGCCAACTCCGGTGCGAAGTCGGCCACATCCATGCCGTGGCTGAGCAGGATGATCGCCGAGGACGCGATGCCGATGCCGAACAGCGCGGTGACGATCGGCAGCAGCATCCCGAACAGCGAGCCCAGCGCCAGGAAGAGCACCACCCCGGCGGCCGCGATGCCGATGCCCTCGGCGAGTTCGGGCAGCGGCTGCTCGGCCTGGGCCGGCTTGGCGCCGCCGACCTCGACCCGCAGCCCGGGCGCCCGCGCCGCGTGCGCGGTGTCGATCAGCGACTGCGCCTGCCCGTTGGACAGTTCACCGCCGATCTTGGTGTACGTCACGGTGGCGTACGCGGTCCGGCCGTCCTTGCTGATCTGCGCCGCGCCCGCCGGGTCGTACGGGCTGACCACCGCGCCGACGTCCTTCTGGTGCGCGATCCGCGTCAGCGCCGGGGTGATCCGCTGCCGCACCTGGGCGTCGCGCACCGAACCGGAGTCCACGTGCCACACCACGGTGTCGGCCTCACCGGACTGCTCGGGCACCGCCTTGCCCATCAGGTCGAGCACCTTCGCGGACTCGGTGCCCTTCAGCGAGAACGCGTTGGAGTACGCGTCCCCGGCCATCCGGCCCGCGCCGCCCACGATCAGCAGCGCGGCCGACCACAGCAGGATCACCCACCACTTGTGCCGGAAGCACCAGCGCGCCACACCCGCCACGTCACATCCCCCATCGTCGGTCGAAGTCGCATCCGAACCCCGAACGGCCCGTCCCTTCAGCGTCCGTGGCCGCGCACCCCCTCACCAAGCCGAACCGCGTTCTCTCAAGGAACTCCAAAGTTCGCCGCCGTCCGCCCGCCACACCGCCCACGGATACTGAGGGGCATGGACGCCACCGTGCTCATCGTCGAAGACGAACCCGGTATCGCCGACATCCTGCGAATCACCCTGAAATACAACGGATTCACGGTATACGAGGCGGCCACCGGCCGGCAGGCGCTGGCCGCCGCCCGGGAGCACCGGCCGGACCTGGTGCTGCTCGACGTGATGCTGCCCGACGGCAACGGCTTCGAGGTGTGCCGGGCGCTGCGCGAGGAGCGCGCCGCCGAAGGCGCGGGGCCGGACGGCGACCGGACCGACGCGCCCGCGGTCATCTTCGTCACCGCCCGCGACGCCCCGCGCGACGTCGTGGCCGGACTCGCCCTCGGCGGCGACGACTACATCACCAAACCCTTCGGGGTCGACGAAGTGGTGGCCCGGGTGCACGCGGTGCTGCGCCGCACCCGCCGCGACCCGCTGCCCGCCGCGCGGCTGCTGCGCCACGGCGACCTGGAACTGGACGAGGCCACCTACACCGTCCGCCGAGCCGGACAACCGGTCGAACTCACCCCCACCGAGTACAACTTGCTGCGGCACCTGCTGCGCAACGCCGGCCGCATCCTCACCAAGGAACAACTCCTCCAGCACGTCTGGCGTTACGACACCGCGGTGTCCTCCACCGTCGTGGAGACGTACATCTCCTATCTGCGGCGGAAGTTGGACCGGTTCGGGCCGCCGCTGATCCAGACCAGGCGCGGGGTCGGCTACGGCATCTGCACGGCGCCGGGCGCGGCCCGCGATGTCCTTCGGTCGGGTGACCCGCGTCAAGCAGGTGACGGGCGTCAGGCCGGTGACGCGGGGCACGCCGATGGCGGGCGTCAGTCCGGCGACACGCGTCGAGCCGGGGACGCGTCCGGCGACGTGTCCGGGGACGTGTCCGGGGACCTGCCTGGGGACGGCGGTGCGGCGTGAGGGCGGCGGCGACGGTGTGGGCGCGCTGCGGGTTCTGGCCGCGCCCGCACTCGCTGCGCGGCCGGTTCACCATCGCCAACGTGCTCTTCCTCGCGGTCGGGCTGGTGCTCGCCGCGGCCGCGAGCATCGCCGCCACGTACGTGGTGCTGGTCGGCGAGATCGACGACTCGTTGAAGTCGTCGCAGTCGACCATGGCGCACGCCTCCCTCGACGCCAGCGGGCTACGGCAGTTGTGCACGCTCGCCGACGTGCTGGGCGGCAAGGGCGGCGGCTCGGCGGTGGCCAGGACGTTCCAGCAGGACCTGCTGATCGTGCTGGACCCGCACGGCAGGCCGGCCACGATCTGCCAGAACGGCGCGACCCCGGTCGACGCCGAACAGCGGTCCCTGGCAGCCGCGTTGCCTGACCCGCGGAAGCTGGCGAGCGGTGGCGCGGTGACCGTGCACGGCGGCGGCAGGAAGTACCGGGTGGTCGGGGTGCGGCTGGCCGACGGCACCATCGTGGTGCGGGGCATGCGGCTGAGCGGGGTGGACCACGCGGTCGGCGAGCTGCTGGTCGTGGAGGGCTGCGTCGGGGTGGTGCTGCTGGCGCTGCTCGCGGCCGGCTCGCTCACCGCCGCCCGCCGGCGGCTCAGCCCGCTGGAGGACATGGTGGAGACCGCCTCCGCGATCTCCGAGGGCGACCTGTCCCGGCGGGTGCCGGAACCGACCGCCCGGCACGGCTCGGAGGAGGTCGAGCAGCTCAGCGGCTCGCTCAACGCGATGCTCCAGCAGATCGAGACCGCGCTCACCGACAGCGAGCGCGCCACCGCCCAGTTGCGGCAGTTCCTCGCCGACGCCTCCCACGAACTGCGCACCCCGCTGGCGTCCGTACGCGGCTACCTCCAGCTGTACGAGAAGGGCATGCTCGACGCCGACGAGCAGGACCGGGCGCTGCGCCGGGTCTCGGCGGAGGCGTTGCGGATGAGCCGCCTGGTGGACGAACTCCTGGCGCTGGCACGGCTGGACGACCGCCCCGCGCTGCGGCTCGGCCCGGTCGACCTCGCCTGCCTGGTCCGGGAGGCCGCCGCCGACCTGGCCGCGCAGCAGCCCGAACGGCCGCTGATGATAAGGGTGTTGGCTTCTCCCGCGACGGTCGCTCCCGCAGCGGTCGCTCCCGCGGCGGTCGCTCTTGGGGTGGCCGGCGCCGGAGCGCCCGACGCCGGAGCGGCCGGCGCCGAGACGGCGGACGCGGACCTGCCACCGGTCCTCGGCGACGAGGCCGGGCTGCGGCAGATCATCGGCAACCTGCTGGGCAACGTCCGCGTGCACACCCCCGCGGACGCCCCGGTCACGGTGGAGGTCGCCGCCCACGGCACCGACGAGGTACGGCTGTCGGTGAGCGACCGCGGCCCCGGGCTCGCCCCTGCCGATGCCCGCCGCGTCTTCGACCGCTTCTTCCGGGCCGCGCCCGACCGCGCCCGCGACACCGGCGGCGCCGGCCTCGGCATGTCCATCGTGCACGCGCTGGTCCAGGCCCACCACGGCGAGGTCACCGTGCGGACCGCACCCGGCCGCGGCCTGACCGTGGAGGTCACGCTGCCTGCGGTGAGCAGGCAACTCGCGCCCGCGTGAAGGCGAGTGCGCGGACCGGGCCGCGGGCGGGGGAGCCTGAACCGGTCCGCGCGCGGGGGGAGCCCGGGGCGCTCATGCGGCGGGTACCGGCTCGGCCGGCAGCGCGCGGGCGGCGCGGACCCCGGGCACGGCCGCGGTGCCCAGGCACGCGGCGGCGACGAGGGCGGCCGAGACGTACAGGGGCGCGGCCGGGCCGAAGGAGTCGGCGGCGAGCGGCGCGACGGCGTACCCCACGGGCATCGCGGCCAGCGACAGCAGCCAGTCGTACGACGTGACGCGGGCGAGCACCCCGGCGGGCACCGACGCGTAGACGTAGGTCTCCCAGACCGGGGTGAGCAGGCCGAGCGCTGCCAGGGCGAGGCCGTAGGAGGCGACCAGCAGCCACGCGGGCGCGCCGGCGGCGAGCAGCGCCAGCGGCAGCGCGTACGTGGCCAGGCCGAGGTTGCCGGTGAGGATCGGGCGGCGCAGCCGGACGCGGGAGGCGAGCAGCGAGCCGAGCAGCAGACCGACCGAGCCGGCTTCCAGGACCGCCACCCAGACCCCGTCGCCGCCGGCCTCGCGGTGCACCACGAGCGGGCCGAGCGTGGCCAGTACGGCCGCCGCACCGTTCCAGATCCCGTGCGCCACGAGGCTGGTCCAGTACCAGTCGCGGGAGCGCACCTCGCTCCAGCCCTGGACCAGGTCCTTGCGGATCGACCGCCGGGGTATCCGCTCGCGCCGCACCCGGATCACCGCGAGCATCGAGGCGCTGGCCGCGAAGGACGCCGCGTCCAGTACGAAGGCCCAGCCGGGTCCGGCGGTGAAGATCAGCGCGCCCGCGACGGCCGGGCCGGCCAGCCGGGTGGCGTTCGCCGCCGAGGCGGTCAGCGCGTTGGCCCGCAGCAGGCCGGCGGCGCCCACGGTGCCGTTGATCAGCGGCCCGGTGGTCGGCATCGCGAAGGCGGAGGCGGTGCCGCCGATCGCCTCGGCCACCGCGATGTGCGCCAACCGCGGTGACCCGCCGATGAGTTCGAGGCCCACCAGGAGTTGTGCGGCGCACCGGACCAGGTCCGTGACGAGGGCGACCTTGCGTGCGTCGAGCCGGTCGGCGACCACCCCGCCCAGCGGGAGCAGCAGCAGGCGCGGCACCATCGCGCAGCCCAGCACGAGGGCGAGCGCGGAGGGCGAGCCGGTGGCCCGGCTGATCGCGATGGCCAGGGCGGCGGGGACGACGGCGTCGCCGAGCGCGGACAGGGTGCGTCCGGCGAACAGCAGGCGGAAGGCGCGGAGTCGGAGGGGGTGCGTCACGCCCGCAGGGTATTTCGGCATCGAATCTTTCGTCAACGAATATTTCGCTGACGATGGACCACGGTCGATCGGCAGTAGGATGCCGCCATGACCCCCGCCTCCGACGTCCCGCCCGGGCCGCCCGGGCCACCCGCGCTGCCCGCGGCGCCCGCGCCGCCCGCTCCGGCGAAGCGGCCCCCGCGCGCCGGGAGCGCGGCCCGGGACTGGACGGACGGGCACGTCGCGCGCTGGGAGCCGGTGCTGCCCGGCCTCGACCCCGACATCGAGGGCGCGGTCACCCGGGCCAAGGCGCTCACCGACCACCTGCGCCGGGTGCGGGAGCGCTCGCTGGTCGACTTCGGCCTGCACAAGCACGAGTTCGACACGCTGCACACCCTCGCCGGCCGCGGCGGCCGCGCCGCCCCCTCCGAACTCGCCGCCGATCTGAAGATGGCCCCCGCCTCGATCACCGGGCGCCTGGACGGCCTGGAGCAGCGCGGGTTCGTGCGCCGCAGCCACTCCGCGGAGGACCGCCGCCGCGTCGACGTCGAACTCACCGAGGAGGGCCGCGCCGCGTGGCTCGGCGCGCTGGACGTCGTCGGTCACGAGGAGTACCGCCTGCTGGGCACCCTCAGCCCCGCCGAACGCCGCACCCTGTCCGACCTGTTGCGCCGGATCATGGTCGTGGCCGAGGACCCGGACGACGGGCCGTAGGCACACCCGGCCCCGGGGGCCAGGCGCGCGGGACTCAGACGGACGCTGCTGCGCGCGGCAGTTGGCGCAGGGTCGACGGGTCGGTGATCGACGCGCCGTCCGCCAGCAGGAACGCCTTGGAGAGCGCCACCGCCAGCACCCCGCCGTCCTCCTCGAACGGCAGGAGCAGCCGGGCGGGCGCGCGCACCGCCCGCACGTCGACCGGGTCCGGCTTGCCGTCGCACAGCCGGTCGTGGAACCAGCGGGCCGCCGTGCGCGGCTTCGGGTCGTCCGGACCGGCGGTCAGCCGCCCGACGGTGGCAGGCTATGCGCGGCCACCGACATCGGCCACCGACACCGGCCACCGGCAGTGGCCGGCCGCAGCAGCCACCGACGCCCGCTGCCAGGAGGCGTGTCGGTGGGGGCATCTAGGGTCGGTTCCATGGCAACGGTGACCTTCGTCGACGAGACGACATCCGGTGGGCGGAGCGGCTCCTGGGGGCTGGAGATCGCGGAAGAACGGCTGACGGTGGGGGAGTTGATACGCAGGAGGGTCTTCCAGGAGGTCGCGGAGTACCACGCGGCCGGGTCGGAGGTCTTCCGCGGCCTCGTCCAGCCGTCCGACGCCGAAGTGGCCCTGAACGGATACCGGTTGCGCACCCCGCGCCGGATCGACCCGGAGCAGCAGTACGAGTTGGCCCGCACCGCCTTCGGGCGCAACGGCTTCCTGGTGCTCGTGGGGGACCGCCAGGTCGAGGAGTGGGACCAGGAGATCGACCTGCCGCTCGGCACCGAAGTGGTCTTCCTCAAGCTCGTTCCGCTGGTGGGTGGCTGATGGCGGTCTTCGGCGAACTCGTGGTGGAGGTCCGGCGGCACGCCGCCGAGCGGAACATGGGCCTGCTGGCCGGCACGCTGGTGCGGGCGGTCACGCGGTCCGGCCGGCTGTACCCCGGCATGGAGAAGCCGATCGAGGCGGTCCGGGAACTGCCGGACGACGACCGGCGCCGCCTGGTCGGCGCGCTGGTCGACCGGCACCGGGCCGGCACCGACACCGACGAGGTCCGCGACCTGGTGCTCCAACTGGTGACCCTCCTCGCCCAAGGTCTCGGCGAGGACACCCTCGCCACCGAACGGTCGCTGCGCCTGGACCGGTACGCCCACACGCACAGCGTCTGGTACGGCGACGAGCTGGCCGTCCTGGTGGCGGCCGAACTCGCCGCCGGGCGGACCCTGCCACCCCCGGTGGTCGGCGTCGTACGGCGCAGCGCCCTGGTCGCCTACCGCAGCGGCCCGCTGTCCGCGCTGGCGAAGAACCTCGCCGAGCCCGCGCTGAACATCGGCGAGCCCTGGGCCGAGGCCGCGCTCGCGGATGCGGCCGAACTCGGCCCGTCCTGGGTCGAACTGCTGCGGCACGCGGCCACCGCGACCGCCGCGCGGCCGAACGGGGCCTGGGAGAAGAAGGGCCGCGCCCTGCTCGACCCGCTCGACCCGGACGCCGTACGGGCCCGCGTGACCGGCTGGCTCGCCCGGGTCGGCCGCCCGCGCACGCTGCCGTACGAGGAGCAGGCGTACGCCCCCGCGCAGAACGACCTGTTCGACCCGTACAACGCCAACGCGCTGCGCGGCCTGACCTGGCTGCTGTCGCTGCTCCCGCCGCACCCCGACACCGCCCGCGCGCTCGGGCGGCTGGTCGAGACGTCGCTGCGCAAGGTGCCCGGCACCGGCCCGCGCAACCCCAAGGTCGCCAACGCCGCCGTGCTGGCGCTGTCCAGGACCGAGGGCGAGGCCGCGCTCGCCGAACTCGCCCGGCTCGCCTCCCGCGTCACCTTCAAGGGCACCCTCAAGCAGCTCGACACCGCGCTGGAGACCCGGGCCACCGCGATGGGCCTGAGCCGCGAGGAGGTCGAGGAACTCGCGGTCCCCACCTACGGGTTGACCGAGGTCGGCCGACTGCCGCACGAGCACGGTGAGTTGGCGGTGACCGCCGGGAAGGCGGTACTGACCTGGCGGAACGCCGCCGGCAAGACCGTGAAGAGCCCACCCGCGCCGCTGAAGCGGGAACAGCCCGAGCTGATCGCCGAGTTGAAGGCGACCGCGAAGGACATCGACAAGATGCTCAGCGCGCAGGCCGAGCGGCTGGACCGGCAGTTCCTGGCCCGCCGCACCTGGGCGTATGCCGCGTGGCGCGCGAGCTACCTCGACCACCCGCTGGTCGGCACCCTCGCGCGGCGCCTGCTGTGGACGGTCGACGGCCGTGCCTGCGGCTGGGCGGACGGCGGGTTGCGCACCCTCACCGACGACGCGCTCGGCCCGGTGGACGCCGCCGCCACCGTCGAGCTGTGGCACCCGGTGGGGCGGGAGCCGGCCGAGGTGGTCGCCTGGCGGGACTGGCTGGAGCGGCACGAGATCACCCAGCCGTTCAAGCAGGCCCACCGCGAGGTGTATCTGCTCACCGACGCCGAACGCGCCACCCGGACGTACTCCAACCGGTTCGCCGCGCATGTGCTGCGCCAGCACCAGTTCCACTCGCTGGCCGCGGTCCGCGGCTGGCGCAACAAGCTGCGGCTGATGGTCGACGACACCTATCCGCCCGCCGTGCGCGAGCTGCCGCGGTGGGGACTGCGGGCCGAGTACTGGATCGAGGGCACCGGCGACGCATACGGCGCGGACACCACGGAGTCCGGGTCCTACCTGCGGCTGAGCACCGACCAGGTGCGCTTCTACCCGGCCGGCGCGCCGGAGAACTGGGCGCACGCCGGCGGCGGCGGTTACGGGCAGGGTCGGCGGCAGACGCCCGCCGAGGCACTGCCGCTGGAGGAGGTCCCCGCGCTCGTGCTCAGCGAGGTGCTGCGCGACGTGGACCTCTTCGTCGGTGTGGCCAGCGTCGGCAACGACCCCACCTGGCAGGACGGCGGCCCCGGCGGCCACTTCCAGGCGTACTGGCACAGCTACAGCTTCGGCGAGCTCTCGCAGACCGCCGAGAGCCGTCGCGACCTGCTCACCCGGCTGGTGCCGCGGCTGGCGATCGCGGACCGGTGCAGCATGGAGGGCCGGTTCCTGCACGTACGCGGCGAGCGGCACACGTACAAGATCCACCTCGGGTCCGGGAACATCCTGATGACGCCGAACGACGCGTATCTCTGCATCGTGCCCACGTCCGCACCGGGCGCCCCCGGTGTCGGCTACCTGCCCTTCGAGGGCGATCGCACCCTGGCGGTGATCCTCAGCAAGGCGCTTCTGCTCGCCCGCGACACGGAGATCACCGATCCGACGATCCTGAGCCAGCTCTGAGCCGACGCCGAACCCCTGGTGTGCTCGGCTCCTTCGCACGGAAGGAGCCGAGCACACCAGGGGCGCGTCAAAAGGATCAGAAGCGGCGGGTGATCAGGGCGCGCTTGACTTCCTGGATCGCCTTCGTGACCTCGATACCGCGCGGGCAGGCGTCCGTGCAGTTGAAGGTGGTGCGGCAGCGCCAGACCCCGTCCTTGTCGTTGAGGATCTCCAGCCGCTGCTCACCGCCCTCGTCGCGGGAGTCGAAGATGAACCGGTGCGCGTTGACGATCGCGGCCGGGCCGAAGTACTGCCCGTCGTTCCAGAAGACCGGGCAGGCCGACGTGCACGCGGCGCACAGGATGCACTTGGTGGTGTCGTCGAACCGCTCGCGGTCCGCCGCGGACTGCAGCCGCTCGCGGGTCGGCTCGTTGCCCGTGGTGATCAGGAACGGCATCACGTCGCGGTACGCCTGGAAGAACGGGTCCATGTCGACCACGAGGTCCTTCAGCACCGTCATGCCCTTGATCGCCTCGACGGTGATCGGCTTCTCCGGGCTGACGTCCTTGATCAGCGTCTTGCAGGCCAACCGGTTCTTCCCGTTGATCCGCATCGCGTCCGAACCGCACACGCCGTGCGCGCACGAGCGGCGGAAGGTCAGCGACCCGTCGATCTCCCACTTGACCTTGTGCAGCGCGTCCAGCACGCGCTCCTTGGGGTCGACCTGGATCTGGTAGTCGACCCACTCGGCCTCCGCGGAGACCTCCGGGTTGAACCGGCGCACCCGCAGGGTGATCGCGATCAGGTGGTTTCCGGTGACCTCGGCCGCGTCCAGGGCCGCCGAGTGCTTGTCGACCGTCGGGGTGCTCATCAGTACTTACGCTCCATCGGCTGGTAGCGGGTCTGCACGACCGGCTTGTAGTCGAGGCGGATCGACTCGGAGCCGTTCGCGTCCACCTCGCGGTACGCCATCGTGTGCCGCATGAAGTTGACGTCGTCGCGGGTGGGGAAGTCCTCGCGGTAGTGGCCGCCGCGGGACTCCTTGCGGGCGAGCGCGGAGACCGCCATCACCTCGGCGAGGTCGAGCAGGTTGCCCAGCTCGACGGCCTCCAGCAGGTCGGTGTTGAACCGCTTGCCCTTGTCCTGGATGGAGACGTGCAGGTAGCGCTCGCGCAGCTCGGCGATCTTCTCCACCGCGGTCTTGATGGTCTGCTCGGTGCGGAAGACCATCACGTTGGCGTCCATGCACTCCTGGAGCTCCAGGCGCAGTTCGGCGACCCGCTCGTTGCCGGTGGAGTTGCGCAGCCGCTCGACCTGCGCCTCGACCCGCTCGGCCGGGTTCTCCGGCAGCGGCACCAGGTCGTTGGCGTGCGCGTACTCCGCGGCGGCGATGCCGGAGCGGCGGCCGAAGACGTTGATGTCCAGCAGCGAGTTGGTGCCCAGCCGGTTCGCGCCGTGCACGGAGACGCAGGCCACCTCGCCGGCCGCGTACAGGCCCGGCACCACGGTGGTGTTGTCGGAGAGCACCTCGCCCTGCACGTTGGTGGGGATGCCGCCCATCGCGTAGTGCGCGGTGGGCTGGATCGGGATCGGGTCGGTGTACGGCTCGATGCCCAGGTAGGTGCGGGCGAACTCGGTGATGTCCGGCAGCTTCGCGTCCAGCTGCTCCGGCGGCAGGTGGGTCAGGTCGAGGTAGACGTGGTCGCCCTCGGGGCCGCAGCCGCGGCCCTCGCGGATCTCGGTGTAGATCGCGCGGGAGACGACATCGCGCGAGGCGAGGTCCTTCATGACGGGCGCGTACTTCTCCATGAAGCGCTCGCCGTCCTTGTTGCGCAGGATGCCGCCCTCGCCGCGGGCACCCTCGGTGAGCAGGATGCCCATCCGCCAGATGCCCGTCGGGTGGAACTGGAAGAACTCCATGTCCTCCAGCGGCAGCCCGCGCCGGTAGATCGCGGCCTGGCCGTCGCCGGTGAGGGTGTGCGCGTTGGAGGTCACCTTGAAGAACTTGCCGGTGCCGCCCGACGCGTAGATCACCGCCTTCGCCTGGAAGACGTGGATCTCACCGGTGGCCAGCTCGTACGCCACCACGCCGGACGACCGCTGCACGCCGTCGACCTCGGTGAGCAACTGGTCCAGGACGTAGAACTCGTTGAAGAACTCCACGCCCTCCTTGACGCAGTTCTGGTAGAGCGTCTGGAGGATCATGTGGCCGGTGCGGTCCGCGGCGTAGCAGGAGCGGCGCACCGCGGCCTCGCCGTGGTTGCGGGTGTGGCCGCCGAAGCGGCGCTGGTCGATCCGGCCTTCGGGCGTCCGGTTGAACGGCAGGCCCATCTTCTCCAGGTCGAGGACCGCGTCGATGGCCTCCTTCGCCAGGATCTCGGCGGCGTCCTGGTCGACCAGGTAGTCACCGCCCTTGATCGTGTCGAAGGTGTGCCACTCCCAGTTGTCCTCCTCGACGTTGGCCAGTGCGGCGGCCATGCCGCCCTGGGCCGCGCCGGTGTGGGACCGGGTCGGGTAGAGCTTGGTCAGGACGGCGGTGCGGCTGCGCTTGGTCGACTCGATGGCCGCGCGCATACCCGCGCCGCCCGCGCCGACGATGACGGTGTCGTACGTGTGGAATTGCATGGGGGTCGCTTCCCTGTCCGGCCCTGGCCTAGCGGATGTTCGGGTCGAAGGTGAAGATCACCAGCGACCCGAGCGCGATGGTGAACGCCACAGCGGTGAACAGAATGGTCTTGAGCCAGACACGGGTGTTCGGCTGCTCGGCGTAGTCGTTGATGATCGTGCGCAGGCCGTTGCCGCCGTGCAGCATGGCCAGCCAGAGCATGGCCAGGTCCCAGTACTGCCAGAAGGGCGACGCCCAGCGGCCCGCGACGAACGCGAAGCCGACCTTGGTGACACCGCCGTCGAGCACCAGCTGGATCAGCAGGTGGCCGAGCACGAGCACCACGAGCACCACACCGGACAGCCGCATGAACAGCCAGCCGTACAGCTCGAAGTTGGTGCGGCCGCGGCGCGGCGTGCGCTTGGTCCTGGCCCGCGGCGGCTCGATCACCGGCGCCGGGTTCTCCGGGCTGTAGGAGATGCTGGAGCCGGTCAGTTCGACGGCGTCCTTGGGGGAGACTTCAGTGGCCATGGGTCAGCTCCCGAACAGGACTCGGGCGGCGTGGCCGAGTACCGGGTAGATCGCGCCGAGCATCAGGACGATCCACAGGCCCATCACGGTCCAGAACATCTGCTTCTGGTAGCGGGGGCCCTGGGTCCAGTAGTCGACGGCGATGATCCGCAGACCGTTCAGCGCGTGGAAGAGGATGGCGGCCACCAGGCCGTACTCCAGCAGGCTGACGATGGGCGTCTTGTAGGTCGCCACGACCTTGTCGTAGTCCTCGGGCGATACGCGCACGAGCGCGGTGTCGAGGACGTGGACGAACAGGAAGAAGAAGATGAGGACACCGGTGACTCGATGAGCCACCCACGACCACATGCCTTCCCGGCCGCGGTACAGCGTTCCAGCCGGCACGGAAAATACCCTCCGGGAGCGGGACGAGGGCTGCCGGCTTCTTGTCGGTCACGCCCGGCCGGGTACGGTCCACCGGCCCCGGCCATCGTAGCGACGTGACCTGTGCCTCGTACTGCGGGGTAGTGCTTGTGTGATCGATCCCGCACGGTCGGGTGAACGCTACGGCCGGTGCGCGTCCACCAGGGCGGACGGTCGGAGGGTGTCGGGACCCGCTGCCAGCCGCAGCAGCCGGGCCCGGGTGATCCGCCTCAACTGCTCGGCGGTGACGGCCGACTCGTGGTCCGCGTCGTGGCCGAGCCGGGTGCGCAGGCTGGCCATGGTCTGGTCGAGGGCGGCGGCCGGGTCGGCCGCGTCCAGGGCGATCACGAAGACATGGCCGAACTTCGCCTCGTAGGCGGCGTGGGCGGCGCGCAGCGCGGTGTGCACGGCGAGCCCGCCGCGGTCCGGCAGCGGGGTGGTGTCCTCACCCAGCAGCGCCTCGGCGACATCGGCGGGCGCCAGGTCGTACGCCGCCTCGTCGGCCGCGGCGAGCAGCGCCTCCACCGTCGGGTACGGGCGGTGGGCGGCCATCCGGCGGGCCCAGCGGTGCGAGCCGCAGCAGGTGAGCAGGGCCGTCTCGGCGTCGGCGGCGGGCACGCCGTTGAGCAGGCTCAGCCCCTCGGGCGGCGTGTCGCTGGACAGCGGGGCTCCTGGATCGCGAGGCGGTCGCGCCGGCACGGGGGGTCGTACGGCGCGCGGTTCGGGACGCGGGGCGAGGCGCGTGACGGGGGGCGTGACATGGGGCGTTACGGAGGGCACGGCAACTGTAGACGCGGCTGGGGCCCGATCGGTTGGCCCGATCTGCGAATTCACCCGTACGAGCAAGGGGCGCGGGGTGGACCCGGGCGCGGCGCGATCGGGAGACCGGGTCCGGTGCGGCCGGTCCGCTGCGGTCGGTTCGCTGCGGTCGGTCCGGCGTGACGACGGCCGGGGGCCGCCTCCCCCCACAGGAGCGTCCCCGGCCGCCGACTTGTACGGCGTATGCGGGACCGAAAGTGTCACCGGCCGTCATGGGGCAGGATGGTGGCTGTTCACGGGGGACCAGGGGGTCGAGGGGGCGGGGCCGGACGTGGATCTGGAGACCGCGGTGAGCGCGGCGCAGGGCGGTGACGAGACCGCGTTCAGGGTCCTGTACCGCGCGGTGCAGCCGCAGTTGTTGCAGTACGTACGCAGCCTGGTCGGCCCGGGCGACGCGGAGGACGTCGCCTCGGAGGCGTGGCTTCAGATCGCCCGCGACCTGCCGAGCTTCCGTGGCGGCGGTAGCGGTATCCGCGGTTGGGCGGCCCGGATCGCCCGCAACCGGGCGCTGGACCACATCAGGGCGCGCAGCCGCCGCCCGGTCGCCGGGGCGGGGGTGGACGAGCTCGTCGCGCTGCCGGGCCGGGCCGACACCGCGGGCGAGGCGCTGGACGCGGTCGCCACCGACCGCGCGCTGGCCGCGATCGTGGCGCTGCCGCGCGAGCAGGCCGAGGCGGTGCTGCTGCGGGTGGTGATGGGCCTGGACTCCACCAGCGCGGCCCAGGTGCTGGGCAAACGCGCCGGCTCTGTGCGGATGGCCACACACCGGGGGCTGCGCAGGCTGGCCGAACAGCTCTCGGTGGTGCGCGAGGACCGGGAGGATGGTGCCCGCGGGGCCGGCGGGGAAGCAGTGGGGGAACCGGAGGGGGAAGCAGAGGGGGGAGCGGCGGTGCGGACCGGCGCGACGATCTCCGCGCCCACGGCAGGCCCTAGGGCCCGATGAGGAAGTGGCATGAGTGACGACGGACGGGCGGCGGGGGTCCCGCGCCCGCGGCGGCCCGAACGACCGCCGGGCGCGGGCGGGATGGGCGATTCGTGCTGTCCCGATGCTTCGGACGGTTGGGGTGGCCCGGACGGATCGGATGGTTGGGGTGGTCCGGACGGTTCGGATCATTCGGACGGCTGGCGCGACTTCGGCGGCCCGGACGTCCTGGCCGGATTCGGCGGCGCCGGGTTCGGCGGCGGGCCCGGACGGCCCGAGGCGACCGGCGGCCGCGCGGACTGGCTGACCGGCGACGCTGCGGAGGCGCTGCTGTCCGGCCGCCGGGTGCCGCTCGCGGACCGCAGGGCGGCGGGCGAGGCGGAGCGGTTGGCGCTGCTCCTGCTGGCGGCCGCGGCGGACCCGGGCGTCCTCCACCCGCTCGACCCGGGGCGCGAGGAGGCGGCCCTGGCCGCCTTCCGCGCGGCGCGCGCGGCGGGCCTCGGGTCGGCCGAACCGGTCCTCGACGGGGTGCCGCCGGTGCCGATCGCGCGCGGGCCGGTGCCGGGCGGGCCGGCCGCGGGCGACGCGCTGCCGGAGCCCGTGGTGGTGGGCGGCCGCGCCGCGGACCAGGTCCGCGCCGGGTCCGTACGCTCCGCGCGCCTCGTACCGGTGCGGCGGACGCGGAGCGGGCGCTCCACCCGGATCGTGCTGGCCGCGGCGGCGTCGGTGGTCGCGCTCGGCGGGGTCGCGGTCGGCGTGGCGGCGACCGCAGCGCGCGGCGGTGGCCGGGAGCCGGTGCGGCCGGCCGGCAGCAGCGCGCCCGTGTCCGTCGCGTCGGACGGTTCCGGCCCGCCCGACACCGGCGTCTCGGGTGCCACCGGCCGGCGCGCCGTGATCCCCGGGGAGGTGCCCGATCCGGCCCGTACGACGCCCGGCCCGCCCGCGCGTACCGCCCTGCCTCCCGACGGGGACCGGGACACTCTCGTGCCGCCGGGACACGGCGACCACGGGCGCGGGAAGGGCGCCGCGAACCGCCTGAAGCACGGCCGCCACAAAGGCTGGGGCCGCGGCCACGCGGTGGCGTCGGGCGCGGCGCGCTGACCCGCGGCGGACCGCCTGTCCGCGGCAGTGGGTGACACTTCCGGGGCTCGCGCCGCCGTAAGGAGTGGGCCGACTGGTCATCGGCCCGGTGGACGCCGGCTCTCCCCGTGCCGGTGTCCACGACACAGAGCGCGGCCGGGTGCGTTTTTCCCCCTGCCCGGCCGCGCTCGCCGTTCGCGGGGCGCCGCGAGCGTCGCGCGGCGGCCCTCGGCGCGCAGCGCGCCCACTCCGGCGACGCGCGGCATCCGTCCCCTTTCGCTCCCCACGTCGTAAGGTCCGTGGGCGAGCCGGTCTGTTCACGCGCCCGCCACCCCCCGTGGCGCGGACGCGGGCACACCCCCACCGAGCCGGCGGAGGCGGAGGCGGAGAGCATGACGCGCGAGTCGGAGTCCGGTCTGCCGATCGAGCCGGTGTACGGCCCGGAGGACCTGGACGGCTGGGACCCCGCCGAGCGGCTGGGCGAACCCGGCGGGTACCCGTTCACCCGCGGTGTGTACCCGTCGATGTACACCGGCCGGCCCTGGACGATGCGGCAGTACGCCGGGTTCGGCACCGCCGCCGAGTCCAACGCGCGCTACCGGCAGCTCATCGCCCACGGCACGACCGGCCTGTCGGTCGCGTTCGACCTGCCGACCCAGATGGGGCACGACTCCGACGCCCCGATCGCGGCCGGCGAGGTCGGCAAGGTGGGTGTGGCGATCGACTCGATCGACGACATGCGGGTGCTCTTCGACGGCATCCCGCTGGACCGGGTGTCCACGTCGATGACGATCAACGCGCCCGCCGCGCTGCTGTTGCTGCTGTACCAACTCGTCGGCGAGGAGCAGGGCGTGCCGGCCGGGAAGCTCACCGGCACCCTCCAGAACGACGTGCTCAAGGAGTACATCGCGCGCGGCACGTACATCTTCCCGCCCAAGCCGTCACTGCGGCTGACCGCGGACATCTTCGCCTACTGCCGGGCGGAGATCCCCCGCTGGAACACCATCTCGATCTCCGGCTACCACATGGCCGAGGCGGGCGCCTCGCCCGCGCAGGAGATCGCCTTCACGCTCGCCGACGGCATCGAGTACGTCCGCACCGCGCTCGCCGCCGGGATGGACGTCGACGACTTCGCACCGCGGCTGTCGTTCTTCTTCGTGGCGCGCACCACCATCCTGGAGGAGATCGCGAAGTTCCGTGCCGCCCGGCGCATTTGGGCGCGGGTGATGCGCGAGGAGTTCGGGGCGAGGAACCCCAAGTCGCAGATGCTGCGCTTCCACACCCAGACCGCCGGGGTGCAACTCACCGCGCAGCAGCCCGAGGTGAACCTGGTCCGGGTCGCCGTGCAGGGCCTGGGCGCGGTGCTCGGCGGCACCCAGTCGCTGCACACCAACTCCTTCGACGAGGCCATCGCGCTGCCCACCGACAAGTCCGCGCGGCTGGCGCTGCGCACCCAGCAGGTGCTCGCGTACGAGACCGACGTGACCGCCACCGTGGACCCGTTCGCGGGCTCCTACGTGATGGAGCGGATGACCGACGACGTCGAGGCCGCCGCGCTCGAACTGATGGGCCGGATCGAGGACGCGGGCGGCGCGGTGCGGGCGATCGAGCGGGGCTTCCAGAAGTCCGAGATCGAGCGGAACGCCTACCGGATCGCCCTGGAGACCGAGGCGGGCGACCGCGTCGTGGTCGGCGTCAACCGCTTCACGCTCGACGAGGAGGAGCCGTACGAGCCGCTTCGGGTGGACCCGGCGATCGAGGCGCAGCAGGCGGCGAGGCTGGCGAGGTTGCGGGCCGAACGTGACCAGGGCGCGGTCGACCGCGCCCTGTCGGTGCTCTGCGAGGCGGCGGCCGGCACGGACAACGTGCTCTACCCGATGCGGGAGGCGTTGCGCTGCCGCGCGACCGTGGGGGAGGTCTGCGACGCCTTGCGCGGTGTGTGGGGGACGTACGTCCCGACGCCGGCGTTCTGAGGGTGCGCGGGGGAACCAGGGGGCGCGGGGAACCAGCGGCGCGGGGAACTGCGCGCTCAGCCGTCGTCGTGGCGCGGGCCGCCACCGGTCCAAGGGGGCCGTTGCTGTCGTAGCCGGGCCCCCGGCCGGTGGATGGTTGCGCGCGCGCTTCCCCGCGCCGCTACGGGTCAATACACCTAGGTAGCGCTCCCGAAGGGCCGGGGCGGGTCAGCGCGTGGCGTACGTCAGGACGCGGTCGCCGAGGAGGGACTCGACGGAGTTGAGGAGGGCCAGCGCGTCTTCCGCCACCGTGCCCGGAGGGCACCCCGCCCGGGAGCGCTCACCGATCTCGCGGAAGAGCTGCTCCTGCGCCCAGCCGAGCTGGGAGGCGACCAGGCGCGGCGTGGGGTCGCCCGGCTCCGCACCGGTCTCGCCGGCGAGCGTCTCGGCGAGCGCGTCGACCATCTCGCGGGTGGTCGAGTCGAGGCGGGCGGAGAGCGTGGGCTCGGCGCGGACCATCTCCAGGAAGCGGGCGAAGCCCTGGGTGAGGCCGACCATGCGGTCACCGTGCCGCAGCTCGCCGCGCAGGGTGGCGAGGACGGCGCCGGCGGCGGACTGCCCGGGCGGGCGGTCCCGGACCATCTCCACCATCCGCTGCGCGGACGCCTCCTCCGGATAGAAGACCAGGTCCTCCTTGGAGGGGAAGTACGTGTAGACGGTGTTCACGGACACTTCGGCGGTGCGGGCCACCTCGGCGATCGTCACCCGGGCGAAGCCGTGTTCGAGGAACAGCCCGGTGGCCACCTCCGCGATGTGCCGCCGGGTCTGGCGCCTCTTCTCGTCGCGCAGGCCGACCGCGAGGATCGCCTCGGCGCGCGTCGGCTGTTCGCGCAGACTCCCACGGGTGATGTCGCTCACTGTTCCATCGTAGGGCAGGGCGTATGAGCTCCCGTGTCCGTTAATCGGGGCGCCCGGCCGTCGGCGGCCGGGCACCCCGAGATCATCCGGCCACCGCCTACCCGAGCGCGGCCTTCTTCAGTGCGCGGGCGCCGCGGGCCACCTGGCGGACGGCGCGCACCCGCGGCACCAGCGAGCGCCGGGCCGGGAGCGCGCCGGGCAGGCCGAGCGAGGTCAGCCGGCGGCGCTTGAAGTACGGCGCGACCCCGGAGCCGAGGTGGTCCTCGAGCCACGCCACGGCCTCCGCCCGCAGGTGCGGGTACGCCTCGGCCTGCATGCAGTAGCCGACGGCGTGCAGCAGCGGGGTGAGCTCGGTGGCCACCTGCCGCGGCGAGGGCGGGGTCCAGCCGCGTACCGCGTCCGGGTCGGACACCTCGGGGAGCAGCGCGTGCACGAGGGTCACCGGCACCCGGTTGCTGTTCTGGTACGGCGAGAGCCGGTCGAGCAGCAGCTTGGTGCCGCTGCGGGCGACCGGGATGCCGTACAGCGCGGACGCGGTCAGCAGCGCGGTGGAGAAGCAGCCGGCCACCAGGGCGGGGCGGGCCCGCTGGTAGACCACCTCGGCGAGCACCGGGGAGTCCAGCACGGTCAGTTCGGCGCCGAGCTTGCGCGCCTCCTCCCGCAGCGGCTCCAGCCAGTGCGAGGGCGCGGTCGGGTGCGGCTTGAAGACGAGCCGGCGGTGGCCGAGGGCGACCGCGCCGCGCACCAGGGACAGGTGCAGCTTCTCCTCCTCCTCGACGCTGAGGATGCCCAGCGCCGAGAGGTACTGGCCGAGCAACAGGGCCGCGTCGCGCGGCAGTTCGTCCACCGGGTCCGGGCCGATGCCGTGTCCGCGGGTGGCCTCGGCCACCTCGGCGAGCACCTTCGTGAACTCCGAGCTCGGCACCACCCGCGAGGGCACGCCGAACTCGCTGAGCAGCAAGGGCTCCAGGCCCGGCACCAGGTCGAGGTGGAGCAGCGCGTCGATCCGGGTGTCCACCAGCAGCCCGAGCTTGTTGCGGGTCGGGCCGTACGACATCAGGCCGTCGGCGTAGACGGTGATCGGGGCGCCGGTGAAGACCTGTGCGAAGGAGAGCGCGGGCGCGACCTGGATGGACTCCACGACCAGGTCGAGGTCGTCGTCGTCGAGCTGCCACAGCTGCCGGAAGTACCGGTCCCACATGGGGACTTCGTCGGTGCGCGGGGCCCAGCCGCCGGGGTGCATCGGGCGGATCGCGTCGTTCCAGGACACCACCCGGTCGAAGCGGGTGCGCAGCGGCTCGAAGCCGGGCGCCCGGTCCGGGGCGTCGTGGGTCTCGGGTACGGCCGCGTTGTTGCTGACCACGAGGATGCGGCGGTCGGCGGGCGGCACGGAGCCGGCGTCGATCGCGGCGGCGAGGGTGGCGATCCCGTACAGGGTCGAGGCGAGGAGGAGCTGGGTGCGGGCCATCACGCGACCGCCGATCCGCTGGTCGCGTTGTCGCGTACGTCGGCGTCGCTGTCCGTGGCGGGGCCGGAGTGGTCGGCTCTGGCCGCGGTCCGCCCGCGCAACCGGCGGACCCGGGCGCTGCGTTCGGCGTCCATCGAGTCCAGCGCGTCGGCGAGCAGGTCCGCGGGCAGCCGGCCGAGCGCGGCGGCGGAGAGCGTCTTCAACTGCCGGGCCAGCGCGGGCTCGAACCGGTCGATGTTGTCGAGGTGGTGGGCGATGATCGCGCAGTAGGTGCGGATCGCCTTGGGCAGGAACCGCTCCTCGTCGGGGTCTCCGGCGAGTTCGGCTATCACCTGGTCGAAGGAGCGGACGAAGTCCAGCTGCCGCTCGTCGCCGATCTGGGTGAGCGAGGTGTTCACCCCGCGCCGGTAGTGCACGCCCAGCAGGCCCACCACCGCGCAGGACTTGGCCTCCCGGTGCAGCCGCCAGATCCACGGCCGGTCCTCGGCGGTGCGCAGGTGCGCGGGCATGTGCACCAGGCCCTGCTCGACGATCCGGCGGTGGTAGGCGCCGGCCCAGGAGTAGGGGTAGTCCACGAGGGTCGGGCGGTCGGCGGGCAGGATCGCGGCGCGCGGGTCGATCCGGGCGTTGCGGCGGCCGTGCGGGGCGCGGATCACGTTGCGGCTGGAACCGGTGCACTGCACGTGGTCGGTGCGCAGGAAGTCCACGTCCAACTCGTCCATGGCGCGCACCAGTTGCGGCAGGTAGCCGGGGGCGAGCCAGTCGTCGCCGTCCATGAAGGTCAGATACTCGCCCCGGGCCTCGTCGATGCCCGCGTTGCGCAGTGCCGCGACACCGGTGTGGTCGCGGCGGATGATCCGGGCGCCCGGCAGCGAGCCGGCGCCCTCTTCGAGGAGTTGCGGAGTCCGGTCGGTCGACCCGTCGTCCATCAACAGGAACTCGAAGTCGTGCCGGGCGTTGGCACGCAGACTCCGCAGCGCATCGGGGACGAATGGCTGCACATTGAAAAACGGCACGATGACGGAGAGCTTGACCACCCGATTACCTTAAGCCGCCGTTCGGCTCGGTACTTTGCCGATTGCGTACTTCCAGGTAAACGGAATATGGCGAGCAGGTGATTCACTCGCGACGGATGACCACTCGCAAAGTAGCGGCATTCTGTTTACCTGCCGTTGGCCTTCGATTAGCCCATTCCACCCACCCGCTTCCTACTGTCTGCGATGTGCCAGAACGTACGTCAGGGCCCTTGCGGGTCACGGTGATCGCCGATTCGGACACCCGCTGGAAGTGGGGTGCGCTGACCGCGCGCCGGATCGCCCCGGATGCGCGGCTCGACGCCCGCCTCCTGCGCGGCCGTGCCACGCCCACTCCGCGCCAGCTCGCCGAACTCGGAATTCCCGCCGACTCGATGACCGAGCAGACCGCCGCGGAGATCCTCGCCGAGACCAGCGCCGACAACTGCGATGTGCTCGTCATCTCCTGCGTGGGCGGCACCATCCAGTGCTTCCTGCACGGCTTCGACCGCGCCTGGCGCGGCCACCCGCGCCGCCCGGTGGTGGTCACCGGATACGTCGGCGTGGTCTACGAGAAGCTCGCCGACGGCCTGCTGCTGCGGGCCGGCGCCGACGTGGTGCTCGCCAACAGCACCGACGACGCGCTGCGGTTCCGTTCCGTGTACGAAGGGGTCGGCTTCCCGACCGGCGCGATCGTGGAGACGGCGCTGCCGTTCCTCGACGGCGCACCGTACCGGCCCGACGGCAGCCGGCCGTTCACCGTCACCTTCGCCGTGCAGCCGTCCGCGCCCGCCGAGCGCCCCGAGCGGCTGTACCTGCTGCGCCGGGCGGTCGAGCACGCCCGCCGGCACCCCGAGCGCGAGGTGCTGGTGAAGCTGCGCAGCATGCCCGGCGAGCAGACCACGCACATCGAGGAGCACCCCTACCAGCACCTGATGGAGTCGCTGGAGCCGCCGGCGAACGTCTCGCTGGTCTACGGCGCGATGGGCGAGGTGCTGGACCGCACCGACCTGCTGGTCACGGTCAGCTCCACCGCCGCGCTGGAGTCGCTGCACCGCGGCATACCCACCGCCATCCTCACCGACCTGGGCATCCGCGAGCCGCTCGGCAACCACCACTTCCTCGGCTCGGGCTGCCTCGCCTCCTGGGACCAGCTCGACGACGGCGAACTGCCCAAGCCCGACCCCGAATGGACCGCCGCGCACGGCGTGGCCACCGGCGACCCGTACGCCGACCTGCGGGCCCGCGTCCAGGGCCTGGTCGCCGCCGGCCGGCTGCCGAGGCTGACGCCGTACTACACGCTGCGCACCGCCCCCGGCTACCTGCCGGGCATCCTCGCCCGGCAGGGCCTGGACCCCGAGGGGCTGCCCGCCGTGCGTGCCGCAACCGCCGGCGGAGCCGGCAGCAACCGGGTGCGCAAGGCCGCCCGCCGGGTGCTGCGCAAGTCCGCGCGCACCGCCTACCGCCAGGGCGTGCAGCGCGTCGCCCCGGCCATCCGCCGCTGGGGCCAGCTGTGAGCCGGCCAGCGGTGGGCCGGCCCCGCACCGCGATGCCGACGCCCGCGATCCCCGCTGGACGGCGGCCCGCTGGACGGCGGCCCGCGGGACCGGTGCGGAACGGCGGCCGCCCGGCCGCCGGCGCGCCCCTCGACCCCCGCACCGCACGCGCCCTCGCGGCGCACCATGCCGCGACCGCGGCCCGTATGACCCCCACGACAGGAGCCGCACGATGACCCAGACCATCACGCCGGCGGGGGAGCCACCCCGCGCCCCGGCAGGCGACGCCCGGGTTCTGGCCGTCATCCCCGCCCGCGGCGGCTCGAAGGGCGTGCCGGGCAAGAACGTGGCGACGGTCGGCGGAGTGCCGCTGGTGGCCCGGGCGGTACGCGCCTGCACCGCCGCCCGCCGGATCAGCGCGATCCTGGTCTCCACCGACGACCCGGCGATCGCCGAGGTGGCCCGGGCGGCCGGCGCCGAGGTGGTGCTGCGGCCGGCCGCGATCGCCGGCGACACCGCGACCAGCGAGGCCGCCGTGCTGCACGCCATGGACGCGTACGAGGCGATGAGCGGCGCCGCCGCCGACGTGGTGCTGCTCGTCCAGTGCACCAGCCCGTTCATCACCGGCGACGAACTCGACGGCGTGATCGAGGCGATCGCCGACGGCGGCGCCGACACTGCCCACACCGTCGCCCCCTTCCACGGCTTCGTCTGGCGGGCGGACGGGGCGGACGTGGCGGATCTGGCCGCGGGCGCGAACGCGGGCGCCGGCATAGCCGCGGGAACCGGCACAGCGACCGCCGGCGCCGGTTCCGGCACCGGCGCGGACTTCCGCGGCAACGGCGTCGGCGTCAACCACGACAAGGCCACCCGCCCGCGCCGCCAGGACCGCCCGCAGGACCTGCTGGAGACCGGCGCCGCCTACGGCATGCGCGCCGACGGCTTCCGCGCCGCCGGCCACCGCTTCTTCGGCCGCACCAGCCTGGTGTGGACCGACCCGGCCCGGGTGCTGGAGATCGACGAGCCCGCCGACCTGGACCGGGCCCGGGCGCTCGCCCCGGTGCTCGACGCCGGCGCCACCACCCCGCGCCGCGACGACGTGGACGCGGTCGTACTCGACTTCGACGGCACCCAGACCGACGACCGGGTGCTGATCGACTCCGACGGCCACGAGGCGGTCACGGTGCACCGGGGCGACGGCCTCGGCATCGCCGCGCTGCGCCGCGCGGGCGTGCCCGTACTGATCCTGTCCACCGAGACCAACCCCGTCGTGGCCGCCCGCGCCCGCAAGCTCCAGGTGCCGGTGCTGCACGGCATCGACCGCAAGGACCTCGCGCTCAAGCAGTGGTGCGAGGAGCAGGGCATCGCCCCCGAGCGGGTCCTGTACGCGGGCAACGACGTCAACGACCTGCCGTGCTTCAGCCTCGTCGGCTGGCCCGTCGCCGTGGCCGGCGCGCACGACGTGGTGCGTGCCGCGGCCCGCGCGGTGACCAGCACGCAGGGCGGGTACGGCGCGATCCGCGAGATCGCCGCCTGGCTGCTCGGCCCCACGCTCGCCCGCTGAGCCCGCCACCTCGCCTGGCCCGCCAACCCGCTTGCCCCGCCAACCCGCTTGCCCCGCACCGGACTTGTCCCCTTTCTCGTCCGCCTTCTCGTCCCCGGGCCGTCCGGCCCGTGCCACCCCCCTGTCCCAACCCCGTAGTGAAGGAACAGCCGTGACCACCTCCCTCCCCGCCAACCTCCGCGCCGTCGGCTCCCGCCACATCGGCAACGGCCAGCCCGTGTACGTCACCGGCGAGATCGGCATCAACCACAACGGCGACCTGGAGAACGCGTTCGCCCTGATCGACGCGGCCGTGGCCGCGGGCTGCGACGCGGTCAAGTTCCAGAAGCGCACCCCGGAGATCTGCACCCCGCGCGACCAGTGGGAGATCGAGCGCGACACCCCCTGGGGCCGGATGACCTACATCGACTACCGGCACCGGGTCGAGTTCGACGAGGACGGCTACCGCGCGATCGACGAGTACTGCCGCAAGCGGGGCATCGACTGGTTCGCCTCCCCGTGGGACGTGCCGTCCGTGGAGTTCCTGGAGAAGTTCAACGTGCCGGTGCACAAGGTCGCTTCGGCCTGCCTCACCGACGACGAGCTGCTCCAGGCGCTGCGCGCCACCGGCCGTACCGTGGTGCTGTCCACCGGCATGTCGACGCCGAAGCAGATCCGGCACGCGGTGGAGGTGCTCGGCAGCGACAACATCGTGCTGTGCCACGCCACTTCGACCTACCCGGCGAAGCACGAAGAGCTCAACCTGCGCATGATCAACACCCTCCAGTCCGAGTTCCCGAACGTCCCGGTCGGCTACTCCGGCCACGAGGTCGGCCTGCAGACCACGCTCGCCGCGGTCGCGCTCGGCGCGGTCTTCGTGGAGCGGCACATCACCCTCGACCGCGCCATGTGGGGCTCGGACCAGGCCGCGTCTGTCGAGACCCAGGGCCTGGAGCGCCTGGTCCGCGACATCCGCATCATCGAGACCTCGCTGGGCGACGGCGTCAAGAAGGTCTACGACGGTGAGCTGGGCCCGATGAAGAAGCTGCGCCGGGTGCCCGGTGTGGTGGCCGAGTCCGAGCAGTCGGTCGACGCCACGGTCTGAACGGTCCGCTGCCCCGCGCCCCCGGGTTCGCCGAGGGGCGCGGGGCGGAGTTGACGGCGGGATCGTGCACCCGCCCACCGAAAGGAACCCTCATGGCCGACCGGCCCGCCCCACCGGGTGCCGTCGCGCTCGTCGAGTCGCCCGTGCAGCTGCTCAACGTGCTGGAGTGGGGCCACGTCCGCCCGCCCGCCGCACCCGGTGAGCGCGCGGAACCCCTCACCATCGTGGTGCTCTCGCCCGCCGACCCCACCAGCCGGGGCCAGTTGAAGCGGATGGCCGAACTCGCCCGGGACGAGGGCGCGTTGGTGCGGTGGTACGAAGCGCGGGGCGGTCGCGGCGGGTTGCTGCGCACCGCGTGCGCGCTCGCGCCGACGCTGCTGCGGGTGCGGCGGCTGGTGATCGGCGACCCGTTCTCCCGGCTGGTCCAGGTGCTGCTGCCGCTGTGCCGGGCGAAGGACATCACGGTGGTCGACGACGGCACCGCGACCATGGAGTTCACCGAAATCCTGGCCCGCGGCGGGAAGTTGGTGCGCTGGCACCGCAGCGGGCGGCGCCGTTCCCCGGCGGACGTGGCCTTCGGCGTCTTCGCGCGCACCGCGCGGCGCCGGCTCACCCCCGGCCGGCGGCACCGGATCGAGCTGTTCAGCGCGATGCCGGCCACGCCGCCGCCCGGGATGGCGCTGCGGGCCAACCGGTTCGCCTGGACCCGGGGGCGGTTCGGGCCGCCGCGGACGCTGGCCGGTACCGACCTGATCGGCACGTCGCTGGTCGAGACCGGTGTGGTCGATCCCGAGCGGTACCTCGCGGTGGTGCGCGGGCTGGCCGAACGGCACGGTGCCCGGCGGTACTTCGCGCATCGGCGGGAGGCGCCGGCCAAGTTGCATCGGCTCGCCGCGGAGACGGGGCTGGAGATCGTGCGGCCGGACCTGCCGCTCGAACTGGTCGCTCGGCGCGGGCCGATCGGGCGGTCCGTGCTGTCCTTTCCTTCGACGGTCGTCCACACGTTGCCGCTGGCGCTGGCCGGAACCGGGGTGACGATCACCGTCTGCGACATCGATCAGGAATGGCTCACCACGGCGGCTTCGCCCCGCGCCCACACCTTCCTGTCCGACATCACGGACAAAGCCCGCACCCTCCACAACCTGATGTGACCGGGGCACCCCGACCCGCCCGGGGTGGTGTGCCCTGTCGGTTCAGGGACCACCTGCCGGTGGGTGGCCGCGCGCGGTTCTCCCCCCAGAGCTTCGCCTGGGTGGGAGCCCCCCGGCGGAGCCAGGGGGAGTGCCCCCACGCGCCCCCGGGTTGGTGGCCCTCTTCTCGCGGAGGGAGCCGCACACATCCAGGGCCGCGGGGAACGCCCCCAGAGGGGGTACCCCCAGCGACCAGCCACAGCGGACCGCGAGGTCCCGGCACTCGCAGGACGGGGCAGCCCGGAGGGGACCCCACCCACCGGCTGGTCGTCCCTGAACCGACAGGACGGGGAAACCCGGGGGGTCGCGTTCGTTCACTTGGAGGGGGTCGGATACGGGAATGGCGGAGCCCTCAGCCCGGCCGACGCTGCGCGTGGCAATCGTGACGGATGGTGTGTTGGACGGTGACTCCCGAGCCATGCGCGTGGCGGCGGCAGCCGACTCCGCGGGGTACGGCGTCACGCTGATCGGAGCGGGCCCGGCGACCGCGGCCCCGCGGGGCGTGGCCGTACGCGAGGTGACCGTCGGCTCGCCGCTCGGCGGCTACCGGGAGCGCCGCCCGCGCCCGGGTCTGCGCTGGCCGCTGGCCTACCGCGGCGCGGAGTCGTACGAGCGCCGCACCGCCCTGCTCGCCGCACACCGCTCCCTGCACGCCACCCGCGCCGCCGAACTGGACGTGGTGCACCGCCCGTTGCCGCTGCAAGCGTTCGCCAGGGCCGGCCACGGCCTGACCGCGGTGCGGCTGGCGGTACGGGCCGGGTGGACCGGACTGCGGGCCGCGCAGCACCGCGCCGCGGTGGAGCGCCGCCGTACCCCGGACGCACGGCTCGACGACCTCGTCGCCGAACTCGCCCGCCTGCTGCGCGGACGGCGGGCGTGGCGGCGGCTGGACCCGGGCCTGCTGGACCAGGAGATCGGCTACGGGCCGGTGCTCGACGAGGTCCGCCCGCACCTGATCCACGCGCTCGGGCACCGCGCGCTGGCCCTGGCGATCCGGGCCGCGCTGCGCGCGGAGGGCGCCGGGCACCGGATCGAGGTGGTGTGGGACGCGCCGCCGCGTATCCCCGCCGCCACCCGCCGGGCCGCCGTCGCCGACGACGCGCTGCTGCGCTCGTACGCCCGCGAGGCCGACGGCGTGGTCACCGTCGGCGACCGCCTCGCCGGCGAACTGCTGGTGCGCCATGGCCTGTCCACGCTGCCCACGGTGGTCCGCAACACCCCGCCGCTGGCCCGGATCGCCGACCGCCGCGACTCCGGCGTACGCGCCCGCTGCCGGCTCGGCCCCGAGGTGCCGCTGCTGGTGCACGCCGGTCCGGTCACCCCCGACCGCGGCCCGTTCACGGTCGTCGAGGCGCTGCCCAAGCTCTACGACCTGCACGCCGCGTTCGTGGTGCCCGACCCGGACCACCCGCACCTGGCGGAGTTGCGGGACCGCGCCGCCCAACTCGGCGTGCACGCCCGCCTGCACGTGGTGCCGTACGTCCCGGTGCCGGAGGTCCCCGCGTTCCTGTCCTCGGCCGACATCGGGGTGCTGCCGGTGCACCAACTCCCGCATCATCAGACGGTTCTGGCCACCCGCTACTACGAATACGCGCACGCCCGGCTGCCGGTGGTCGTCTCCGACGTGCGGGCGATGGCCGCGGCCACCCTCGAAGTCGGCAACGGCGAGGTCTTCCGGGCCCGCGACACCGCCGACTTCGTGCGCGCGGTCGGCGCGGTGCTCACCAACCCGCGCCGCTACCGCAAGGCGTACGACCGGGTGGAGGTGCTGCGCCAGTGGTCCTGGCAGACCGAGTCGGCGCCGCTGCTCGACCTGTACGCCCGGCTGCTCGGCCCGTTGCGCTGACTGTCCGCCCGACCCGTTGCGCTGACGGGTGGGCGGCTCCGCCCGGCCGGCCCCGGCGTTCTCAGGCGACCGGCGGGCCCTGGATGTAGTGGCCGTTCGTGTCGTACGGCCAGGCGTTGGCCTTGCAGCCGTGCAGGCCGTCGATCTGCTGCATCATCACGGGGGCGAGTTTGCCGGGGCCGGGGCAGCCCTCGTGGCCGTGGCCGATGCGGTGGCCGACCTCGTGGTTGATGATCAGGGCGCGGTAGTCGTGGATCGGGCCGCTGAACTCGGGCGAGCCGAGGAGCCAGCGCTTGAGGTTGACCACGACGGTCGCGCCGACGTCGCAGTTGACCTCGCCGTGGGTGTGCAGGCCGGCGGCGCCGCAGATCTTGTCCACCGTGTCGGGGGTGGCGATCTTGATGACGAAGTCGGCGGGGCCGGAGGAGACCAGCTGGAAGCCGTCGTGGCCGTCGTCGGTCCAGCCGCGCGAGTCGGCGAGGATGCCCTGGATCTCCTTCGCCGCGGCCGCAGAGGCCACGCCCGTACCGCCCTCGACCTGCACTTCGTAGCGGCGGATGTTGCCGTGCCCGGCCGCCTTCGCGGAGGCGTCGGCGGTGCTGAAGTCGCCCGAGCCGTGTTCCGGGACCGTGGGCGTACCGGGCTTGGCCGGGGAACTCACGGCGGGGGAACCCGCGGCGCGAGCGGCCTTCGACGGTGCGGGCTCGCCGGCACCGCCCGTGGCCGCGCCGGTCGGGACGCCGCCGGCGGTCGCCGAGGTACCCGCGTGGGCCTGCCCGCCCGAGCGCACCGTGACGAGCGTCACCCCGAGCAGCGCCAGGAAGATCAGCCCGAACAGCAGGTACGCCCCGCGGCCGAGGGACGTCCTCCCGCCGCCGTGCGCGCCGGCCCCCCGCTTCCGTGCCCTGCTTCCCATTCCCGGTCCTCTCCGATCGACGATGCCGCGGCGCGCGCGCCGGCGGTGCGAAGGGGGAGGGGGGCCTGGCAACCGCGCACCGTGCGTGCGGACTTCAGGCTCGCGGCCGTAGATGATGACGCTTGGCCCATTCGGTCACGAACGCGTCACGACCTGTCGGATGTCGCCTGCTGGGGGCGGTTGGCGGGTCCGCGATCCATGTGACCGTTCTGCAACAGTTGACGCGCGAAGGGGGTCCGGCCGGGCCGCCCGCCGGAGGGCGTGCACATACTGATGCGCGTGTCCCGCGTCCTGCTGATCGAAGACGACCCCGCCGTGCGGCGGGGCCTGGAGTGGGCGCTGCGGCACCGCGGGCACACCGTCACGGCCGCGCCCACCGGCGAGGAGGGCCTGGCCCTGCTCCGCCCGCACCGGCCCGACGTGGTCGTGCTCGACCTGATGCTGCCCGGCATCCCCGGGCTCGACGTCTGCCGCCGGATACGCGAGAACGACCAGGTCCCGATCATCATCGTGACCGCCCGCGGCGACGACGTGGACGTGGTGGTCGGGCTGGAGGCGGGCGCCGACGACTACGTGGTCAAACCGGTGCGGGCCGGCGTGCTGGAGGCCCGGATACGCGCGGTGCTGCGCCGTACCGCCCCCGATGCGACCGGCAGCACCCGGCCGGTCCCGCGGACGTACGGCGACCTGGTCGTCGACCGCGCGGCCATGGTGGTCACGCACCGCGGCGAGCCGGTGCCGCTCGCCCCCTCCGAACTGCGCCTGCTGCTGGCCCTGTCGGCCTCGCCCGGCCAGGTGCTCAGCCGCCAGCAACTGCTGGAGCAGGTCTGGGAGCACACCTACCACGGGGACGTCCGGCTGGTGGACGCCTGCGTGAAGCGGCTGCGCGGCAAGCTCGGCGACAACCCCGGCTGCATCGAGACCGTACGCGGTTTCGGCTACCGCTTCCGCGCGGTGTGAGGGCGGCCGGACGCCCATGGTCAGGATGCCCGGCGCGGTACGCAGCCTGCGCTTCCGCCTCGTCGCCGGCTTCGGGCTGATCGCCGTGGTGAGCGCGCTCGGCACCGGCGCCCTGACCTTCCGCGAGGCCCGTACCGGGGTGCTCCAGCAGAGCCAGGACACCGTCGTCAACCAGTTCCGGGACAGCGTCGACGCGTTGACGCCCGGCATCCCGTCCCGGCCCCGACTGCCCGAACTGGCCTCGCTGGTGGACAACCTCGCCTCGACGCACCGCTCCCAGCACTGGCGGGTGCTGGCCACCTACGGCGACCTGCGGGCCCCGTCCCGGGCCGGCGACTCCTTCCCCGAACTGACCGCGTCGCTGCGCCAGTCGGTACGCACCCGCCAGGTGGCCGTCTTCCAGCGCGTGCACACCGGCGGCGGCTCCTCGCTCGTGGTCGGCCTGCCCGTCGTCTACGGCGCCGGCGACGGCACCCGGGTCGGGTCCGGGCTGGCGCTCTACCTCGTGGTGCCGCAGACCACCGAGCAGCGCTACGTGACCGCGCTGGTCAGGGCCGTCGAGCGCGCGGCGCTGCCCGCGCTGTGCCTGGCGGTCCTGCTGGCGCTGTTCGTCGCCCGCGGCGTGCTGCGCCCGGTCCGCGCGCTGCGCCAGGCGACCCGCAGGATGGCCGCCGGGCACCTCGACACCCGGCTCAGCGTCAACGGCTCCGACGAACTCGCGGACCTGTCCACGGCGTTCAACGAGACGGCGGTCGCGCTGGAGCGTTCGGTGTCGGAGCTGCGCCGGATGGAGGCCCAGGCCCGCCGGTTCGTCGCGGACGTCTCGCACGAACTGCGCACGCCGCTGGCCGCGATGTCGGCGGTGACCGACGCGCTGGACGAGGAGGCGCCGCGTCTGGAGCACGGCACCGCCGAGGCCGTCCAGCTCATCAGCGAGGAGACCGAGCGGCTGGTCCGGCTGGTGAACGACCTGATGGAGGTCTCCCGGTTCGACGCCGGCGCGGCCGAACTCCACCTCGACGAGATCGACCTGGCCGAGTCGGTGCGGCGCACGCTGGCCGCGCGCGGCTGGCAGGACCAGGTGGTGCTACGGCTGCCCGCGCCCGGGGAGTTGCGGATGCCGGTCGACCCGCGGCGCTTCGACGTGGTGGTGGCCAACCTCGCCGGCAACGCGCTGCGGCACGGCGCCGCCCCGGTCACGGTGTCGCTGGAGAAGGGCTCTTACGGGCCGGACGGTCGGGGCGGCGGGTGGGTGCGGCTGGTCGTGGCCGACCGCGGGCCCGGGATCGCGCCGGAGGCGCTGCCGCACGTCTTCGACCGCTTCTACAAGGCGAGTTCGGCACGGACCCGGAGCGAGAGCAGCGGACTCGGGCTGGCGATCACCGCGGAGAACGTGCGGCTGCACGGGGGCCGTATCCGCGCCGACAACGCGCCCGGGGGCGGCGCCGTCTTCACGGTGGACCTGCCGGGCCCGCGGGACGGGTCCGCCGCGCGCCCCGGGCGGGACGCGTGAACGGGCGCCGCGCGGGCGCGATGACCGCGCTCGGGGCCGCGGCGGCCGTACTGCTCGCCGGCTGCGGGGTGCCCACCACCGGCGTCGTCGACGTGGGGGAGCCGGCGAACGGGCTCGCCACGGCGCCGGCCGCACGCTCCGAGGCGGTCGCCTTCTTCCTGGACGGCGAGCGGCTCCAGGCGGCCGGGCGCAACGTGTCGGGCGAGTCCGATCCGGTGACCGCGGCGGTGGACCTCCTCTTCGCCGGCCCCGCCGCGGTGGGGCGGCCCGACCTCACGACACGGCTGCCCCAGCCGCCGGTCACCGCCGACGTGCGGACGGAGGGCCGTACGGTCACGGTCCGGCTGCCCGCCGGCGTGCGGCGACTCGACCCGCTCGCGATGCGGCAACTGGCGTGCACCGTCGTGGTGGCCTTCCCCGCGGCCCTGTCGCTACCCGCATGGCCCCCGCCCTCGGGCGAAGCCGCACCTCAGCCCACCACGGCACCCGTCCGGGTCGAGGTGACCACCCCCGGCTGGCACCTCGCACAGACCGCCCCCACCTGCCCCCCACCCTCCCTCCCCTTCGCCACCTCCACCAAGCCCCCTTCGTAGCCGTACCGCCCTCTGAGGTTCAGCCGCGCGCGACGGCCTCGTACGGATGGACCCGCGCGGACGAGGACAGTACGAGCGCGAAGGAGCCGAGCGACCGCCGTACCGTCGCGGCCACGCCGGGCTCCTCACGCAGCTCACGCCGCGCCCAGTCCTCGGGGCTCTCGCCGGGTTCCCTTCGCCCCGCGGGCAGGAAGAGGCAGTCCCCGCCGTGCTCGAGAAGGCGGGCACTGAGCACGGCCACCAGGCCCTCCGCGTCGCGTGCGACGACCACCGAGGCGTCCCGGGTCGGCCCGGGAGGCGGGCCGGCGGCGCGGGACGTTCGGGCCCGTGCTCGACATCAGCGGGATTCCAGGTGCCACGGATCGGTGACCTCGTAGGTGCGGCCGCCGGGGTGGCCGGCGAAGGCGCAGCAGACCTCGTCCGTCGTCCGCGCAAGGCAGTCCGGCCGCGTGCTGATCTCGGCCGGGTGCCGCGCGTCGTTCCACGTGGTCCAGACCGAGCCGCTGCTCATGCCGGGAGTTCCCGTACGAGGGCCTGGTGGTCGCCGCTGCTGTGGGCCTGGAGGATGCAACGCAGGTCCCGGTCGACGTCGGTCGGGTCGGTGCCTTCGGTCGGCGGCAGGGCAAGTGCGGCGTCGCACAGCGCTGGGGGCAGGACGACCGGGCCTGCCACCAGTGGCTGGGGCGGTTGATCCCTACAGGCCAGTTGAAGCGCAGCCCAAACATGCTTGCCCCGCCCATCCAGTGACCGCTCGAACCCCCACCTGTTGTGGCACAGAGCGGAGATGATGTGGAGCCCGCGGCCGGATTCCGCGTGCTCTCCCGCGGACCTCAGCACCGGAGGCAGCGGGCTCTGGTCCCCCACCGAGACGTACAGACTTCCGGCAGCAGGACACAGCAGCATGGAGCACGACCACCGTTGGGGCTGCTCGCCACTCGATCTCGGCATGGCTGCGTGGCGCACCGCGTTGGTCGCCAACTCCGACACGACCGTCAGCGCGTCGAACGCGACCTCCTCCGCCACGCCCCAACGTGCCAGCGTCTGCCGCGTGTGATCACGCGCGAGCTGTATCGAGGCAGGTTCGCACGTCAGATCCAGCCTGCTGCAGAAGCCGGTGTCGAGTGACATCGTCCACACCTCCTGGTCGGGCGCAGTGCGGCCTTCCGCCGACATCAATCACCCACCGGACACAAAGGGCTACCGACCGAACACGGTGGCGGTACGGTGGTTCATCGGCTGGACGGCAAGTTCCCGTCGGACGCCGCGGTACCGAAAGGCAACCTGAGCCGGAGCTACGGGAACAGAGCAGACAGGGCACAGCTGTGACGCACAGTTGGTGCACCGGCCGCGCTGACCAGGGACTGTTCAGCGCGGACAACTGGGGGAAGGTATGGCGGCACGAAGGCAGTTGGCGAGACGCCGTAAAGCCCTCGGCTACAGTCAGGAAAGCCTTGCGGAGGCCCTCCGCGCGGATCGAGCAACGGTCGGGCGGTGGGAGCGCGGTGAAACCGATCCTCATCCCTACCTGCGTCCACGCCTGGCCGAAGCCCTCCGGGTCAGCGTCACCGAACTGGACGTACTGCTGTCGGCGGAAGACGGATCAAGGGCGGAGAGCCCAGAGGCGACCATCCCGCCGGAAACTCCCAAGACGCGCCCGGAAGAGGGGGACACCGACGAGATGATCAGACGCGACTTCCTCAGTCTGATGAGCCTGACCGGTGCGCTCATCTCGCTGCCCACCAGTGACGTGGGGTACCGCGCTGACGAGGCCCCGGTTGATGCTCAGGCGGCAACTCCTCACCTCTGGCAGGTTTACGGCCTCGCGAAGGCGAAGCGAAGCGTGTATCCGCTGGTGCGCGACCACCTTTCGGATCTGGCGTACACACTGGGCCGCCCGCATCCTGAGTTCCGCCACCGGGCGATCTGCGCTGAGGCGGCCGACCTCTACCAACTCGCCGGCGAGATCTACTTCGACGGCAACCGTTACACGCAGGCCGCGGAGTGCTACGCGCTCGCCGCCAGCGCGAGCAAGGAGGCGCGAAACGCCGACCTGTGGGCAGCCGCACTCACCCGGCACGCTTTCATCGGCATTTGTGAACGGCGCTTCCGGCAGACCAAGCCCCTCCTCGATGCAGCCGGCCTGCTTGCCTGCAAGGGAGACAGCCAGCTGTCCACCCGTTACTGGGTGGCGGCGGTTCAGGCGCAGGTCCACGCCGGTCTCGGCGACCTGGACGCGTGCAACCGCGCATTGGAAACCGCCCGGGAGGTACACCACCTCAACGCACCTTGCCCTGGTGGCTGGCTACGGTTCGACGGCTCCCGCCTGGACGAGGAACGCGGCAGTTGCTACGTAACGCTGGGGCGCCTGGACCTTGCCGAGACCGCCCTCAACGACGCACTCAGCCGCAAGCTCACGATGCGCCGTCGGGGGAGCGTACTCACGGACCTCGCGGAGATCGGCGCCCGGCGCCGGGACGTCGACTGCCTGCTCTCGTACGGAACCGCGGCCGTCGAGTTGGCCGAACGGACCTCGTCCGGGTACATCGGCAGGAAGTTGGAAGGGCTTCGTGGGCACCTCGCACCCTTCCTGACCGACAAGAGGGTCTTCGGCTTCGATGAACGCATCTCGTCACTGTCCGCCGCATGAGCGCGCAGGAGGAATCACGATGACCGAGCAGAGCAGGGCCTTTCGGGCAGCCTGGATCAAGGGCGTGACCACGCACTATCCGGGTGAACCGAAGGCGGGGTATGTCGCGCCGTGGGAGGAGATGCCCGACTGGGAGCGGGACGCGGCGGCCTCGGTGTACGGGCAGGTGGAGGACCTTCTGAAGGTCAGCGCGGGCGGCGCCGCCAAGCTGGGCCGGGAGCAGAAGGGGCGGTTCGTGTCGCTGTGCTGGATCGCCCAGATCCACCTGCACTTCCCCGATCCGAAGCCGTCCTACGTGGCGGACTGGGACGACCAGCCGGCCTGGCAGCGGGAGACCAACTCCGACATCTTCGAAGCGATCGAGCGGGCCGTCGGGATCGGGGCCTGACGCGGCACGGAGGCTGAGGTGCGCCCCGAAAACGTTTTGACGGTGCTTATATAAGTGCTGTTACATCGTGGGCATGGCGAGCAGAGAACCGGCGACCGGCCCCGCGGCGTACGACCCCTCCGAGGAGAGCGTGTGGCGGCCGCTGCGGCTGCTGCTCGGCGCGATGGACGACGACATCGCCCGCGTCTACGCCGACGCCGCGCTCGACGGCATCCGGCCCACCCATGTGATGGAACTGCTGCGGCTGCACGCCCGCGGCCCGATGACCATCACCGAGTTGGCCGCCTCCGTGCACCTGACCCACTCCGCGGTCAGCCAGAAGGTCGCCGCGCTGCGCAAGGCCGGGATGGTCCGTACGGTGCCCGGGGCGGACGCCCGCACCAAACGGGTCGCCCTCACCGCGAAGTCCCGCCGCATCATGCCCCGGCTGGCCGCGGAGTGGCAGGCCACCGAACAGGCCCTGGTCGAGCTGGAAGCCGAACTGCCGTACCCGCTCAGCCGGGTGGTGGCCGACATCGGGCAAGCCCTGGAGCGCCGCAGCTTCCACGACCGGATCACCGCACTGCTCGCGCGGGACCCGGCATGGCAGTGAGGCACCTGCTGGTCGACACCACCCCGCTGCGCGTCTCCCCGGCGTTCCGGCGGCTGTGGACCGGCCGCGCGCTGTCCGGCTTCGGCGGGCAGATGACGCTCGTCGCCGTCATGTACCAGGTGTGGCAGTCGACCGGCAGCACCGTGTGGACCGGCGCCGTCGGCCTGGCCCAGGCGATCCCGGTGGTCGCCCTCGGCCTGCCGGCCGGCGCGGTCGCGGACCGGGTGGACCGGCGCCGGCTCTGCCTGGTGATGGCCGTCGGCCAGGCGGCCTGCTCGGTGCTGCTCGCCGTCCAGGGGCTCGGCGGGCGCTTCCCGGCGGCCGCCGTGCTCGGCCTGGTCGCCGTGCAGTCGTCGTTCGGCGCGTTCTCCGGACCCGCGTCAGGCACGTTCCTGCCCCGGCTGCTCCCGAAGGAGTCGCTCGCCGCCGGACTCGCCCTGAACCGGGTCGCGTTCCAGGGGCAGATGCTCCTCGGCCCCGCGCTCGGCGGCCTGGTGATCGGCGCCTGGGGCGTCGGCGGCTGCTACCTGGTCGACGCGCTCTCCTTCACCGCCGGCCTCTACGGCCTGATCGGGCTGCCCGCGATGCTCCCCGGTGACGAACCGGCCCGCCCCGGACTGCGCGGTGTCGCCGACGGCCTGGCCTTCCTCGCCCGCACCCCGGCGGTGCGCGGCGCCCTGCTCACCGACCTGGCCGCCACCGTGCTGTCCATGCCGATCAGCCTCTTCCCGCTGGTCAACGCCGAACGCTTCGGCGGCAACCCGCGCACCCTCGGGCTGTTCCTCACCGCGGTCGCGGTCGGCGGGATCGGCGCCTCCGTGCTGTCCGGGTCCTTCACCCGGCTACCGCGCCCCGGCCTGGTGATGCTCTGCGGGTCGGCGCTGTGGGGCGTCGCGCTGACGCTCTTCGGCCTGTCGACGCGGCCATGGGTGGGGCTGGCCTGCCTGGTGGTGGCCGGCGCCGCCGACACGGTCGCGGTGGTCTCGCGCGGCACCATCGTGCGGCTGCACACCCCGAGCGCGCTGCTCGGCCGGGTCGGCGCGGCCGAACAGATCGTCGGCCAGGCCGGCCCGGACCTCGGCAACATGCGCGGCGGCCTGGTCGCGCACGCCTGGTCGGGTACGGCCGCGCTGGTCAGCGGCGGCGTCCTGTGCGTGGCCGCGGTCGCGATGGTCGCCGCGCGCACCCCGGGCCTGCGCCTGGCCCCCACCCACCCGGTCGACGCCCCTACGACCTGACCCCCGCCGGCACCCGGCCGTCCCGAGCCCCGCGCCACCCTCATTCCCGGACGCGCGCCCCGCCGTCCGGCCCCGTTCGCGCCCCCATCCCCGCCCCCGTTCCCGCCACATCGCTGTAACACCGGAGCCGTAAGGTGTGGGGCCGCACGTGTGAGGCGCCCTCAACGGTGCCGCGTTGCCTCGCGTCCACTCGTTCGTTGAGCGACTATGGATGTGTTCATGCCCGAACCCCAAAAGGGAGGGCATACCCCAGAGGATGACCAGGTATGCGCCGATCGGGCGACTCTTTCTCCTCCCAGCCGACACCGTCAAACATCATTTTTTCCCGATCACCCGATGAGGAGCAGGTCGTGGGGCATACCCTGAGCCGGGTGGAAGACTCACCCGCAGCGCCGTCCGGCGCGCATGCCGAGGCCGTACTGACCGATGCGCTGCGTGCCGAACTGATCGCTTTCCGCCGCGACCTGCACCGCCACCCCGAGCTCGGCCGGCAGGAGTTCCGTACCACCGAGCAGGTCAGAGCCCGCCTGGAGCGGGCCGGGCTGAGCCCGCGCGTGCTGCCGGCCGGCACCGGACTGGTCTGCGACATCGGCTCCGCCGACGACGGCCGGCCGCGGCTCGCGCTGCGCGCCGACCTCGACGCGCTGCCGGTGCCGGACACCAAGGCGGTCCCGTACCGCTCCACCGTCGAGGGCCGCGCACACGCCTGCGGGCACGACGCGCACACCACGATCGTGCTCGGCACCGGCCTGGTGCTCGCCGAACTCGACCGGCAGGGGCGGCTGCCGCGCCCGGTGCGGCTGGTCTTCCAGCCCGCCGAGGAGGTGATGCCCGGCGGCGCGCTCGACGCGATCAAGGCCGGCGTGCTCGACGGGGTGGAGCGCATCCTCGCGGTGCACTGCGACCCGAAGGTCGAGGTCGGCCGGATCGGGCTGCGGGTAGGCCCGATCACCTCGGCCGCGGACAAGCTGAAGCTGTCGCTGGACGGCCCCGGCGGCCACAGCGCGCGGCCGCACCTGACCACCGACCTGGTGATGGCCACCGCGAAGCTCGCCACCGAACTGCCGGCCGCGCTCGCCCGCCGGGTCGACCCGCGCTCGGGCCTGAGCATCGTGTGGGGCCGGATCGAGTCCGGGCACGCGGCGAACGTCATCCCGCAGCACGCCGAACTCGAAGGCACCGTCCGCTGCCTGGAGCTGGGCGCCTGGCACGACGCCCCCGACCTGGTGCACGAGGTGATCGACCAGGTCGCCGCGATGTACCGGGCCAAGTGCGAGATCACCTACCAGCGCGGGGTGCCGCCGGTGGTCAACGAGGCGACGTCGGTGGAACTGCTGCGCGACGCCATGGTGGGCCGGTTCGGCGCCCACAGCGTGGAGGACACCGAACAGAGCCTGGGCGGCGAGGACTTCTCCTGGTACCTGGAGCACGTGGACGGCGCGCTGGCCCGGCTCGGTGTGCGGCCGGTCGGCGACACCGCCAAACGTGATCTGCACCAGGGTGACTTCGACATCGACGAGGGCGCCATCGCGGTCGGCGTGGAACTGTTCACCGCCGCTGCGCTGCTGTCCTGACTGGCGGTGAAGCCCCGGCTACCGGGGCTTCACCTGGTCGAAATGCGTCGATCCGATAACGGGTCTTCATGCGGTCTTTACCTGGGATCTACGCGCGTTAAGCTCCGGCTTAGCCAGCGCCGGATGGGGCGCTTTCGAACTGAAGGGGACCCTCTTGCGCCGGGTATCCAAGATCGCTGCCGCGGGCGTGGTGTCCGCGGCCCTCGCGCTGACCGCCACCGCCTGCGGCAGCAGCTCCACCGACAGCGGCAGCAAGGACAAGGGCGTCGGCATGGCCTACGACGTCGGCGGTCGTGGCGACCACTCCTTCAACGACTCCGCGGCCCGTGGCATGGACAAGGCCACCAAGGAGTTCAAGCTCGGCGAGAAGGAGCAGACCGCCAGCCAGGACGAGACCGAGTCCGACCGCGAGGAGCGGCTGGACCAGCTCGCCGGGGCGGGCTACAACCCGGTGATCGCGGTCGGGTACACCTACGGCGACGCGGTCACCGCGATAGCCAAGAAGTACCCCGACACCACCTTCGCCATCGTCGACTCCGTGGTGGCCGCGAAGAACGTCGACAGCATGGTCTTCGCCACCGAGCAGAGCTCGTACCTCGCCGGGGTGGCCGCCGCGCTGAAGACCAAGACCAACAAGGTCGGCTTCATCGGCGGCGTGCACAACACCCTGATCGGCACCTTCCAGGCCGGCTTCGACCAGGGCGTCAAGGACACCAAGCCCTCGGTCCAGGTCACCGACCAGTACCTGTACGAGACCGACTCCAAGGGCTTCGCCGACCCGGCCGCCGCCACCGGCAAGGCCAAGGGCATGCTCGACAAGGGCAACGACGTCATCTACACCGCGGCCGGCCTGTCCGGCGACGGTTCGATCCAGACGATCGCCGGCAAGCCCGGCACCTGGGCGATCGGCGTCGACTCCGACCAGTACCAGGACCCGGCGCTGGCGAAGTACAACAAGCAGATCCTCACCTCGGCGGTGAAGAACGTCGACGTGGCCGTGTACGACCTGATCAAGTCGGTGCACGACGGCAAGCCGAAGACCGGCACCAACACCTACGACCTCGCCAACGGCGGTGTCTCGCTGTCCACTTCGGGTGGCTTCATCACCGACATCCAGGCGCAGCTCGACGCCGCCAAGCAGAAGATCGTCTCGGGGGCGATCAAGGTCAAGTCGACTCCGTGACCCACCCCGGGGTCACGCGGTGGCCCACCCGGGTCGCTCGCTGACCCGCTCCGGGTGAACCGGTAGTCCACGGCAGGACCGCAGCGCGGAGGCTCGGCAGGGGGGTTGCTCCGGCACCCCCTTGCCGGGCCTTCCTCTTGCCGTTCCCTTGCCGTCTCGTTGCCGTGGCTGCCCGCCTGCTGTGGATCTCTGCCGCAACGCGCGTAGATTCACCTCGGCGCGATACCTTCACCCCCACGTTCTGCCCGCCCGAGCTTTCCCCGAGGGGAGTGCGCCATCAACGCGTCCACGAGTCCACCCGCGCCGATCCCGTCGCAGCCGCCGCAACCCGGCAGCGCGGCCGCGGTCGAGCTGCGCGGCATCACCAAGCGCTTCCCCGGGGTCGTCGCCAACCACGACATCGACATCACCGTGCGCGGCGGCACCGTGCATGCCCTCGTGGGCGAGAACGGCGCCGGCAAGTCCACCCTGATGAAGATCCTCTACGGCATGCAGAAGCCGGACGAGGGCACCATCGCGATCAACGGCGAGCAGGTCTCCTTCGGCGACCCGGGCGCCGCGATCGCCCGCGGCATCGGCATGGTGCACCAGCACTTCATGCTCGCCGACAACCTGACCGTGCTGGAGAACATCGTGCTGGGCAGCGAGAAGCTGCACGGCATCGGCGGCCGGGCCAAGGCGAAGATCACCGAGATATCCGACGCGTACGGCCTGGGGGTGCGGCCCGACGTCCTCGTGGAGGACCTGGGCGTGGCCGACCGCCAGCGGGTGGAGATCCTCAAGGTCCTCTACCGCGGCGCCCGCATCCTGATCCTCGACGAGCCCACCGCGGTCCTGGTGCCGCAGGAGGTCGACGCGCTCTTCGAGAACCTGCGCGGGCTGAAGTCCCAGGGCCTGACGGTCATCTTCATCTCGCACAAGCTCGGCGAGGTGCTCTCGGTCGCCGACGAGATCACCGTCATCCGGCGTGGCACCACCGTCGGCAGCGCGGACCCCGCGCACACCACCGCCAAGCAGCTCGCCGAACTGATGGTCGGCAGCGAACTGCCCTCGCCGGAGACCCGCGAGTCCACCGTCACCGACGAGGCGATGCTCAGCGTCGCCGGCCTGCGGCTGGCCGCGGTCGACCCGGAGGGCGTCGAGCGCATCCTGCTGGACGACGTCGGGTTCACCATCCACAAGGGCGAAGTGCTCGGCATCGCGGGCGTCGAGGGCAACGGCCAGGCCGAACTGGTCGAGGCGATCATGGGCATCCGCGCGCTGGACGCCGGTTCGCTCGTGCTGGACGGCCGGGACATCACCACCGTGCCGACCCGGCGCCGCCGCGAGGACGGCATCGGCTACATCCCCGAGGACCGGCACCGGCACGGCCTGCTGCTGGAAGCGCCGCTGTGGGAGAACCGCATCCTCGGCCACGTCACCGAGCAGCCCAACAGCCGGGGCTTCCTGATCGACCCGGCCGCCGCCCGCCGCGACACCGAGCGGATCGTCCGCGAGTACGACGTGCGCACCCCCGGTATCGAGGTCACCGCGGCCTCGCTGTCCGGTGGCAACCAGCAGAAGCTGATCGTCGGGCGCGAGATGAGCCACCTGCCGAAGCTGCTGATCGCCGCGCACCCGACCCGGGGCGTGGACGTCGGCGCGCAGGCGCAGATCTGGGACCAGATCCGCGAGGCGCGCCGCGAGGGCCTGGCGGTCCTGCTGATCTCCGCGGACCTGGACGAGCTGATCGGCCTGTCCGACACGCTGCGGGTGATGTACCGGGGCCGGTTGGTCGCGGACGCCGATCCGTCGACGATCACCCCGGAGCAACTGGGTTCGGCGATGACCGGCGCCGCGTCCGGTCACCTTGAGCGGCAGACCGGGGACGCCGGTCCGGCCGGAGCGGCCGAGCCGGCCGGGGGAGAGGACCGATGAAGAAGTTCGACAAGGACCGCGCCCTGCTGGGGATCGCCGCGCCGGTGCTGGCCGTGGTCAGCGCGCTGGTGGTCACCGCGCTGGTGCTGCTGGCCACCGGCAAGGAGCCGTTCCACGCGTTCAACGTGATGGCCACCTACGGCAGCAAGTCCAACAGCCAGGTCTACATCCTCAACAAGGCCACCACGTACTACCTGGCCGGCCTCGCGGTCGCCGTCGGCTTCCGGATGAACCTGTTCAACATCGGTGTCGACGGGCAGTACCGGCTGGCGGCGTTCTTCGCGGCCGTGGTCGGCGGCGCGCTGTCCATCCCGGGCATCGTCGAGGTGCCCGTGATCATCCTGACCGCGATGGCGGTCGGCGCGGCGTGGGCGGCGATCGCCGGCGTGCTGAAGGTGACCCGCGGGGTCAGCGAGGTCATCTCCACGATCATGCTGAACTCGATCGCGGGCATCGTGATCGGCTACTTCCTGCAAGGCGGCCGGCTCGGCGTGCTCGACAAGAACGCCAACATGGTGTCCACCAAGCCGATTCCGGTCTCCAGCCACCTGTTCAGCTTCAAGACCGCCACCGATCCGATCTTCGGCTTCATCGTCTTCGCGGTGCTGGCCGGCGTCGTCTACTGGTTCCTGCTCTCCCGCACCCGCTTCGGCTTCGACCTGCGGGCGGTCGGCCGCTCGGAGTCCGCGGCCGAGGCGAGCGGGGTCAGCGTCAAGCGGATGGTGATCAGCAGCATGCTGATCTCCGGCGCCATGGCGGGCCTGGTCGGCATGCCGACGCTGCTCAACCAGTCCTACGACTACGGCACCGACTTCCCGACCGGCATCGGCTTCACCGGGATCGCGGTCGCCCTGCTGGGCCGCAACAACCCGATCGGCATCGGCGTCGGCGCGCTGCTGTGGGCGTTCCTCGAACGCTCCTCCGCGGGCCTGGAGTTCCAGGGGTACGACAAGGAGATCGTCGGCGTCATCCAGGGCGTGATCGTGCTCGCGGTGGTCATCGCGTACGAACTGGTGCGCCGCTACGGCCTCACCCGGCAGCAACGCCAGGTCGGCGCGGAACTCGCCGCGGCCGGCGCGGGCAGTGACGACAAGCAGGAGGTCGCGGCATGAGTGCCACCACGACTCAGACGCCGCCGCCCGCCGCGCCGCGGGTGAAGCCCGCGGGCCGGGCGAACGGGCGGATCAAGCTCACCCTGCCGGTGGTCCTGCTGATCATCGCGGGCGCGCTGATCGCGGTCTCCGCGGTGCGCGCGGTCACCGGCGCGGAGGACGTCACCTCCTCCGGGCAGGTCGCGGGCGCGCTGGCCAGCGCGGTGCCGATCGGCCTGGCGGGCCTGGCCGGCCTGTGGTCGGAACGGGCCGGGGTGGTCAACATCGGCCTCGAGGGCATGATGATCCTCGGTACGTTCTTCGGCGCGTGGGCGGGCTGGCAGACCAACGCGTGGGTCGCGGTGCTGGCCGGCGTCCTCGGCGGCGCCCTGGGCGGCCTGGTGCACGCGATCGTCACCATCACCTTCGGGGTGGACCACATCGTGGCCGGTGTCGCGATGAACATCCTCGCCGCCGGCGTCACCTCCTACCTCGCCAAGCGCTGGTTCAACGTCGGCGAGGCCGCGCGCAAGGGCGGCACGCCCAAGCAGTCGCCCCAGCTGGACAACGCCAAGCAGTTCACCGTGCCCGGCCTCTCGCACTGGCTGGACAGCGTGGAGAAGCACCACTGGTTCGTCATCTCCGACATCGCCGGGATGATCGGCGGCCTGGTCACCGACATCTCCGCGATCACGCTGCTGGCCATCGTGCTGTTCGTGGCCACGTTCTTCATCCTGTGGCGCACGCCGTTCGGGCTGCGGCTGCGGTCCTGCGGCGAGAACCCGGTGGCCGCCGAGTCGCTGGGCGTCAACGTCTACACGTACAAGTACGCCGCGGTGATCATCTCCGGCGGGCTCGCCGGACTCGGCGGGGTGTTCCTCGCCATGAGCACGCACTTCTACCTCGAAGGGCAGACCGGCGGCCGCGGCTATATCGGTCTGGCCGCGATGATCTTCGGCAACTGGCGGCCGGGCGGTCTGGCCATGGGCGCCGGGCTCTTCGGCTACGCCGACAGCCTCCAACTGCGCAACGGCGGCCCGTCGGTGCACGCGCTGCTGCTGCTGATCGCGGTGCTGCTGCTGGCCATGGCGGTGTGGAAGTTCTACCGCGGCTCGCGGATCGGCGCGGCCGTGGCGCTGGGCTTCGCGGTGCTGCTGGCAGTCTGGTACATGCTGACCGACTCCGTGCCCGACGAGATCGTGGAGGGCACGCCGTATGTCGTGACGCTGCTGGTCATGGGCCTGTCGGCACAACGGCTACGGATGCCGAAGGCGGACGGCCTCCCGTACCGGAAGGGGCAGAGCGGATGACGGACGACACCGGAGGACCGGCCGAGGGCGGGTCCGACGGGCGCGGCGGGGCCGGGCCGCTGCCGGGGACCGGCGCGCTGCCGGCCGCCGCGGCGGTGCCCGGGCCCGACGTGGACTGGAAGGCGCTGCGCAGCGCCGCCCGGGAGGCCATGGAGCGGGCGTACGCGCCCTACTCGGGCTTCCCGGTCGGCGCGGCCGCGCTCACCGACGACGGCCGCACCGTGGTCGGCTGCAACGTGGAGAACGCCGCCTACGGGGTCGCGCTGTGTGCCGAGTGCGGACTCGTCTCGGCGCTGCACGCCTCCGGCGGCGGCCGGCTGGTCGCCTTCTCCTGCTCCGACCTGCGCGGCGACCTGCTCATGCCGTGCGGGCGCTGCCGGCAACTGCTGTGGGAGCACGGCGGCCCCGAAATGCTCGTCGACACCCCGCGCGGGGTACGGCCGATGAGCGATGTCCTGCCCGACGCCTTCGGACCCGAAGACCTCAACCGCTAGGAACCCCCGTTTCATGGACGCCATTTCCGTCATCCGTGCCAAGCGTGACCGCGGCCGGCTCGGCGACGAGCAGATCGACTGGGTGATCGACGCCTACACCCGCGGCGAGGTCGCCGACGAGCAGATGTCGGCGCTGGCCATGGCGATCCTGCTCAACGGCATGGACCGGGCCGAGATCGCCCGCTGGACCGCCGCGATGATCGCCTCCGGCGAGCGGATGGACTTCTCCGGGCTGGCCCGGCCCACCGCCGACAAGCACTCCACCGGCGGGGTCGGCGACAAGATCACGCTGCCGCTGGCACCGCTGGTCGCCGCCTGCGGCGCGGCCGTGCCGCAGCTGTCCGGGCGCGGCCTGGGCCACACCGGCGGCACCCTCGACAAGCTGGAGTCCATCCCGGGCTGGCGGGCCTCGCTCGGCAACGACGAGATGCTCGCGGTCCTCGCCGACGTCGGGGCCGTGATCTGCGCCGCCGGGGACGGGCTGGCGCCGGCCGACAAGAAGCTGTACGCGCTGCGGGACGTGACCGGGACCGTCGAGTCGATCCCGCTGATCGCCTCCTCGATCATGTCCAAGAAGATCGCCGAGGGCACCGGCGCGCTCGTCCTGGACGTCAAGGTCGGCTCCGGCGCGTTCATGAAGTCCCTCGACGACGCCCGCGAGTTGGCGTCCACCATGGTCGGGCTCGGCACCGACCACGGGGTGCGCACCGTCGCGCTGCTCACCGACATGTCCACCCCGCTCGGCCGCACCGCGGGCAACGCGCTCGAAGTACGCGAGTCCGTCGAGGTGCTGGCCGGCGGCGGCCCCGCCGACGTCGTCGAGCTCACCCTCGCGCTCGCCCGCGAGATGCTCGACGCCGCAGGGCTGGCCGACGCCGACCCCGCCAAGGCGCTCGCCGACGGTTCCGCGATGGACGCGTGGCGCCGGATGATCAAGGCGCAAGGCGGCGACCCCGGGGCCGCCCTGCCCGTCGCCCGCGAGCAGCACGTCCTGACGGCCCCCGCGAGTGGCGTTCTCACCGTGCTCGACGCCTACGCCGTCGGCGTCGCCGCCTGGCGGCTCGGGGCCGGCCGCGCCCGCAAGGAGGACTCCGTCCAGGCGGGTGCGGGTATCGAACTGCACGCCAAACCGGGTGATGTGGTCACCCAGGGCGCCCCTCTCCTCACCCTCCACACCGACACCGCGGAGAAGTTCGAGGGCGCCCTGGAGGCGTTGAACGACGCCTTCTCGATCGCCCCGGCCGGCACGTCCTTCACCCCGCCGCCGATCGTCCTCGACCGCATCGCCCGCGCATGACGGTGTGCTGACCCCCCGGGCTGCCCGTCCACGCCGTCACGGGACGGGGCAGTCCGCGGCCGGCCGACCGCGGGCCGCGAGGTCCCGTGGCGCGCGGGACGGGGCAGCCGGGTGGGTCGGGGGCGGGCTTCACGCCCTCAGGGAGCGGCCGAAGCCCGAGGCCAGGGGCATCCGCAGACCCAGGGGCGGCGGAGCCGCGAGCGCGTCGGCGACGGGACGCGCGAAGGGCCGCTCCAGGAGGGAGCCGAGGACGAAGTCCGCGGTGAGCGCGAAGACTTCCGGCCGGTGGTGGTGCAACCCGTGCCCGTCGGTGTGCACTTCGAACCTGCACACCTCGCGGTTGACCTTCTTCGCCCGCTCGGCGAGCCCGTACGACAACTCCGGGTCGGTCGTGGCGTCGTCGGTGCCGTGCACGATCAGCACCTGCCGCCCGTTGAGCTGCTTCACCGGCTCCGGCTCGGGCCCCTCCGGCAGCCAGGGTGCGAGCGCGACGACGGAACGCACGGCGGAGTGCCCGCCGGCGTGGAGTGCCGCCCGCGCGCCCATGTCCAGCCCGACCAGGCACACGGGCACGTCGCCGTAGCGGCGCACCGCCTCGCTGACCGCCCACTCCGCGTCCTCCGCGGGGTGCGCGTGGCCGCCGTTCCAGCCGCGGAAGCGGTAGTGCACGACGTGCGCCGCCACCCCGTCGGCCGCGCCGGCCCGTACGAGGTGCCGGGCCAGCGGCCATATCGCGGCCGCGGCCATCGGCGAACGCCGGCGGGTGCTCAGCGCGTTGCCGCCCGGCAGCGCGAGCACCACCGCGCGTACGGTCGGCACTTCGGCACGCTGCTCGCGCTGCCGGGGCACGAGACCGGGTGCGACCTGCCGCCCGAGTCGCGCGCCACGTGCCGGTAATGCTTGCGAAGCCATGGCGCAACGATGGCAGACAGGAGGGTGTGCGTTCGATGGCCAAGCGGAAAATAGTTGGCCCGAACACGATATCTACGCGCGTAGGGGCTATCGTTCGGTCATGGAGAACGCCACACCGAACCTCCCCGCGGGGGAGCAGATCCGCCGTGCCCCGAAAGTCCTGCTCCACGACCACCTCGACGGCGGGCTGCGGCCCGGCACGATCGTGGACATCGCGCGAGCGACCGGATACCGAGCGCTGCCCGAGACCGACCCGGACAAGCTCGGCCGTTGGTTCCGCGAGGCGGCCGACTCCGGCTCCCTGGAACGCTATCTGGAGACGTTCACGCACACCTGCGCGGTGATGCAGACCCGCGACGCGCTGGTCCGGGTCGCGGCGGAGTGCGCCGAGGACCTGGCCGCCGACGGCGTGGTCTACGCCGAGGTGCGGTACGCCCCCGAGCAGCACCTGGAGGGCGGGCTCACCCTGGAGGAGGTCGTCGAGGCGGTCAACGAGGGCTTCCGCGAAGGCGAGCGGCGCGCCCGCGAGGATGGCAACCGGATCAGGGTCGGCGCCCTGCTCACCGCGATGCGGCACGCCGCCCGCTCCCAGGAGATCGCCGAACTCGCCAACCGCTACCGGGACCTGGGCGTCGTCGGCTTCGACATCGCCGGCGCCGAGGCGGGCTTCCCGCCCACCCGGCACCTGGACGCGTTCGACTACCTCAAGCGCGAGAACAACCACTTCACCATCCACGCCGGCGAGGCGTTCGGGCTGCCGTCGATCTGGCAGGCCCTCCAGTGGTGCGGCGCGGACCGGCTCGGCCACGGGGTGCGGATCATCGACGACATCACGGTCGACGACGACGGCGTGCACCTGGGCCGGCTCGCCTCCTACGTCCGCGACAAGCGGGTGCCGCTGGAGATGTGCCCGACCTCCAACCTGCAGACCGGCGCGGCCTCCTCCTACCGGGAGCACCCGATCGGGCTGCTGCGGCGACTGCATTTCAGGGTCACGGTCAACACCGACAACCGGCTGATGTCCGGGACCAGCATGAGCGAGGAGTTCGCCCACCTGATCGAGGCGTTCGGATACACCTTCGACGACATGCAGTGGTTCACCGTCAACGCGATGAAGTCCGCGTTCATCCCTTTTGACGAACGACTCGCCATGATCAACGAGGTGATCAAGCCCGGATACGCCGAACTCAAGGCCGAGTGGCTGTTCGCACCGGGTGTCGCCGTACCGCCCGTGGCCAGCGGTTCCGCCGCCGGGCGCGGCTGATCGGAGCGGTGGCGCGGCGTGACCCGCCAAAAGGTCACGGCCGCGCCATGCCGCTTGCACACGACGCGTTCGGCTGACTACGTTCCGACGTCATGCAGACCCTCACCAAGAAGACCCTCACGACCGCCGCCCTCGGCCTGGCTGTCACCGCCGCCGCGGCCGGTACCGCCTCCGCCGCCGGCCTGGTGCAGTCGAGCGACGCCCTCGCGCCGGTCGGCTCGGCCGCCAACCTGGTGCCCGGTGCCACGTCCACGGTGTCCGGTGCGCAGACCGCGCTCAGCAACGGGACGACAGCGCTGCCGACGGGTTCGGCGAGCAACCTGCTGCCGTCGAACAACCACGTCTCGGGCAACTCGCTCGGCCCGGCCACCGGCCTGCTCGGCGGGCTCCCGGTCGGGGGCTGACCGCTTCTCGGGGTGCCCTGACCCTCCCGGGCGCCCCGGTCCGCCGGTCGCGGGACCTCGCGTCCGGCGGTGGCCGCTCGTGCGCCGCGCTCCGCGCTCCTGAGTCCGTGGCCGTCCTTCCGTGGAAGGACGGCCACGGCAGGAGGCGCGGAGCGCTGTGCTTTCCGAGCTTTCCGAGGGCTTCGCGCGCACCCGGGCGACCCGCGCACCTTTGCCGTCAGCGGACCCTGGCGGTCAGCGGACCCTGGCGGTCAGGGCACGCTCGCGGGCACGGGCTCGCGGGCCGGGGGAGCCGGCTCGGTCGTGCGCAGGAGGCGGCGCCTGGCCGCGGGGACGACCAGCAGGTGGGCCGCGGCGACGCCCACCGTGTTGAGGATCAGCGCGTCGATGTCGAAGATCTGCCCGGGAACCATCGTCTGGGAGAACTCCAGCAGCATCGACACCATCAGACCGGCGAAGACCGTACGGACGAAGGACGCGAGCGCCGACGCCTCCGCGCGCCCGCCGGCCATCGGCAGCAGGACGCCGAGCGGCGCCAGCAACCCGAGCCCCGCGCCGAGCCGCTGGGCGGCCTCGACCGGGCCTCTCGCGAGGTCGTCGCGGATCGTGTCGAGCGGCCGCAGGTTGGGCGCGGACACCCAGGCCACGTAATGCGGCCGCAGCAGCAGCCACCCGATCAACACCAGATACGCGGCGGTGAGCAGCAGCCCGGCCGCGCGCACCCTGAAGACGAAGCCGTCGTGCCGCACGTTCTCGATGACGTCCGGGCCGTGCGTGCCGGTTCCCGTTCCGCTACCGCGACACGCCTTTCACCTGCGTGATCCCGATCACAAGGTGCTCCCGGGACCGGCCGGCGACGCCCCGCCGCCCCGCGCCCGGGCGGTCAACTGACGGGCGTGCCCGCGCTGTCCGCCGCGTCGGAGCGGGTGCGCAGATCCGGCGTGCACGTGTACGAGCGCAGCTTGCTGTCCGGTCCGGGGCCGCCGAGGACCACCGAACCGCCGGGCGAGATCAGCGGATCGGCGGCCAGCGTGCAGACGATCTGGGCGAGCGCGAAGGACGGCAGGTCCTGCGGCCGGTCGTTGAGCAGCAACGCGTCCTTGTGGTCGCCCTGCCCGGTCGCGAAGACCTCAAGGGTGCCGGGCACCGCCGTGGAGAACCCGCCCTTGCTCTCGGCGGTGCGCGGGCTGATCTGGAGCTGGGCGAGGAGCAACCTGACCTCGTTGAAGCGGTCGATCCGGCCGTCGCGCACTTCGACGCTGCGGCTGACCGGTGTGACCTGGGTGTTGCAGACCAGGTAGATCTTCTCGGCCATCGCGTCCGGTCCGGGGGTGGCGGGCGCCTTGGGCGGCGCGCAGGCCACCCGGGAGGGCGCGGGGCCGTCGTCCACCGGCACGGTGGTGGTGCGGATGCCGCACCCGGCCAGCGCGGTCAGCGCGGCGCACGAAGCCGCCAGAACGGCCACGGACCCGCGCGGGGTGCGTATCCGGCCACCGGGGCGCACCCGCCGCCCGCCGGGCCGTGTGGCGCCCGCCGGAGCGTTCCTCGCCGTCATCACGCGCTCCCCGCCGGCCCGTCGGTGCCGCCCGCGCGGTCACCCGCGCCGTTCCTGCCGGCCGAGCCGGCGGTTCCAGCCCCCGCGGGCCCGTCGCTCCCGCCGTTCCCGCCGCCCGCCCGGCTCGCCTCGGTGGCGCCGCTCGGGCCGCGCCCGCCGCCGCCCCCGCCCTCCGCGCCGTCCTCGCCCTCGTCCGCCCGCGGCCGTACCGGCATGCGCAGCGTGAACACGGCGCCGCCGTGCGGGCCGTTGGCGGCCGTGATGTCGCCGCCGTGGATGTGGGCGTTCTCCATCGCGATGGACAGGCCCAGGCCGCTGCCCTCGGAGCGGGCCCGGGAGGCGTCGGCCTTGTAGAAACGGTCGAAGACGTGCGGCAGCACGTCCTCGGGGATGCCGGGGCCGCGGTCGGAGACCACGATCACGATCTCGCCGTCCTCGCCGCCCTCCCGGCGCAGGGTGACCCGTACCGGGGAGCCGCCGTGCTTGAGCGCGTTGCCGATCAGGTTCGCCATGATCACGTCGAGCCGGCGCGGGTCGATGGTGGCCAGCAGCCCGCGCGGCGCGTCCAGTTCCACCGAGTCCAGCCAGGCCCGCGCGTCCATGCACGCCATGATCATGTCGGCGACGTCGACCTCGTCGACCCGCAGCTTCGCCGTCCCGGCGTCGAACCGGGTGACCTCCATCAACGTCTCCACCAGTTCGTTCAGCCGCCGGGTCTCGCTGACCACCAGCCGTACCGCCGGGGCGATCATCGGGTCCAGCGCGTCCGCCTCGTCCTCCAGCACGTCGGTGACCGCGGTGATGGCGGTCAGCGGGGTGCGCAGCTCGTGCGACATGTCGGCCACGAAGCGGCGGCTGGCGGCCTCGCGGGCCCGCAACTCCTCGACCCGGCCCTCCAGCTGCTCGGCGGCGTTGTTGAAGGTCCGCGACATCTCGGCGAGTTCGTCGGTGCCCGACACCTTCAGCCGGGTGTCCAACTGCCCCTCGCCGAGCCGCTTGGCGGCCTCGCCCAGCCGCCGCACCGGGCGCAGCACCGCGGAGCCGGCCGCCTGCGCCAGCAGGGCCGCGCCGATCAGGGCCAGCAGCGTGGCGATGCCCAGCGACCACGCGAGCGAGTTGAGGTCCTTGCGCTCGGCGTCCAGGGACTTGAGCATGTAGCCGGTCGGGCCGTTGTCGTTGATCCGCGCGCCCGCCACCAGATAGGGGTGGTCCTCCAGCGAGATCCGTTCCCAGTGCAGGTGGTAGCGGTCGTCGTCCTTCGTGTGCTTGGTGTTCACCGCCCGCACCAGCGACGCGGGCACGTCGTCCATCGAGAACGTGCTCCCGTCCGACTGCTCCGCGCACCGCCCGTCGGCCGAGGAGTCGATCAGGATGACCTGATACGTGTCCGGGCCGCCGATCCGGTTCGCGGCCATGCCCAGCGACTCGCAGGTCGGCTGCACCGGCAGCGAGGCGGCGTTGCGCTGCAACGAGTCGCGGAAGTCGTCGAGCGCGCTGTTCTGCGCCCGCGTCAGCACCGCGTCGCGGTTGAGCCAGTACGCGATGCCCGACACCGACACCGCCGCGGTCAGCGCCACCAGCGCGAACACCGCGATCAGCCGCAGCCGCAGGCTGGTCCAGCGCAACAGCCAGAACGGGCTGCCTTGGGCACGGCTCACTGAGGCGTGTCCAGGCGGTAGCCGACACCACGGACGGTACGGATCAGGGTCGGCGACGACGGTACGTCCTCGATCTTCGCGCGTAGCCGCTGCACGCAGGCGTCCACCAGCCGCGAGTCGCCGAGGTAGTCGTGCTCCCACACCAGCCGCAGCAACTGCTGCCGCGACAGCGCCTGGCCCGGCCGCCGGCTCAGCTCCAGCAGCAACCGCAGCTCGGTCGGCGTGAGCTGCAGGTCCTGGCCGTCCTTGGTGACGGTCATCGCGCTGCGGTCGATCACGATCGCGCCGAACGCGGCCGAGTCGGTGCTGTCGCGCTCGCCGCGCCGCAGCACCGCGCGGATACGCGCGTCCAGCACGCGCGGCTGCACGGGCTTGATCACGTAGTCGTCGGCGCCGGACTCCAGGCCCACCACCACGTCGATGTCGTCGCTGCGCGCGGTGAGCAGGATGATCGGCAACTGGTCGGTGCGCCGGATACGCCGGCACACCTCGAAGCCGTCGATCCCGGGCAGCATCACGTCCAACACGATCAGGTCAGGGCGCTGCTCCTTGAGCAGTCTCAGCCCGTCCTCGCCCGTCGCAGCGGCCACCACGCGGTGACCCTGACGGGACAGGCCGAGTTCGAGACCCGTACGGATGGCGTCGTCATCCTCGATCAGCAACAGGAAAGGCACGGGCGCCATTGTTGCCTACCCGGGCAGGTGAGCGGGAAGGGGTCTCGCGGCATGGTTGTGCTCTCGTTGCAGACGGTGCCCCGTTTTCCGGTTGGGCACCGTCGTCGGTCGAGCCCACCGAGCGGCACCGAGACAGCCGGTCCGGGAGGTCCCGCACGTACCCAGGGGCGCGGGGAACCGCGCGACCAGCCCCTACGGGCAGGTGGTCCCCCGACCGACGGAACTGGGCACCCGGGCGGGTCCGCCCAGCCACTTCGCGGGAGCCTCTGTGACGGGTCTGTGACACTCGGCGGACAGCCCGATGAAACTGGCCCGGCAGTCTTATGCCCATCGGAAGAACGCGACGCCACAAAGGCATCGACGCCGAAGACCACGCGGCAGGTTCCACCAACGGGGGCGCGATGATGAACGCACTGCACAGCACCACCACAACCGCAGTTCACACCGCGCACGCGCACCCCGGGTTCCGGGCCACGGAGATGTCCGGTGCTGCGAGCGGACGGGGGTACGTTCGCAGCACCGGACGCGCGACCACCTACCAGGCGCCCCGCCCGCGCCCCGCGCACATCGCGCCGGTCGACTCGGCGGAGCCCACCGACACCGCCACCGCGCCCGGCGCGGAGCGGGTGCCGGCGCAGGCCGGTACGGCACACTCCGCCGAGGCGGAGGCCGCGTTCACCGCATACGTGCAGGAGCGCCGGGCCTCCCTCTACGCCACCGCCTACCACCTCACCGGTGACCGTTTCGCCGCCGAGGACCTGTTGCAGAGCGCGCTGTTCTCCACGTACCGCGCCTGGGACCGGATCAGCGACAAGGCGGCCGTCGGCGGGTACCTGCGGCGCACCATGACCAACCTGCACATCAGCGCGTGGCGGCGGCGCAAGCTCAACGAGTACCCGACGGAGGAGCTGCCCGAGACGGTCGGCGACACCGACGAGATGGGCGGGACCGAGCTGCGGGCCGTGCTGTGGCAGGCGCTCGCGCGGCTGCCCGAGCAGCAGCGCACCATGCTGGTGCTGCGTTACTACGAGGGGCGTACCGACCCGGAGATCGCGGACATCCTCAACATCAGCGTCGGCACCGTGAAGAGCAGCATCTGGCGGTCGCTGCGGCGCATGCGGGAGGACGAGGCGCTGAGCTTCGGGCACAGCGAGGAGGACGCTTTCGGGGAGCTCGTCGCATAGTCCGGGGGGACACGGGGGACTGGGCCGGACGGCACGGAGGGGTGCCGTCCGGCCCTTACCCGTGCGTGCGGCGCCCCTGGCTGCCGGGTGGCCCGCGGGCGACCCCGGGGAGCGGTCAGGTGGGGACGGACGGCGCCGTGGTGGTGGTGCGGGCGGGCCGGGCGGAGTCCATCGCGGCGATACGGGAGAGGGTCTCGCGCTGGTCGCACGGCGTGCAGCCGAACCCGACCTGGCGCCCCACGATCGCGCGCTCCGCGCGGAAGAGGTGCCAGCCGCGCCGCATCAGGAAGCGCACCGACTTGCGCCCCTCGCGCAGGTCGCGCAGGAAGCGGCGCCACGCGGTCGTCGCGGGACTGCCGCGCAGGCAGATCGCGTCGGCCAGCAGCCCGAGTTCGCGGCAGCGCCCGACGATCTCGGCCGCGAAGATGCCCTCGGCGACGAAGTAGGGCGCCCCGGCGAGGTCCAGCCGGCTCCATCCGCTGATCGCGCTGGCCGAGATGTCGTAGCGCGGGGTGTCGGCGCTGCCGCGTTCGCACAGCTCGCCGATCGCGGCGACGGCGGCGTCCGCGTGCCAGGAGCCCGGCGCGTCCCAGTCGACCGCGTCGCCGCCGGGCAGCAGCGGGAGGGTCGGGTCGCCGTCCTCCTTGTAGAAGTCGTCGAGCGCGAGCACCGGCAGCCCGGTGCGGGCGGAGAGCGAGGACTTGCCCGAGCCGGACGGCCCGGCCAGCAGGATCACACGGGAACGGGGAGGTGGACTCACGGACAACGATTCTCCCGCAACCCCGCCCGGAGGGATGACCCGCGGTATGACAACTACCGTTCGCGGTCATTGCGTTACGCTGCGACAGCAACCACTACGTCGACAGGAGCCCGTTCCATGCCCTCGCTGCGCACCGCCCTCGTTCTCACGCTGACCGCCGCGGCGGCCGCGGTCGCCGTACCCGCGGCCACCGCCGTCGCCGCGGACGCCCCGGCGACGCTGCCCGACCTCCAGGGCGCCACCGGCACGCTCCCCACCTCCGGGATCACCTCCGCGCTGCCCACCCAGTCCGTGACCGGCGCCCTCGCCGACGGCGTCGCCCCCGTCCGCGACCTCAAGCTCGACCCGCTCAACAACACCACGGTCGACCCGCTCACCAACGGAGTCGGCTCCCAGGTCGCCGACTTCCGCCCCGTCTCCACCACCGACGCCACCGCTCCCCTCACCAACGGCGGCTCCCTGGGCACCCTCCCCCTCGTCGGCCCCGTCACCGGAGCCGTCACGCGCTGACGCCGGGAAGCGCGGCGCCGTCCTGCCGAGCCCGAAGGGACCCGCGGGCGCGGGGACCTGAGGTGTCACACCCCCATGGGGTGCCAGACCGTTTTGGTCTCCAGCCAGGCGGTCAGGCGGGAGGTGCCCGGGTCGGTGAGCCAGTTCTCGGTCGGGGAAGGGCGGCGGACGCGTTTGAGGTTGTCGGCCGCGGCGGCCTCGAGTTCGGCGGCGAGTTGGGGGGACGCGCCGGTGAGGTCGATCGCGTTGACGTCCTGGTGGGCCGCGAGGGGCGCGGCGATCTCGGCGGTGCGGCCGGAGAGGATGTTGACGACACCCGCGGGGACGTCGGAGGTCGCGAGGACCTCGCCGAGGGAGAGCGCCGGCAGGGGCGCGTGCTCGGCGGCGACCACGACCGCGGTGTTGCCGGTGGCGATCACCGGGGCGAGCACCGAGACCAGCCCGAGCAGCGAGGAGTCCTGGGGGGCCAGCACGGCGACCACGCCCGTCGGCTCGGGTGTGGACAGGTTGAAGTAAGGACCGGCAACCGGGTTGGCACCCCCTACCACCTGAGCGATCTTGTCCGTCCAGCCCGCGTACCAGACCCAGCGGTCCACCGCCGCGTCCACCACGGCCGCCGCCTTCGCCTTGGACAGCCCCTCGGCGTCGGCGACCTCGCGGACGTACTGCTCCCGCCGCCCCTCCAGCATCTCCGCGACGCGGTACAGCACCTGCCCGCGGTTGTACGCGGTCGCGCCCGACCAGCCCGCGACCGCCTTGCGCGCGGCGACCACCGCGTCCCGCGCGTCCTTGCGGGAGGCGAGCGGCGCGTTCGCCAGCCACGCCCCGCCGCCCCGGCCACCCTTGGAGTCCGTCACCTCGTACACCCGGCCGCTCTCGGAGCGGGGGAACTTGCCCCCGACGTACAGCTTGTAGGTCTTGAAGACGCTCAGCCGCGCCGCGCCTTCAGAACGCTCGGACACCGTCATCGGTCGAGCTCCCCTTCTTCCTCGCCACGCCCGCTCGTCGACTCGCCCGGCTCGGCGAGATACGCCGCCAGGCCGTGCCGGCCGCCCTCCCGGCCGTAGCCGGACTCCTTGTAACCGCCGAACGGCGAGGTCGGGTCGAACTTGTTGAACGTGTTCGCCCACACCACCCCCGCCCGCAGCTTGCTCGCCATCGACAGGATGCGCGAGCCCTTCTCGGTCCAGATCCCCGCGGACAGCCCGTACGGGGTGTTGTTCGCCTTCTCCACGGCCTCGGCGGGCGTGCGGAAGGTCAGCACCGACAGCACCGGGCCGAAGATCTCCTCCCGGGCGATCCGGTGCGCCTGGGTCACCCCGGTGAACAGGGTCGGCGCGAACCAGTAACCGGACTCGGGCAGTTCGCACCGCGGCGCCCACCGCTGCGCGCCCTCCGCCTCGCCCGCCTCGGCGAGCGCGGTGATCCGGGCGAGCTGCTCCGCGGAGTTGATCGCCCCGATGTCGGTGTTCTTGTCCAGCGGGTCGCCGACCCGCAGGGTGCTCATCCGCCGCTTCAGCGCGTCCAGCACCTCCTCCTGCACCGACTCCTGGACCAGCAGCCGCGACCCGGCGCAGCAGACATGGCCCTGGTTGAAGAAGATCCCGTTGACGATGCCCTCGACGGCCTGGTCGACCGGGGCGTCGTCGAAGACGATGTTCGCCGCCTTGCCGCCCAGCTCCAGGGTGACCTTCTTCCGGCTGCCCGCGACCGTACGCGCGATCGCCTTGCCGACCTCCGTCGACCCGGTGAAGGCCACCTTGTCCACGCCCTCGTGGGCGACCAGCGCCGCGCCCGCGTCGCCGTATCCGGTGAGGATGTTGACGACCCCGCGCGGCAGGCCGGCCTGGCGGCACACGTCCGCGAAGAACAGCGCGCTCAGCGGGGTGGTCTCGGCGGGCTTGAGCACCACGGTGTTGCCCGCGGCCAGCGCCGGCGCGACCTTCCAGGCGAGCATCAGCAGCGGGAAGTTCCACGGGATGACCTGCCCGGCCACGCCCAGCGGCCGCGGGTCGGGGCCGCAGCCGGCGTACGCCAGCTTGTCCGCCCACCCCGCGTAGTAGAAGAAGTGCGCGGCGACCAGCGGCAGGTCCACGTCGCGGGTCTCGCGGATCGGCTTGCCGTTGTCCAGCGACTCCAGCACCGCCAGTTCCCGCGAGCGCTCCTGGAGGATGCGGGCGATCCGGAACAGGTACTTGCCGCGCTCGGCGCCCGGCAGCGCCGACCACGTGCCGAACGCCTTGCGCGCGGCCCGCACCGCCCGGTCGACGTCGGCCTCGCCGGCGTGCGCGACCTCGGCGAGCACCTCCTCGGTGGAGGGCGAGACCGACTTGAAGACCCGGCCGTCGGCGGCCTCGGCGAACTCGCCGTCGATGAACAGCCCGTACGAGGGCGCGAGGTCGACGACCGCGCGGGACTCCGGCGCGGGCGCGTACGCGAACTTCTGGTGTGCCATGAGGGATCAGTCCACCGTGACGTAGTCGGGACCGGAGTACCGGCCGGTGCTGAGCTTCTGCCGCTGCATCAGCAGGTCGTTGAGGAGGCTGGAGGCGCCGAACCGGAACCACTCCGGCGACAGCCAGTCGTCGCCGAGGGTCTCGTTCACCATCACCAGGTACTTCACCGCGTCCTTCGCGGTACGGATGCCGCCGGCCGGCTTCACCCCGACCTGGACGCCGGTGGCCCGGCGGAAGTCGCGGACCGCCTCCAGCATCACCAGGGTGTTCGGCGGAGTGGCGTTCACCCCGACCTTGCCGGTGGAGGTCTTGATGAAGTCCGCGCCCGCCAGCATCGCCAGCCAGGAGCAGCGGCGGATGTTGTCGTACGTGGACAGCTCGCCGTTCTCGAAGATCACCTTCAGGTGGGCACGGGTGCCGTCGGCGCGGACGCAGGCCGCCTTCACCGCCTGGATCTCCTCGAACACGTCCAGGTAGCGGCCGGACAGGAACGCGCCGCGGTCGATCACCATGTCGATCTCGTCCGCGCCCGCGGCGACCGCCTCCGCGGTGTCGGCGAGCTTCACGCTGCGCGCGGCGCGGCCGGAGGGGAAGGCGGTGGCCACGGCGGCCACGTGCACCTCCGGGCCGCCCGCCGCGGCCAGCGCGTCCTTCGCGACGCCGACCATGTCGCCGTAGACGCAGATCGCCGCGACCCGCGGGGCGGTGCGGTCGGTCGGGTCGGGCCGCACGCCCTTCGCGCACAGGGCGCGGACCTTTCCGGCGGTGTCCGCGCCTTCCAGGGTGGTCAGGTCGATCATCGAGATCGCCAGGTCGATCGCGTACGCCTTCGCGGTCGTCTTGATCGAACGCGTACCCAGGGCTGCCGCCCGCGCTTCCAGGCCGACGGCGTCCACGCCGGGCAGGCCGTGCAGGTAGCTGCGCAGGGCCTGGGGGGAGGAGGTCACGCCGTGCAGGTCTGAAGGGGGCGGGAGAACTTCGGAGGACATGGTCACCACATCACCATATCTACGCGCGTAACCTCCCCGCCAGTCCCTGCGGGCGGCCGGGCGGGACCGAAGGTCCCTGACCGTGCCGGCCGTATGCCGGACCTTCGGTGGGGTGGTGGGGGTCGGGCTGTTGTGGGTGGTGTTGCGGGATTGCGGGTCTTCGGTGGGGTGGTGGGGGTCGGGCTGTTGTGGGTGGTGTTGCGGGATTGCGGGTCTTCGGTGGGGTGGTGGGGGGTCCGGCTGTTGTGGGTGGTGCTGCGGGAATGCGGATCTTCTGCGGGGTGAGTGGGATGCCGCGGAGGGTGCGTGGTGCTGTGGTGTGCCGGACCTTTCGCCGGTGGGTGGCCGGTCGCGCAGTTCCTCCCCAGGGCTTCGCCTGGGTGGTGCCCAGCGCCCCTGGCAATGCCGCGGGTCCCCCGGGGCAAGCACGTGGGAAGCCGCACTACCCAGGGGCGCGGGGAACTGCGCGACCGGCCACGACCCTGCTCGACTGTGGACGCGGTGAGCAACCACCCCAAAGGGGCGCGGGGAACTGCGCTCCCCCAGCGCTTCGCCTGGGCGGTACCCCCATCCGCCCACCACTCAGAGGTGGTCCCTGAGCCGACAGAACGGGGCAGTCCGGGGGGTCAGGCTCGCTCGGTTCACACGGGGGGTGGGGGGATCAGGCAGAATCGGAACTTATGACGAGTCCCAAGAACGACCGCTCGGGGACGGCCACCGCCGGAGACGGGCAGCCGAAGTACGCCGACCGGGCCTACCGGTCCGTCGCCGGAGTCGTCGGCGGTGTGCTGCTCCTCGTACTCGCCGGCTGGCTCGGCGGCGACGCGGTCGCGCGCGGCACCGGCCACACCCCGTGGCTGGCGCTGGCCGCCCTGCTCTGCGCGGTGCCGCTGATCATCGCGTTCAGCCTCCGCCCGGTGGTCTACGCGAACGACGACCGGGTCCGGGTGCGCAACCCGTTCCGTACCATCACGGTCCCGTGGTCCGGCGTGGACAGCATCCGCTCGGCGTACTCGACCGAGCTGCTGGCCGGCGGCCGCAAGTTCCAGATGTGGGCGATCCCGGTGTCGGTGCGGGCCCGCAAGAGTGCCGCCCGGCAGACCGCCCGGGCGCAGTCCGGCGACCCCCGTGAGTCGGTCGGTGTGATGCCGCGCCGCCACCCCGGCCAGCCCGGCGCCGACGGCACCTTCCGCGCGCCCTCCGACCGCGCGGTGAACGAGCTGCGCGAGCTGGCCGACCGGCACCCCGTGAAGGACGACGAGCGCCCGAACCCGGTGATCCGCTGGTGCTACGAGATCATCGCGCCCTCGGTGGCCGGCGCGGTCGTGCTGATCGTCCTCGCCGTCATCGGCTGACGTCCGGCCGCCCCGGGAAGGCGAGGCGCCCCCGGCCGGAAAGCCCCTACCGTGCGGTCCTTACGGTCCGTGAACGAGGGGCAACTTCGCGGTGAAGTATCCCGCGGTGATCCTGTGAAGCCCCACTGAGTCAACCTTTCGCAAATACATTGCCGGTGCCGTGCGCGGTGCTGCGTGCGGCCCGTGCCGCGCGTGAGGTGCAGGGGCGGGGGGAGCCGACAGGGGCGGGTGGGGCGATGACCGGCGACAGCCGGGAATTCGGGGTCGGTGGCATCGGAACCCGGTGCCGGATCGACATCGACGAGGACGGTCGGTACGCGTGGCGGCTGACCGCCAGCAACGGGCGGGTGATCGCGCACGGCGCCACCAGCCATCCGGACGACCGGGCGTGCCGGGCGGCGTTCGAGGCGCTGTGCGAGCAGGCCGCGCTGCTCACCGGCAGCGTGCAGCACGCGGCGGAGTCCAGCGGCTGGGTCTGGCGATTAAGGGACCCTGACGGGCACCTGCGGGCGGTGTCCGCGCGGGCGTACGAGCGCCACTCCACCTGCCAGGCCGCGTACGACCGGTTCCGGGTGCTGCTGGTCGGCCTAGGCGCCGTCGAGTCCGTGCCGTGGGGCGACGTGCACTGAGCCGCCCGGCGGGGCGGGGCGGCGGCCGGCCGGGGTTGAACGCGGGTGAACGGAAGTTGCCCCTACGGGTGCTGTCGTTCACACATCCGTGCGGGCCCGGCCATGGCACACCGTGAGCGTTCGTGCGGTGACGATACGAACGCAGGCTCGACCGGCCGGGCCGGACGGCGCCGAGGACCGGGCCCGCCGGCTGCACGCCGACTCCGGCCTGCCCGACCGGCTGTTCCGGGGCGTCGCCCGCGGCGGCGGCGGGCTGGTGCTCGCGGTGATGCTGCTCGTCGGCGGCTTCCTGCTGTACCGGGCCTGGCAGGCACTGCGCCGGGCCGGCTTCAGCTTCCTGACCACCGCCGCGTGGGACCCGGACGCCGGCCACTTCGGGATCGCCGCGGTGCTCACCGGCACCGTGCTGATCGCCGCGGTGGCCGTGGTGATCTCGGTGCCGCTGGCGATCGGCACCGCGCTGTACATCGCCGAGTACGCGCCGGCCCGGCTGCGCCGCACCCTGGTCAGCGTGGTCGACCTGATGGCGGCGGTGCCGTCGGTGGTCTACGGACTGTGGGGGCTGTTCTTCCTTCAGGGCAAGGTGATCGGCCTGTCCCGGTGGCTGTCGACGTACCTCGGCTGGTTCCCGCTGTTCAAGGTCGACGGCGCCGACCCGCACGACCCGCTGGCCACCGCCACCGTCTACACCGCGTCCACGTTCATCGCGGGGATCGTGGTGGCGATGATGGTGACGCCGATCATCTGCTCGGTGATCCGCGAGGTCTTCTCGCAGGCCCCGGTCGGCGAGCGCGAGGGCGCGTACGCGCTGGGCGCCACCCGCTGGGGGATGATCCGCTCGGTGGTCCTGCCGTTCGGCACCGGCGGCATGATCGGCGGCACCATGCTCGGCCTCGGCCGCGCGCTGGGCGAGACGATCGGCGTCTACCTGGTGATCTCCCCGGTGTTCGCGATCCAGCCGCACATCCTGCAGAGCGGCACCAGTTCGGTGTCGTCACTGATCGCGCTGCGGTACGGCGAGGCGAGCCCGTTCGGGATGTCCGCGCTGATGGCCGCGGGGCTCGCGCTGTTCCTCATGACGCTGGTGGTCAACTTCGCCGCGTCCTCGATCGTCGCCCGCAGCCGTTCCGGTGCCACCGCCGAGTAGCTGGCCGCGCGGTCCGGCCCGCCCGGCCGGCCGCGCCGCCCGGCACGCGAGCAAGCCGAACGACCGGCGCCGTCAGGAGAGGCAATCCGCATGACCACGGACATCACCAACGCCGCCACCGAGGCGGCGCCCGGCCCGCCCGGCGCCCTGCTGCCGGACCTCGCCGCGCCGCCCGCGGCCACCACCACCCTGCCGGGCCCGGCCGGTCCGGCCGCCGAACGGCGCCGCTCCACCAGCACGGTGCGCCGGACCGACGTGTTCTCCGCGGTCGGTGCCGCGGCCGCGTCGCTCGCCCTGACCTGGCTGTTCTTCACCCGCCTCGCGCCGTTCAGCGGCGGCCTCGGCTTCGTGGTGTGCGCGTACGCGCTGTTCCTCGCGCTGTACGCGCTGCTGGTGTCGTACGACGAGGACGGTCCCACGGTGCGCGACCGGATCGCGTCGGCGATCGTGCACAGCCTGGCCGTCCTCCTGCTGGTCGCGCTGGGCTTCGTGCTCGTCTACACGCTGTGGTCCGGCCGCGAGGCGCTGCCGCACCTGAACTTCTTCACCCAGGACATGCGCGAGGCCGGGCCGCTGGACCCGCTGAGCGTCGGCGGTATCCGGCACGCGATCGTCGGCACGCTGATCCAGATCGCCATCGGCCTGGTGCTCACCGTGCCGGCCGGCCTGCTGTGCGCGGTGTTCCTCAACGAGGTGCCCGGCCGATACGCGCGCTTCGTGCGGACCGTGGTCGAGGCGATGACCGCGCTGCCGTCCATCGTGGCCGGCCTGTTCGTCTACGCCACCGCCATCCTGGCGGTCGGCCTGGACAAGTCCGGCTTCGCGGCGGCGCTGGCGATCTCGGTGATGATGCTGCCGATCATCATCCGGGCGTCCGATGTGGTGATCCGGCTGGTGCCGGGCACCCTGCGGGAGGCGTCGTACGCGCTGGGGGCGCCGCGCTGGCGCACGGTGTGGCACGTGGTGCTGCCGACGGCCCGGTCCGGGCTGACCACCGCGGTGATCCTGGGCACCGCCCGCGGCGTCGGCGAGACGTCCCCGGTGCTGCTCACCGCGGGGTTCACCGCGGTCACCAACTACCAGCCGTTCCACAACCCGATGGTGTCGCTGCCGCTGGCCGCCTTCGAGTTCGTGCAGTCGCCCCAGCCGGCGATGATCGCCCGCGGCTTCGGCACCGCGTCGGTGCTGGTGGTGCTGGTGCTCGCGCTGTTCGTGGCGGCCCGGGTCGTCGGCGGGCGCGGACCGGGCGAGTTGACCCGGCGCGGCACCCACCGGCGGGTGGTCGCGTCCCGGCGCGACCAGGAGCGGTTCGCCCGGCGGGCGGCGCGGAGCGCGGGCGGACGGGCGGAAGCGGGCGAGGTACGGACCGAGGCGCTGTGGCGGACCGCGCGGGCCGGCTCCGCCACGCCTGCCGTTCGCGCCGCCCCGGGCGACCCGGGTGAACCCGGCGGCCCGGGTGAACCCGGCGCCTCCACGGCACCTGGCGCCTCCTCCGTGCCGACCGTTCCAGCCGCGCCCGGCGGCCCGGGCGAACCCGGCGGCCCGGACACCCCACGTCCCCCCGACACACCAGCCACCACCGATCAGGACCAGGAACACCCCGACCAGGGCACCGCACAGGGAGTTGACGGATCGTGAGAAGGATTCGGGCGGCGGCAGCGGCTCTCGCGCTGCTGATCTGCTCGCTGCTGGTCCTCGGACAGGGCCCGACCGCCTCGGCGGCCACCTACGCGCGGATCAGCGGCGCGGGCTCCACCTGGAGCCAGAACGCCATCGACCAGTGGCGCCGCAACGTCACGCAGTACGGCATGACCATCGACTACGCCGGCACCGGCTCCTCCGACGGGCGCCAGCAGTTCCGCAACGGCACCGTCGACTTCGGGGTGTCCGAGATCCCGTACGGGATGACCGAGTTCGGGGTCCGCGAGGCCCCGCCGACCCGCGGCTACGCCTACATGCCGATCGTGGCCGGCGGCACCGCGTTCATGTACAACCTGCAGATCGGCGGGAAGCGGGTCACCAACCTGCGGCTGAGCGGCGACACCGTCAGCAAGATCTTCACCGGGAAGATCACCAACTGGTCGGACCGGCAGATCGCCGCCGACAACCCCGGCCTGACCCTGCCCAGCCGCAAGATCATCCCCGTGGTCCGCTCCGACGGCTCCGGCACCACCGCCCAGTTCACGCTGTGGATGTCCAAGGAGCACGGCGCCGTCTGGAACGACTACTGCCGGCGCGTCGACAAGCCGGTGCCCTGCGGCCTGACGTCGTACTTCCCGACGGTCCCCGGCTCCGGCTTCATCTCGCAGTCCGGGTCGCTCGGGGTCTCCGGCTACACCCGGCAGAACTACGCCGACGGCGCCATCACCTACGTCGAGTACTCCTACGCGGTGACCACCGGCTTCCCGGTCGCCAAGATCGAGAACGCGGACGGGTACTACACCGAGCCGACCGCCTCCAACGTCGCGGTCGCGCTGACCCAGGCGCAGATCAACGACAACAAGAGCTCGTCGCAGTACCTGACGCAGATCCTCGACAACGTCTACCACTACAAGGACGCGCGCACGTATCCGCTGTCCAGCTACAGCTACATGATCCTGCCGACGAAGGTGGAGGACGGCCTCACCACCGACAAGGGCAGGACGCTGGGCGCGTTCGGCTACTACTTCCTGTGCGAGGGCCAGCGGCAGGCCGAGCCGCTGGGCTTCTCGCCGCTGCCGATCAACCTGGTGCAGGCCGGCTTCGACCAGCTCAGACGGATTCCCGGGGTCGAGGTCCAGAACATCAACCTCAAGGGCTGCGACAACCCGACCTTCTCCACCAACGGCACCAACACCCTGGCGAGGAACGCGCCGTTCCCCAAGTCCTGCGACAAGGCCGGGCCGACGCAGTGCTCCGACGGCACCGGCGGTGCGAGCAAGACCAGGACGCCGGTGAAGTCGTCCGCGTCGGGCGGCAACTCCACGGCCGGCTCCGGCTCGGGCGGCGGCGCGAACAGCGGTGGCACCGGCAGTAGTTCGGGCACCGCCTCGGGAAGCACCGCGGGGGCGGGCCCGGCGGGCGGCACCTCGGGCGGGGGCACCGCGACCACCACGGCCGGCGGCACCTCCGGCGGCGTCGACCCCGACACCGGCCAGGCGATCGGCGACGCCGGCGGCTCCGGCGACGGCGGCCAGGACATCGCCGCATCGACCGTGCCGGTGGGCGCCGACTCGTTCTGGGGCCTGCGGACCTGGCTGATGGGCCTGTCCGCGCTGCTGCTGCTCCTCGTCGTGATCGCCCCGCCGGCCGTCGCCCGCCGGCTCACCGCCAGAGCGGGAGGGCGCAAATGACCGCGCGCGACACCCGACCCCGGGCGAACCGGGGGCTGTTCGTACGCCTCGGCGGGCTGGGGTGCGCCCTGCTCGCCGCCGTCGGCCTGGTGCTGCTGCCGCTGCCGGCGGCCGGCACGGCGCACGCGGACGACACCGGCAGCGGGTCCGCCGTGACGAAGTCCGGTACCAAGGGCACGTGGGACGACTTCACCTCTCTGAAGGTGACCGTCGAGCAGACCAGGGAACTGCGCGGCCAGGGCCTGAAGGTCAACTGGACCGGCGGCGCCCCGACCGCCATGGCCGACTCCAGCAGGTACGGCTACAACTTCCTCCAGATCATGCAGTGCTGGGGTGACTCGCCGGACGGACCCACCCGCGAGCAGTGCGAGATGGGGACGCCGTCCGGCGGCATCGGCCCGTCCCAGACGGCCAGGCGCGAGGTCGGCTTCACGGTCGGCACCGGGCGGTACGACCCGCAGGAGACGACGTACACCAGCGGGCAGCAGACCCTGCCCTTCCAGCCGGTGAAGGGCGCCGCCACCACCAACATGAACACGTACTTCAGCACGTTGACCAGCAACGAGCAGGACTACGCGCCCACCGGGGCCGACGGCACCGGCTCGGTCGTCTTCAGCCTGACGGACACGGACTACCTCGGCTGCGGGCAGGTGCTCAAGGACGGCGTGCCGCCCGAGCCGTGCTGGCTGGTGGTGGTTCCCCGCGGCACCCACGAGCCCGACGGCTCCACCCCTGACCTCGGCGACGGCGGCCTGGTCACCTCGCCCCTGTCGGCGACGAACTGGGCCCAGCGGATCGTCTTCCGGCTGGACTTCGCACCGGTCGGCGCCTACTGCCCGATCGGGCAGAAGGAGCGGATGACCACCGGGTCCGAGCTGGCCGACGAGGCGATCACCTCGTGGCAGCCGACGATGTGCACCGAGGACAAGATCACCTTCGGCTACGAGTTGCAGAGCGACGATGTCGGCCGCGGCCAGATCGCCCACCCGAGCGACGGCTCGGCGGGACTGGCCTTCATGGAGTCGCCGATCTCGCCGCCGCCGGACGGCCCGGCGATCGTGTACGCGCCGGTGGCGGTCTCCGGCCTGGTGATCAGCTACAACGTCGAGGTCGCGGGGTCGACCAAGATGGTGCCGAGAATCCGGCTGGATGCCCGGCTGGTCGCCAAGATGCTGACCCTTTCCTACCAGTGGGACGTGCCGGGGCCGGACATTCCGCGCGGAAAACTGTCGGCGCAAAACGCGGAGGGTCTTTCCAAGGACCCGGAGTTCCTGAAACTCAATCCGGATCTCGGGAACGACCCGGGTTCCAGCCAGATCGAGGGTATCGCGCTCCCGCAGAGCTCCGGCGACTTCACCGCGGAACTATGGCGCTGGCTGCGTTCCGACCCGGACGCGAAGAGTTTCCTGGCGGGAAAGCCGGACCCCTGGGGAATGACGATCAATCCCTATTTCCTCTCGCTGAAACCGGCCACGTCCGCCATCGCGGACTACCCGAGGCCCGATCCGACGTCGTACACGCCGTCCGCCCAGTACCCGAACCTGCTGATCGACAGCACCGCGACCAATCCGTACAACGCCGACCTGCACGGCGACGCGACCAGGGTGCTGTCCGCGGCGCAGCCCGGCGCGACGGGCGCGGACCTCACCGCCCAGCCGCCGAAGCTCCAGACCGGTATGTCCCTGCCGGGGAAGTTCTTCTCCTTCGGTGTGACCGACGCGGCCACCGCCTCCCGCTACCGGCTCGGCGTGGCCGAACTGCTCAACCCCGCCGGCCAGTGGGTCTCCCCGACCACCGACGCCCTGACCAAGGCGGTGGCGGGCTGGAAGGCCGGTTCCACCAAGGGTGTGCTGGACGCGGACCCGGGGCTGAAGACGCCGGGCGCCTACCCGCTGGCCACGGTCACCTACGCGGCCGCCTCGCTCGGCCAGGACGCCGCCGCGCGCAAGGACTACGCCACCATGCTGCGGTACGTCGCCGGCCCCGGACAGACCACCGGCATCGGTCCCGGCCTGCTCCCGCCCGGCTACGCGCCGCTGCCGGCCGCACTGCGCGACCAGACGCTCACCGCCGCGTCCGAGCTGGTCACCGGTGTGGTGCCCTCCTCGTCCGGCGGCTCAGGCGGTGGTTCCGACGGCGCGTCCGGCGGCGGTTCGGGGCTCTCGGGCGGGTCCGGCGGCGGACCGGGCGGCGGCACCGGTACGGCCGGCGCGACGGCGGGCGGCACCGCGGGCGCCACGCCCTCGTCCTCGCAGTCCGCGTCCCCGGCCGCGCTGAAGAACGGCTCCGGCGGTCCCTCGAACGGCACACCCGTGGCCAAGACCGGCATCACCCCGGGCGCGGTGCTCGGCGCGGTGCGCTGGGTGCTGCTGATCGTGCTGATCGCGGGCATCGCCGCCTCGCTCGGCGGACCGCTGCTGATGCGCGCGGGCGGCCTACGCGGCGCGGGCCGCTCCCTGATACCGGCGCGCTTCCGGCGGAGCACGGCGTGAGCGGGCCGCCGTCCGCCGGCGGGAACGCGCGCCGCCCGCCGCGGGACCTGCGCGCCCCGTGGAAGGAAAATCGAGATTACTTCTGCCGCCCTTCTGTTCACTTTACCGGGGCTTTTGATTTGGTTGCCGCGCGGAGATGAAGTGGGCAGAGTATTCGGTGTCCGGCCCGGCCGGATGTTCCAGGGAATAGCGCACTGCCCAGGGAACGGGGAATTGCGTGGTTCCCGGCACGTCACACCTGAAATTCCATCCGCCTCATACGGAGGAAGCAAGTGAACGTGAAACTCGCCAAGCGGGCGGCGATCGCCGCGGGCGTCGCCGCACTGAGCTTCGGACTGGCCATGCCCACCGCGCAGGCCGACCCGGGCAGCGACCCTGTCACCGGCAGCAACTTCCGTGAGCTCGTCGGCGTCGGTTCCGACACCACGCAGGACGTGCTCAACGGTCTGGCCAACGAGGTCCAGGACCCGGATCTCGACCCGGCGTCGCTGTTGATCGCCTCCTACGACGCGGTCGACCCCGCCACCGGCGCGGTGCACGGCAATATCACCACCCGGGCCGGACACTCCCCGGTGCAGCGGCCGAACGGCTCCGGCGAGGGCGTCAACGGCCTCGCCGCCGACATCACCGCCGGCACCAACAACTTCGACTTCGCGCGTTCCTCCAGCGCGCCCAGCCACCCCGCCTCCGACGGCATCAGCGGCACCTGGGTTCCGTTCGCCCTGGACGCGGTCACCGTGGCGGTCTCCGGCACCAGCACCCTGCCGGCGAACTTCACCACGCAGCAGCTCACCCGCGCCTACAACTGCCAGGACCCGGCGACCGGCAACCCGCTGGCGGCCGGTCAGTTCCCCGTGATCGGCGGTGTGACCGTCCACCCGCTGGTGCCGCAGGCCGGCTCCGGCACCCGGAAGTTCTGGGCGGCCACCCTCGGCTTCAACGCCACCACCCTGCCCTCCTGCGTCAAGGACACCGACAAGGACGGTGTCTCGGTCGAGGAGCACGACGGCAGCTCGCTGAAGCGCACCGTCGCCGCCGACGGCGCCGAGGACATCGCCCCGTTCTCCATCGCCCAGTACATCGCGCAGAGCAACAGCGCGGTGACCGGGGTGCGCAACCGCATCCACGGCGCGCAACTGCGCTCGATCGACAACGTCGCCCCCGTCGTCAGCAGCAAGTTGAACACCTCGTTCCCGATCCACCGCGACGTCTACAACGTGTTCCAGACCTCCCGGCTGACCGAGCCGGACATCGCGCAGGCCTTCGTCGGCCCGAACTCCGATGTCTGCGCCAGCACCGACGTCATCCAGGAGTACGGCTTCGGCACCCTCACCGACTGCGGCAGCACCAGCGTGACCGGCGCGCTGATCCTCTGACCTGACCCGTCGTACCACCGCCGGGGCCGGGCACCCGTTCGCGGGTGCCCGGCCACCCCCCGGACCTCCAGGGAGAAGACCACCGATGAACCGAAGACTGTACGGCGCGCTGGTCGGCGCGCTGACCGTGCTCCTGGGCGCCGGCGCCGCGCTCACCACGAGCGGCACCGCGAGCGCGCGGACCGCGACCCGGGCCGCGACGGCCGGGCCGAAGGTCACCCTCACCGCCCGCGGTGACAGCCTCACCGACAGCTCGCCGTTCAGTTCCGTCTCGGTCGCCCGGGCCTGCCCGGCCGGCTACCAGGACAACCTCGCCGTGTACCTCGTGGTGCCCGACGGCCGCGAATCCGCGCTCGCGGCCAACCTCACCGACGGCGCCCCGTACAGCGGCGACGCCGTCACCACCCGGCCGCCCGCGCAGTCGGGCCCCGGCGTCCTGGTGCGGTCGATCGCCTCCGCCTTCCAGACCGTGCACGTGCCCGTGGCCGACGGCGTCTACCCGATCCACGTGGTGTGCGGCAACGCCGACCACGCGGACTTCCCCGACCGGCCGTCGGCCACCGGCTTCGTCCGGATCACCGGCAGCACCTTCGCCGTCGACGACCTGCCCGCGCCGGTCGAGACCACGCTGCGGCTGTCCGGCGATCCGGCGGGCCACGTCCAGGCCGGCAGCCCCTTCACGCTGACCGCGCACGTCGGCCCGAAGGCGAGCGGCACGGTCCGGTTCACCACCGACAACACCACCCCGATCGGCGATCCGGTGCCGGTGGTGGACGGCATCGCGCGTGTCACCGCGCCGGCCAACGCCACCGCCGCGGTACGCCGTTACGTCGCCACCTTCGTGCCGTCCGACCCGATCGGCTACGCGCAGGACGTGGCGGTCTTCTCGTACTCCTTCACCTCGGCGCCCGGCATCCAGGTCACCGACGCGGACGGCGACCCGCTCGGCGGCACCCCGCGCCTGGTGCCCGGCAGGCACATCGAGGTCTCCGCGCAGGGCTTCCTGCCCGCCGCGCAGGAGCAGGTCGACCTGCGCGTCAGCGGCGCGCTCGCGCTCTTCCCCGCGGTCACCACCGACACGGCCGGCTCGGTGAGCGGCTACGACCTCCAGGTGCCGTGGCTGATCGCCGACGGCACCCACACGCTGACCCTCCAGGGCAGGACCAGCCACCTCTCGGTCACCTTCACCTTCACCACGAAGTGGCGGTCATGACGGGCTGACCCGCACGAACCGCACCACTGGCCGGGCACCCCACAGGTGCCCGGCTGCCGCCGTGGACACGGCGGCACCGCACCGCCGACCGCACCCCCGAGGGGACGAGGAGAGATGAAACGAAGAATGCACGCCGCAGTGCTGAGCGTGCTCGCACTGATCCTGGGCACCGGAGCGCTGGTGTTCACCACATCGGGGGCCGCGCACGCGGACATCAACGGCACCGTGACCCTCACACCGAGCGGCGGCACCGTCACCGACAAGCCCTTCGTCACCGGGCTGTCGCTGTCGGCGGGTTGCCCGGCGCCCTACCAGGACGCGCTGCGGGTCTCGCTGATCACGCCGGACGGCCTGACGAAGGCCCTGCTGGTCGTCAAGGACGGCGCCCCGTACACGAGCGTGCCGGCGGAAGTGACCCTGCCGGCCACCGCGCCCACGGGTGACGCCTACGTCTCCATCAGCACCGCGCTGCGGACGGTCGCCGACGGCACCTACCCGCTCACCGTGGAGTGCGGTCTCGCCACCCCGGCCACCGACCAGGCGCTGCGGACGTACACCATGGCCATCGAGATCACCGGGCAGAACTGGGCGGTGAAGCAGACCGCGCCGGCCACGCAGACCACGGTCACCCTCACCGAGAGCCCGGTCGGCCACGCCCAGGTGAACAACAAGGTCGCCCTCACCGCGAAGGTCCAGCCGGCCGACGCGGCGGGGCGGGTCCAGTTCCTGCGGGACGGCACCAGCCAGATCGCGACCGCCACCGTGGCCGACGGCACGGCGACGGCGCAACTCCCGGCGCTGGCCAACCCGGCGCTGGTGCCGCTCGGGGCGATCTTCGTGCCGGACGACAACACGAAGTACACGCAGAGCTCGACGACGGTGAGTTACGCGATCGTCGACGAGCCCGACGTGACGGTGCTCGACGACACCGGCAACGCGCTGAGCGACACGCCGAACCTGAAGGGCGGCCAGAAGATCGCGGTGACGGCCACCGGGTTCCTGCCGGCGCCGTCCGGCAGTTCGGGGGAGAGCGTGGACCTCACGCTGGACGGTGCCGCGGCGACGCCCGCCACCGCGCCCGCCGACAGTGCCGGCGCCGTCGACAACCTCGCCTACACGCTGCCGGGTTCCGTTGCCGACGGCAGTCACAAGCTGACGCTCACCGGGCACACCAGCGGCATCGCGGTGGACTTCCCGTTCACCGTCGGCGCGGCGGCGAGCACCAGCGGTACGACCGCGGGGGACACGTCGGGTGACACCTCGGGGGACTCGTCCGGCAGCACGGCCGGTGACACCTCCGGGGACTCCTCGGGCGCCACGGCCGGCGACACCTCCGGGGACACCTCCGGTGACACGTCCGGCGCTTCGGGCAGCGACACCGGTGGGGACTCCGGTGGCGACATCGGCGGCGGGTCCGGCGACAGCGGTGGTACCAGCGGCGGCACCTCCGGCGGCGGCGGAACGCTCGCGGCCACCGGCGCCACCGGGGTCCTCCCGCTGACCGGGCTCGCCCTGGTGCTCGCCGCGGGCGGCGGCTACGCCGTCCACCGGGTGCGCCGCAACGGCAAGTTGCTCAGCTTCGGCCCGAGCGCGAGGGACTGACCCACGCAGCCGGGCCGGCGCGGCGCGATCCGGGGCGACCCGGTCCGAGCCGCGCCGACCCGGCGGGTCAGGTCCCCACTTGCCGTACCCGGCACGGCGATCAGCCCGCGCTACGGGTCCCCGCGCGCCGTCGACCGTCGGCGTGAACTTCCAACCACCGCACCCTTGATCCGGCGGGGAGGGGCCCCAACTGCCCTAGCCCGCACGGCGATCAGCCCGCCCTACAGGTCCTCGCGCGCCGTCGATCGTCGGCGTGACTCTCCAACCACCGCACGCCTGACCCGGCGGGTCGGGGCCCCAAGCGCCCTAGCCCGCATGGCGATCTGCCCGTCCTACGAAGTTTCCGCGCGCCGCCCGCTCGCCCACTCGCCTCCCAACCACCGCACCCCACCGCCCGATCCGCATCGAAGGAGCGCACCCGTGGCCGTCGTCTCACCGTCGCAGCCTCAGGCCGGGCCGCCGTACCCGCCGTCGCGATCGCGGGCGGAGCCGGCGCCGGAGCCGCCGTCCGGCAGGGGCGGCGGCGGCCGGCCGGACCCGTGGCTCGCGATCCCGGGCGCGGCGCTGACCGTCCTGGCCGCGCTGCTGCTCGGCTTCGCCGCGAACCTCACGGTGCTCGGCCACATCGAGCACGCCCGCGCCCAGCAGACCGGATACGACCGGCTGCGTGCCGAACTCGCCCTGGGTACCGCCCCGGTGGGACCGAAGGACGCGCGCGGCAAGGAGGTGCGCGACGGCGCCCCGGTCGCGGTGCTGCACATCCCCGCCATCGGCCTGCGCGAAGTCGTCTTCCAGGGCACCACCTCCGGCGTGCTGATGTCGGGGCCGGGCCACCTGCGCAACACCCCCATGCCCGGCCAGGCCGGCACCAGCACGATCATGGGACGGCAGTGGGGCTACGGCAGCCCCTTCAACCACCTCGCCCGGCTGCACGCCGGCGACCCGATCACCGTCACCACCGGCCAGGGCCACGCGCGGTACAAAGTGACCGACGTACGCCGGGCCGGCGACCCCACTCCGCCCCAACTGACCTCGGGCGGTGGACGGTTGACGCTGGTCACCGCGACCGGTGGGCTCTACACGCCGCACGGGGTGCTGCGGGTCGACGCCGACCTGGTCGGCACCGCGCAGCCCGCACCGGCGATCGGCGGCGCCGTCTCCTCGGCCGAACTGCCGCTGTCCGGCGACCCGTCGGCGTGGCTGCCGGTCCTGCTGTGGCTCCAGGCGTTGCTGCTCGCCACGGTCGCGGTGAGCTGGGCGCACCGCCGCTGGGGCAGCTGGCAGAGCTGGATCACCGGGGTGCCGGTGCTCACCGCCCTGGTCATCGCGCTGTCGGGCGCGGCCACCGAACTGCTGCCCAACCTGCTGTGACCCGCCCCGTCGTGACCCGCCTTGCTGTGACCCGCCCGGGCCGGGCGCGGTCCGCGCCGCCCGCACATCGCTCCGTCTGAGGGGATCGCCACTCGATGTCAGCCACCGACAAGACCGTTCCGCTGCCGCCCGTACCGGCGTCGCCCGCGCCATCCGTATCGCCCGCGTCGTCGGCGGCGGGACCTGCGGGACCTGCGGGGACGGCCGCCGGCAGCGCGCCGTTCGCCGGCGCGGCCGTGCTCGCGCCGCCGCCGTCCGGGGCGGGTTCGCGCTCCGCCACGCTGGAGGCCCGCGACGTGTCCGCCTGGTTCGGCGACCACAAGGTCCTCGACCAGGTCTCGCTCACCATGCCCGCGCAGCGCGTCACCGCGCTGATCGGCCCGTCCGGCTGCGGCAAGTCCACCTTCCTGCGCATCCTCAACCGGATGCACGAACTGGTCGGCACCGCCGCACTGGCCGGCCAGGTGCTGCTGGACGGCCAGGACATCTACGACCGGGGCCGCCGGATCACGCACGCCCGCCGCGAGATCGGCATGGTCTTCCAGAAGCCCAACCCCTTCCCCGCGATGTCGATCTACGACAACGTGCTCGCCGGGCTGCGGATGAACGGGGTCAAGGCCGACCGCTCCGCGCGGGACGCCCTGGTCGAGGAGTGCCTGACCAAGGCCGGGCTGTGGCGCGAGGTCGCCGACCGGCTGCGGCAGCCGGGCGGCGCGCTGTCCGGCGGGCAGCAGCAACGCCTGTGCATCGCCCGCGCGTTGGCGGTGCGCCCCCGGGTGCTGCTGATGGACGAGCCGTGCTCCGCACTCGACCCGACCTCCACCCGGCGGATCGAGCAGACCATCGGCGAGCTGTCCGACGAGGTGACGATCGTGATCGTCACCCACAACATGCAGCAGGCCGCCCGGGTTTCCCACCAGTGCGCGTTCTTCCTCGCCGAACAGGGCACCCCCGGGGCGGTGGTGGAGCACGGCCCCACCGACGCGATGTTCAACCACCCCCAGGACCGGCGCACTTCGGACTACGTCCAGGGCCGCTTCGGCTGAGGCGAGAGCCCGACGCCAGGTTCCGACGCCAGGCCCTGACGCAGGGCGACCGCGGCGCTCAGATGCCGGCCGCGGTCGCCAGGTCGCGCTTGAGGGCGGCGAGCAACTCGGCCGCGGCGGCGCGGGCCTGGGGCAGGGCCGAGGGCTCGGGCACCGGCACCACCGCTTCGAGGTAGCACTTGAGCTTGGGCTCGGTCCCGCTGGGCCGGACCACGACACGGGCGCCGTCGACCCCGGGCCCGGCCAGGCGGTAGCGCAGGCCGTCGGTGGGCGGCAACTCCGCGGAACCGGCGGCGAGGTCGTCGACCCCGGTGACGGCGAGGCCGGCCAGCTCGGTCGGGGGGTGCGCCCGCAGGCGTTCCATGGCCGCGCCGATCAGCGACAGGTCGGCGACCCGGGCCGAGAGCTGGTCGGTGGCGTGCAGCCCGTGGGTGAGGGCGAGTTCGTCGAGCAGGTCGCCGAGCGTGCGGGAGTCCCGCTTGAGGTCGGCGGCGAGTTCGGCGATGAGCAGCGCGGCGGTGATGCCGTCCTTGTCACGGACCCCCGCCGGGTCGACGCAGTAGCCGAGCGCTTCCTCGTAGCCGTACCGCAGGCCCGGCACGCGGGAGATCCACTTGAAGCCGGTGAGGGTGTCGGCGTAGCCGAGGCCGGCGCGGGCGGCGATCTTCGACAGCAGCGAGGAGGAGACGATGCTCGCCGCGAAGGTGTCCCGGCCGGGGACGGCGGCGCCGCGCCGGACCAGGTGGACGGCGAGCAGCGCGCCCAGCTCGTCGCCGCGCAGCATCCGCCAGCCGCCGGGGGCGGCCGGGTCGGGTACGGCCACGGCGCAGCGGTCCGCGTCGGGGTCGTTGGCGATCACCAGGTCGGGGCGGTGCGCGCGGGCGGTCTCGAAGGCGAGGTCCATCGCACCGGGTTCCTCGGGGTTCGGGAATGCCACGGTGGGGAAGTCCGGGTCGGGTTCGGCCTGCGACGGCACCACGGCGGGCGCGGGGAACCCGGCCCGGTCGAACGCGGCGAGCAGCGTCCGCAGGCCCACACCGTGCAGCGGCGTGTAGACCGTCGACACCTCGCGCGGGCCGTCCGGGGCGACCACGCCCACCGCGCGGTCCAGGTACGCCGCCACGACGTCCTCGCCGAGCACCGTCCAGCCGTCCTCGGGCGTCGGCACGGTCTTCAGCGGGCCGACCGCCGCGATCCGCTCGGCGATCTGCGCGTCCGCGGGCGGCACGATCTGCGAGCCGTCGCCCAGGTAGACCTTGTAGCCGTTGTCCTGCGGCGGGTTGTGGCTCGCGGTCACCATCACCCCGGCGGCCGCGCCGAGGTGGCGGATCGCGAACGCCAGGACGGGGGTGGGCAGCGGGCGTGGCAGCACCGCCGCGGCCAGGCCCGCGCCGGTCATCACGGCGGCCGTGTCCCGCGCGAAGCGTTCCGACTTGTGCCGGGCGTCGTACCCGATCACCACGAGGCCGGGGCCCTGGTCCGCCGGGCGGGTGTCCTGTACGTACGCGGCCAGGCCCGCCGCCGCGCGCATCACCACGGCGCGGTTCATCCGCATCGGGCCGCCGCCCATCGCGCCGCGCAGCCCGGCGGTGCCGAACTCCAGGGTGCCCCGGAAGCGGTCCGCGAGGTCCGCCCGGGCGTCCTCGTCCCCGCCGTCCGCGGCCCGTACGAGGGCTTCGAGTTCCGCCCGGGTGTCGGGGTCGGGGTCCTCAGCGATCCACTGCGTGGGCTCGAACCGCACGTCGGTCCTCCTTTGTCCGTTCGTCTGCCCTCGATCGCCGGGCGGGCTCGCTCGTGCTCGGGCCGGTCCGCCTCTTTGCCCTCAATCGCCGGGCGGCTTGGTTCTTGCTCGGGTGGGTCAGAGTCGGCCCAGGACCTGGTGGAGGAGGGCGCCCATGCGGGCGGCGGAGACCCGGCCGGCTTCGAGGACCTCCTCGTGGTTGAGGGGCGCCCCGGTCATCCCGGCCGCGAGGTTGGTGACGAGGGAGATCCCGAGGACCTCGGCCCCCGCCTCGCGCGCGGCGATCGCCTCCAGGGCGGTGGACATCCCCACGAGGTCACCCCCTATCGCGCGGACCATGCCGATCTCCGCGGGGGTCTCGTAGTGCGGGCCGGGCAACTGGACGTAGACACCCTCTTCGAGGGAGGGGTCGACCTCCTGGCACAGCGCCCGCAGCCGCGGCGAGTAGAGGTCGGTGAGATCGACGAAGCGCGGCCCGCGCAGCGGGGAGGTCGCCGTCATGTTGATGTGGTCGCTGATCAGGACGGGCTGGCCTGGCCGGTACCCGGGGCGGAGCCCTCCGCAGCCGTTGGTGAGCACGATCGTCTTGCAGCCGGCCGCGACCGCGGTACGGACGCCGTGCACGACGCTGTCCACGCCGCGCCCTTCGTACAGGTGGGTGCGGCCGAGGAAGACGAGGGCGCGCACCTCGCCGATCCGTACCGAGCGGACCTGCCCGGAGTGCCCGGCGACCACGGGCGCCGGGAACCCGGGCAGATCGGTGATCGGTACCTCGTGGTCGTGGGTGCCGAGTTCGTCGGCGGCGGGCACCCAGCCCGAGCCCATGACGAGGGCCACGTCGTGCGTGTCGGCGCCGGTCAGCTCGCGGAGGCGGGCAGCGGCGGCATCGGCCGCGGCGTAGGGATCGGGTTCTGCGGAAGCGTTCACGCGGATGAGCGTAACCCGTGTTTCCCTACGCGCGTAGACGCCGCAGAAACATGACGTCCGGAAATCGGATCTTCCGACAATTGACGACCGGGGTGGGCTCGGCCACCCGGGTGGCCGGAGTGCGGCGGCCCGGTGCGGTGGACGGCGCGTGGACGGCGGCTCCGCGGGGTGCCTCAGCAGGGCCGCTTGCGCAGCTCCATCACGTAGTCGTACGGCGCGCCGGCGGACTCGGCGGCGTCCGCGAGCTCGCCGAGGTAGCGGGCGGAGGGCAGGCCGCCCTCGTAGTCGTTGAGGACGTACAGCCAGGCCGCCTCGTCGCCGTCGAGGGTGTGCACGCGCAGGGTCGTCCGCCGGTAGATGCCCAGCGGTACGCCCTCCCACCGGTCCATGGACTCCTCGTCCACCTCGGCGATGTCGTACAACCCGATGAACACCTGGTGGCCCGGCGCCTCCACGACCGTGGCCAGCGCGCCCTCCCAGCCCATCTGCTCGCCGCCGAAGGTCAGTCGCCACCCGTCGAGCCACCCGGTGCCGCGCAGCGGGGAGTGCGGGGCGCGGCGCGTCATCAGCCGCGCGTCGAGGTTGCTTCCGTAGGCGGCGTAGAGCGACATGGTCACGAGAGTACGGGAGCGGGGTTCGCGCGGCGTAAGGAGCGGACGCGGCGTCCGTGTGTGATCCGGGGGGCGGGCGGCTGCGCCGGGCCTTCGCCGGTGCCCGCGGCGCGACCTGCGACGTCGCCCGGGAGGTGGGCCGGGGGGCGGTCCGCGAGGTGGCTCGGGAGGTGGTCCGTGAGGTGGGCCGCGAAGCCGCCGCGAACCCGCCCGCGAGGCCGCCCGTTTTCGTACGGCGGAGGGCCGGGGGCGGGCGCCCGTCGTGGCGCCGTCGTGGCCCCGTCGCGGTGTCGCGCGCCCGTACCACTGCCCCGCCGCCGTACGGGCAGGACCCTGGCGGCGAGCGCTTGGCACGTGCGGGACAATGGGGTACGTGACTCGGATCGTGATCATCGGTGGCGGACCCGGCGGCTACGAAGCCGCGCTCGTAGCGGCGCAGCTCGGCGCGGAGGTGACCGTCGTGGACACCGACGGCTTGGGCGGGGCGTCGGTGCTGACCGACTGCGTGCCGTCCAAGACCCTCATCGCCACGGCCGAGGTGATGACGACCTTCGACTCCTCGTACGAGGAGCTGGGCATCATCGTCGCCGACGACACGCCGCCGCTGGACCGTTCGGCCCGGGTGGTCGGGGTGGACCTCGGCAAGGTGAACCGCCGGGTGAAGCGGCTCGCGCTCGCCCAGTCGCACGACATCACCGCCGCCGTGACCCGGGCCGGCGCCCGGGTGATGCGCGGCCGGGGCCGGCTGGAGGGCTGCCCGACCGCCGAGGGCACCCGCTGTGTCGTGGTCGAGGCCGCCGACGGCAGCAGCGAGCGGCTGACCGCTGAGGCGGTGCTGATCGCGACCGGTGCCCGCCCGCGCGAGCTGGAGGACGCGCTGCCCGACGGCGAGCGCATCCTGAACTGGACCCAGGTCTACAACCTCGACGAGCTGCCGGAAGAGCTGATCGTGGTCGGTTCCGGCGTCACCGGCGCGGAGTTCGCGGGCGCCTACCAGGCGCTCGGCTCCCGGGTCACGCTGGTCTCCTCCCGCGACCGGGTGCTGCCGGGCGAGGACCCGGACGCCGCCGCCGTCCTGGAGGACGTCTTCCGCCGCCGCGGCATGAACGTGATGGCCCGCTCCCGCGCGCAGTCCGTGAAGAGGGTCGGCGACCGGGTCGAGGTGGCACTCTCCGACGGCCGGATGATCAGCGGCACGCACTGCCTGATGGCGGTCGGCGCGATCCCCAACACCGGCGGGATGGGCCTGGAGGAGACCGGCGTCAAGCTCACCGACTCCGGGCACATCAAGACGGACAAGGTCTCCCGCACCAGCGCCCCCGGCGTCTACGCGGCCGGCGACGTCACCGGCATCTTCGCGCTCGCCTCGGTCGCCGCGATGCAGGGGCGGATCGCGATGTACCACTTCCTCGGCGACGCGGTGGCCCCGCTCAACCTCAAGACCGTCTCCTCCAACGTCTTCACCGACCCGGAGATCGCCACCGTCGGCTACACCCAGGCGGACATCGACGCCAAGCGGATCGAGGCGAACGTCGTCAAGCTGCCGCTGCTGCGCAACCCGCGGGCGAAGATGCAGGGGGTCCGCGACGGCTTCGTCAAACTCCTCTGCCGCCCCGGCACCGGCATCGTGGTCGGCGGCGTCGTGGTCGCGCCCAAGGCGAGCGAGCTGATCCACCCCATCTCGATCGCCGTCGACAACAGCCTCACCGTCGAGCAGATCGCCAACGCCTTCACCGTCTACCCCTCCCTCTCCGGCTCCATCGCCGAGGTCGCCCGCCAGCTCCACACCCGCAAGACCGGCCACGGCGGCTGAAGTCCCCCTCACCCGGCGTCACATGCCGATCACGGCTGTCCCGATCCCGTAACACCCGCCCCCGACCGCTCCCTTGCCGCGCGCCCACGCCCCTACGGTGACACCACATGGCGAACACCGGGGGGTAACGCATGGGGCAGAAGCAGGAAGATCCGGGCGAGACACCCGAGCAACTGAAGCAACGCGCCACCGACTTGCGGGACTGCGCCCGTACCGCCCGCAAGCTCGCGGGATCGATGGGTCCCTACCTGGACAACGCGGTGGGCCAGGCCAAGGCCGGCAGTCCTCCGAGTTGCTCGATCGGTGTGGCCTCCAAGGGGCAGTACCTCGCCTCGTATCGCGATCTCCTGGTAGGGGACACGGTCGAGATCGCCGGCCGGAACATGGATGCCGCCATCGACTCCCCGGACTTCGCACCCGGCCGGGTGCGGCTCCACGAACTCGGAGACGCGTAGGGCGGGTTGGTGGTGGGGGGCCGGACAGGTGGGGAAGGGAACGCACGGTCGGGTGGGGCGCTTGGCCGTCTGGTGGTGGGTGGCTGTCTTGCTGCGGCCGTGGCCGCGTGCGGCGGGGCGGGAGCGGGGAGCGGGCATTCGCCCCGTCCTTCCGCTTCGGTCACCCCGGACCCGGGGCCGGTCTGTGTCGGTGATCTGAGTCCGGTCGGCGGGCTGCACATCCTGCGCGGGGGAGGGGTGGCCCTGCCGGGCGGTCGGTGGGTGACGTACGCGTCGGCGGCCGCGGACGGCAAGAGCCGTACCGCGGTGCTGACCCAGGGCGGTCGCAAGACCACCGTGGCTCCGCGGCAGAAGGTCACCCTCGGCCGTGGCGTCTACGTCGTCGCCCAGATCTGCACCTACCGGGTGGTCCTCACCGCGCCCGGTAAGAACCTCACGGAGCAGGAGAAGGACATGGCCAGGTGGCCGAGCATCGACAACGGCCGCTGGACGCTGCGCTGGCACGTTCCCGACACCGGCCCGGACATGAGCGTGGTCGCCGACAACTTCGCCGAAAGTCCTCCGAGTTGCTCGATCGGCGTGGCTTCCAAGGGACAGTACCTCGCCTCGTATCGCGATCTCCTGGTCGGTGACACGGTCGAGATCGACGGTCGGCGCTGGCAGGTCGCGTCCATCGACGCCGGGAACATGGATGTCGCCATCGACTCCCCGGACTTCGCACCCGGCCGGGTGCGGCTCAGGGAACTCGGTGGCGCGTAGGGCGGGTTGGTGGGGGGTGGTGGGTTCCGGACAGGTGGGGAAGGGAACGCACGGTCGAGCTATAGCACTTGACGGTCTGTTTTGTGCACGACTTCCATCAACGGGTGCAAAACGCTGAAACCGTCCGGTCGTTGGCGTTACTGTCGGTTCCGTGTTCGCTGCAGAACGTCGTCAGTTGATTCTGGAAATGGTGCGGGCTAACGGAGCGGTGTCGCTGCGGGAGCTCGCCCGGGTCGTCCAGACGTCCGAAGTGACCGTGCGCAGGGACGTACGGGCGCTGGAGGCGGAAGGACTGCTGGACCGCCGGCACGGCGGTGCGGTGCTGCCGGGTGGCTTCACCAGGGAGTCCGGCTTCCCGCAGAAATCCCATCTAGCGACCGCGGAGAAGACGGCCATCGCCGATCTCGCGGCCGGCCTCGTCGAGGAGGGCGAGGCGATCGTGGTCGGTGCTGGTACGACCACGCAGGAACTGGCCAGACGGCTGGCGCGGGTGGCCGGGCTGACCGTGGTCACCAACTCCCTGCTGGTGGCCCAGGCGCTGGCGCACGCCAACCGTGTCGAGGTGGTGATGACCGGGGGCACCCTGCGCGGCTCGAACTACGGGCTGGTCGGCAGCGGTGCCGAGCAGTCGCTGCACGGGCTGCGGGTGTCCCGGGCGTTTCTGTCCGGCGCGGGGCTGACCGCCGAGCGCGGGCTGTCGACGTCCAACATGCTCGCCGCGAGCGTGGACCGGGCGTTGGTGCAGGCCGCCTCGGAGGTGGTGGTGCTCGCCGACCACACGAAGCTCGGCGCCGACACGATGTTCCAGACCGTGCCGACCGACCAGATCACCCATCTCGTCACCGACGAGCCCGAGCCGGACGACGAGCGCGCCGGCACGGAGTTGCAGGCGCTGGCCGACCGGGGGGTGCAGGTCACCGTCGCCTCGCTGCCGGGGAGCGGGTCCAGTGCGGCGGTGGCCGCGGCGGCGGCAGCGGACGGGCTGGCGTCCGGGCGCGGGTTGCCCGGGCCGCGGCGGCACCACCCGCTGCGCGGCGCCCCGCCGTTGGGCGCGGGTCCGGTCGGCAACGGGGAGAGCCCCACGCCCCGGCTCGCCGACGTCCGCCGCCGCTGAGCCCTGGGCCCTGCGTGAGCCCTGAGCCCTGGGCCCTGCGTGAGCCCTGCGCGCTGAACCCTCAGCCCTGAGCCACGCGCCCCACGCCCCTGAGCGGCTCCCCTTCCGTGAAAGGAGAGCCGCTCAGAGGCGCGGAAGGCCACCCGCTCAGCGGGACCCGGCGTGCGCGTCGGACGCGGCCGGGACCGTCGCGGCGGGACGACGCTCCCCGGCCGAAGCCACCGCCGGTGCTCCCGCCGGCGACCCCGCCGACGCCTCCGCGGACGGCCTCGTACGGATGCCCTCCATCATGATGCTCATCAGCCGCTGGAAGACCCCCTTCTCCGTGGAGTCCTTCTCCGCGGCCTGCACCACCGCGTACGTCAGCTTGAGCAGGTCGCCGATGCGGATGTCCTCCCGTACCGCGCCCGCCTGCTGCGCACGGGTCAGGAGTTGCCCGCCGGACTCGCGCAACTTGAACTTGCACGCGGGCATCTGCGTGTCGGACGCCTCACCGATGGCCGCGGCCATGCCGCGGTACGCCGACGAGTGCGCCGCCATCGCGTACAGCCATGAGGTGAGGGCCTCGGTCGGGTCGTCCGCGGACATCAACTCGATGGAGCGAGCGCCGAGCGCGTCGATCTCGCGGACGAAGACCGCGTTCATCAGGCTGTACCGGTTGGGGAAGTGCCGGTAGAGCGTGCCGATGCCGACGCCCGCGTGCCGGGCGATGTCCTCCAGCGCGACATCGGTGCCGTGCACGATGAACGCCTGCCGGGCCTCTTCGAGCAACCGGTCGTAGTTGCGTTGCGCGTCTGCCCGCATCGTCGGTCCCGCCTCCACTCCGGAATATCTCGCCGAAAGCGATTGTAGTTCCGGAGGAAGCCTCCGTATAGTTTTCGGAGGAGACCTCCGTTTACTCTCTCCGCTGGAGGCTTACTCACCATGTCCACGCCCACGACGCGTGACTCCGACAGCACCAACAGCACCGGAGGAACAGACCTGACCCACAGCACCCAACAGGCCGGCAGCGCCACCACCGGTGCCGCCCCCGCCCCCACCCGGCAGCCGTCGTCCCCCGCGAGCCGCCACCCGTACCTCGTCCTCGGTGCCATCGTCGGCACCCAGCTGATGATCCTGCTCGACGCCACCGTGGTGAACGTCGCGCTGCCCGGCATCGGCACCCACCTGGGCTTCTCGGCCACCGGCATGTCGTGGGTGCTCAACGTCTACACCCTCGCCTTCGGCGGCCTGTTGCTGCTCGGCAGCCGAATAGGCGACCTGATCGGCCGCCGTACGGCGATGGTGTGGGGCGTCGCCGCCTTCACCGTCGCCTCGATCGCGGGAGGGCTGGCCAACGACGCGACCACCCTGCTGGTCGCCCGCGGCTTCCAGGGGGCCGCCGCAGCGCTGGCCGCGCCCAGCACCCTGGCCCTGATCGCCACGTCGTTCAGCGAGGGCACCGAGCGCAACCGGGCGCTGAGCGTGTTCTCGGCCGTGTCCGGCGCGGGTTCGGCGATCGGCCTGACCGCCGGCGGCATCCTCACCGACCTGGGCTCCTGGCGCTGGGTGTTCTTCATCAACGTGCCGGTCGGCGCCCTGATCATGGTGCTCGCACCGCGCTTCATCAACGAGACCGCCCGCCACCGCGGCGGCCGCTTCGACATCGCGGGCGCGCTGACCGGCACGCTCGGCATGGCCACCTTGGTGTACGGCTTCATCCGGGTCGGCGAGAGCAAGTGGACCGACGGACGGGCGCTCGCGTCGTTCGTGATCGCGGTCGCGCTGCTCGGCGCGTTCCTCGTCAACGAGACGCGGGTCGAGCGCCCGCTGGTGGTGCTGCGGCTGTTCGCCGACCGCAACCGGGCCATCGCCTACAGCGTGATGCTGCTGGTGCCGGCCGGGATGTTCGGCGTCTTCTACTTCAGCACCCAGTACCTTCAGACGTATCTGCACTTCAGCCCGTTGAAGACCGGCTTCGCGTTCCTGCCGCTGGCCGGGCCGCTCTTCGTCGCCGCGCGGCTCGCGCCGCGCATGATCGGCAGGTTCGGCGCGAAGACGGTGGTGAGCATCGGGCTGCCGATCAACCTGGCGGGCACGATCTGGATCACCCAGCTCGGCCCGACCGACGGCTACGCGGCCGGACTGCTCGGCCCGCTGATGCTGGTCGGCTTCGGGGTCGGCTGGACGATGATGCCGCTCAACACGTTCATCCTCTCCGGCGTCCAGCCCCAGGACGCGGGCTCCGCGTCCGGCCTGCTCCAGACGATGCAGCAGATCGGCGGCAGCCTCGGACTGTCGGTGCTGGTCACCGTCTTCGGTACGGTCTCCCGGCACGCGCACGGCAACGCGTTCATCAACGGCGCCACCGCCGCGTTCACCCTGGCGGCGATCTTCGTCTCGGCCGCGGTGGTGATGGTGTTCCTGCTCAAGGCGCCTCCGAAGCCGGCGCTGCGCTGAGCGGGAGCGGCGGCGCGCCGCGGGCGCGCCGCCGGGGCCCGACCGTATGACGTGCGGCGGGGGGGGGGGGGGGGCCCCGCCCCCCCCCCCCCCCCCCCCCGGGGGGGGGCCGGGGGGGGCCCCCCCCCCCCCCCGCCGGGTTAAGCCCAAGTCACCCCCCGCGGG